>JAOTTL010000041.1:0-23790 GCA_029864385.1 Betaproteobacteria bacterium | reverse complement strand
GACGACGTGCTCGACGCCGATTCACCGACCGCGACGCTGGGCAAGACCGCGGGCAAGGATGCGAGAAGCAACAAGCCGACTTACGTCAGCGCCATGGGCGCGAGCCGGGCCCGGGAATTTGCGCAGGAGCTACGCGAGCAGGCTCTCGGGGCGCTGGAGACGTTCGGTGAGCGGGCGTTGCGGCTGCAGCAGCTCGCGGATTTCATCGTGCTGCGGAAGTTTTGACCGCCGAGGAGTTTGCCGTGCTTGGGTCGGCAAACTCCTAATAGCAGCCTGTCCGGGCGCCAAGTCGGACAGGTTGTTAGGATTTTGCGTTGATTGTTGGATGACGACCACCAGGGTTTACCAAGATGCGAGAGAATGTTATTGAATCGCCATTGAGCACTCAGCACGCAACGCTAAATCCTCCGGTGTACGACCTCCTCAACACGATCAACTACCCGCGCGAACTGCGCCAGCTCGACGAGCGGCAGCTCAAGCGGCTCGCAGGAGAGTTGCGCGCGTTTCTGCTGGAGTCGGTTAGCCAAACGGGCGGCCATCTTTCCTCCAATCTCGGGACGGTCGAGCTCACGATTGCGTTGCATTACGTCTTCGATACGCCGCATGACCGCATTGTTTGGGACGTGGGGCACCAGACGTACGGCCACAAGGTGCTGACCGGCCGCCGCGAGGGCATGAAACGAATGCGCATGTGGCAGGGGCTGTCCGGCTTTCCGTGCCGCGAGGAAAGCGAGTACGACACGTTCGGCACCGCACATTCCAGCACCTCGATCAGCGCGGCGCTCGGGATGGCGGTGGCCTCCAAGCTCGCGGGTGTCGAACGCCACGTCATAGCCGCGATTGGCGACGGCGCGATGACGGCCGGCATGGTGTTCGAAGCGCTCAACAACGCGGGCGCGATGGATGTCAATCTCCTCGTGATTCTCAACGACAACGAGATGTCCATTTCCCCGCCGGTCGGCGCGTTGAACAAACATCTGGCCAAGCTGATGTCCGGGCGTTTCTACACCGCGGCGAAGCGCGCCGGCGAAAAGGTGCTGGGCGAGCTCGCCAAGCGTGCCGAGGAGCACATGAAGGGCATGGTGACGCCGGGGACCCTGTTCGAGGAACTGGGATTCAACTACATCGGGCCGATCGACGGTCACGATCTCGATGCCCTGATCCCGACGCTGCGGAACATGAAAGAGCTCAAGGGGCCGCAGTTCCTGCACATTGTGACCCGCAAGGGCGCGGGCTACAAGCTGGCCGAGGCTGACCCCGTGCTCTACCACGGGGTGTCCAAGTTCGACGCCAGTAACGGCATCGTCGGCGGCAAGGCCGGCGGCAAGATGAGCTACACGCAGGTGTTCGGCGACTGGCTGTGCGACATGGCGGCGCTCGACGAGCAGCTGGTCGGTATCACGCCCGCCATGCGCGAGGGCTCGGGGATGGTGCGGTTCGCGGAGACGTATCCCGAGCGCTATTTCGACGTCGGCATCGCCGAGCAGCACGCGGTGACATTTGCCGCGGGGCTCGCCTGCGAGGGCTACAAGCCGGTGGTGGCGATCTACTCGACGTTCCTGCAGCGCGCCTACGACCAGCTCATCCATGACGTGCAGATCCAGAATCTGCCGATCGTCTTCGCGATCGACCGCGCCGGCCTGGTCGGTGCCGACGGTGCGACCCACAATGGCAGTTTCGACCTCACCTACCTGCGCTGTCTGCCCAACATGACGGTGATGACGCCGTCGGACGAGAACGAATGCCGCCAGATGCTGTTCACCGCATTCCGGATGGACAAGCCGGTCGCGGTGCGCTATCCGCGCGGCATCGGCCCGGGCGCCCAGATCGTGCGGGAGATGAGCGCGGTGCCAATAGGCAAAGGCGAGATTCGCCGCCGCGGCAACGGCTCCAGGCACGGCGCGAAGAGGGTCGCGCTGCTCGCGTTCGGGTCCATGGTGAAACCCGTCCTCGGGGCGGCCGAGGAGTTCGATGCGACGGTCGCGGATATGCGTTTCGTGAAACCGCTCGACGAGGTGCTGGTGCTGGAGCTCGCCGGCAGCCACGACCTGCTGGTGACAGTGGAGGAAAACGTCATCATGGGCGGCGCGGGCAGCGCTGTCCTCGAGGCGCTGGAACGGGCGGGCCGGAGCGTCCCGGTGCTGCAGCTGGGGCTGCCCGACCGCTTTATCCACCAGGGGGACCCGGGAATTCAGCTCGCGTCGGTCGGTCTCAACACGGAAGGCATCATCAAGTCTGTCCGGGAGCGGCTAGCGGCCTGACGGCCCTGTCTGTCCGTCGGTCAGGCCGCTAATGGAAAAAAGCGGGATAATATGATCTTTTCCGCCGCTGCGGAAAAGATGATGGACGCACGGGCGGAATTGCTCCTGCTGACGCTGGGGTTCCCTATGGCGCTTTATAGAAAAATGTTCGAAGAAAACGAGATGGACGGCTATGCCCGCAGCGACCAGTACAACCCCGTGCTGGTGCAGCGCATTGCCGAGAATTACCGCGCCATATTGCAGGACCTGGGTGAGGACCCGGCGCGCGAGGGGTTGCAGAAGACACCGGAGCGCGTCGCGAAGGCATTGCAGTTCCTGACCCATGGTTACGACCTCGATCCCGCGGCAATCCTGCGCTCGGCGATGTTTCGCGAGAAATACCAGCAGATGGTGATCGTCAAGGACATCGAGCTCTACTCGCTGTGCGAACACCACGTGCTGCCGTTTTTCGGAAAATGCCACGTCGCCTATATCCCGAACGGCCAGATCGTCGGGCTGTCCAAGATCCCGCGCGTGGTGGACGCGTTCGCGCGCCGGCTCCAGGTGCAAGAGCGTCTCACCACGCAGATCCGTGATTGCATCGAGCAGACGCTCAAGCCAGCGGGCGTCGCGGTGGTGATCGAGGCCCAGCATCTGTGCATGGTGATGCGCGGCATTCAGAAGCAGCACTCGATCGCGACCACGTCCGCTTTCACCGGCGAGTTCAACACCGACAAGACGCGTGCCGAGTTCATGCGTTTGATCGGGCGCAGCGGCTCTGCCGGCTGAGGGCCGCTCACTGAGTCATTGACCGACTAAGTGATTAATCAGCGCCGGCTCAGATGCTCGCTACTCGGTCACCTAATCACTTAGTTACCCAGTCACCGTCGAAGCGATGAGGGCGACAGACAATACCAGCGAGTACGTCGTCGAGCAGATCCTGCCCGAGGTGCGCAAGGGCCGCATGGTGATCCTGGTGGACGATGAGGCCCGCGAGAACGAGGGCGATCTCTTCGTTGCCGCGGAGCGCGCCACCCCCGAGGCCATCACGTTCATGGCAACGCACGGGCGGGGCCTCGTCTCCCTCGCCCTGAACGAGGAACGCATGCGCCAGCTGGGTCTCGCTCTGATCACCGACGATACCGGCAATCAGACGAAGTTCGGCACCGCATTCGCCACGCCCATCGACGCTCGCGAGGGCGTTGGCTCAGGCATGTCGGCGCACGACCGGGCGCGAACAATTGCCGTTGCGATCGCGGACGGCGCCAAACCCACCGACCTCATCCGGCCCGGCCGGCTGCAAACGCTGCGGGCCGTCGATGGCGGGGTGCTCGCGCGGCCTGGCCATACCGAGGCGGCGGTGGACCTCGCGCGGTTGGCGGGCCTGAAGCCTGCAGGCGTAATCTGCGAGGTCATGAAAGAAGACGGCACGATGGCGCGCATGCCAGACCTCGAGAGCGTCGCGCGCGAGCACAACATCCGGATCCTGAGGATCGCCGACCTCATCGCCTACCGGCAGGGCGAGCGTGATATCCGCCGCCGCTCGGAGACGACGCTGCCCACACGCAAGGCCGGCGATTTCCGGCTCGTGGTCTACGCCGACAGCATGGAGTCGACTGTCTTCGTGGCGCTGGTCAAGGGTGATATCCGCACGGAGGAGCCGACGCTCGTGCGTCTGCACTCCCAATGTCTCACAGGCGATGTATTCGGCAGCGAGCGCTGCGACTGCGGCGAGCAGCTCGATATTGCGCTGAAGATGATCGAGCAGGCGCGCACGGGCGTGCTGGTCTATATGTTCGACGAGGGCCGTGGCATCGGGCTGCTGAACAAGATCCGGGCCTACGCGCTCCAGGACCAGGGTCACGACACGGTCGAGGCCAACCACGAGCTCGGTTTTGCCGCGGACATGCGCGATTACAAGGCGGGCGCGCACATCCTGTTCGACCTCGGCGTGCATAAGGTGCGCCTGTTGACGAACAACCCCGACAAGGTGCAGGCGCTCGCGCGCTACGGCGTCACCGTTACGGAGCGGGTAGCGATTGAGGTGCCGCCGCGCAAGTCGAACCTGAGCTACCTCAGCACCAAGCGCACCAAATTCGGCCACTTGCTCTCGCTGGTGCCCGACAAGCAGGATTCAGGATCCACGAGTCAGGATTCCGACGACAAGCCCAAGTAACGTGTTGGTGTTGCTGAATCCTGAGTTGAAGCAGTTGGTGCGCGACCGGATTGCCCCGGGCAAGGACCTCGGCCACTCCAAAAAAGGACCGGTGACCGATCGGTCACCGGTTTTTTGCAGCAATAGGGTCTTGTTCAGGATTGGGGTCCAGGGGCGCCTGAGTGCGTCGGGAATGTGCTTCTCGCTGTCATCCGCGCTGGCGATCCCGAATCCTGTTCAGTAGCGCTGGATGAGCATCATCGTGTCCCCCTCGCGCCTCATCTCCATGCGGTTGAGGAAGCTCATCCCGAGCAGCGCGACCGGCAGCCGGCCGCCCTCGATCACGATTGCTTCGACGTTGCTCATCTTGATGCCGCGAATATCAACCGCCTCGAGCCGCACGCGATACACGGGAACGACGCCGTTTGCCGTCTGGGTCAACACCTTCCTGCCGGCAAGATAGTTGACGCCGGTGCGCTTGGCTTCCGCACTCGACAGGGCGATCGTGGTGGCACCGGTGTCCACCATGAAACGAGTGGAGACCCCGTTGATGGAACCGGTGGTGAAGAAGTGCCCGCGGGAGTCGGCCGTAATGACAATTTTCTTGCGCCCGCTGTCGCGGGGCGCGCCGCTTGCGACGGGGCCGCGCTGCCCGGGCGCGAGGGTCTCGCGCTTGCCGTCGATTTCGAACGTGGCGGACTCGCTGTCTGCGCTGATCAGCCGGACGCCTTCGGGCGTGGTCTCGCCGACGGACAGCGTGCGCGGCTTGCCGCCGTCGATCACCACCACTGCCTTGTTCGGAAAGAGCCCGACCACCGCGACGTCTGCGGACCCAGCGACGCCCGGAGCCAATAGGAAGGCAAGCAGAATTGCACTAAGATGACGCATCGTTCGTCCCGTCAGCGAAGTCATGAAACCTATCGCCATTTTCCGCCATGCGCCGATCGAGGGTCCAGGGTATTTTGCCACATACCTCGAGCGGCACGGCATGCCGTGGCGGCTCGTCAAGGTGGACGAGGGTGAAGCCGTTCCTGCGGATCCGCGCGAATTCCTCGGGCTCGTCTTCATGGGCGGGCCGATGAGCGTCAACAGCGACTTGCCCTGGCTCGATCCTGCGATGCGCCTCATTCGAAAGGCTCGCGACTCGGACGTTCCCATGCTTGGCCACTGCTTGGGTGCGCAATTGATGGCGAAGGCGCTCGGCGGCACGGTAACGCGCAATGCCGTCAAGGAAATCGGCTGGGGCCGGGTGGACGCGGTCGAGGACGGGCTCGCGCGCGATTGGTTCGGGGCGAGCTCGTTCAACTCCTTCCACTGGCATGGCGAAACGTTTTCCATCCCGCCGGGCGCAACGCGCATTGCCGCGAGCGCTCATTGCGATAACCAGGCGTTCGTACTGGGCAAGCACCTCAGCCTGCAATGCCACGTCGAAATGACCCCGGAGTTGATTGCGGCATGGTGCAGGAGCGGCGCGCGCGAGATCGAGCGCAACCTGAAGAAGAGCCCGGCGGTGCAGCCGGTCGAGGAGATTCAGCGCGACCTCGAGGCACGGCTCGCAGCGCTGCACCGCGTGGCCGACCGGATCTATGACCGGTGGACTGCTTGCCTCAAAACTGGTGAATAGGAAATAGGAAAAGGGAAATGGGAGATTTGTGTCGCGGCATGGTCACGCTCTCACTGGCTTACCATTCCCTATTCCCCATTTTCTGTTCCCTGATTTAATCTCGGAAGTTCTTGAACTGCAGCGGATAGTCGGTCACCGATTTGCGCACAAGGGCGATCGCGTCCTGGAGAGTGTCCTTCTTCGCACCCGACACGCGTACGACGTCGCCCTGAATGCTCGCCTGGACCTTGAGCTTGTTGTCCTTGATGAGCTTGACGAGGTTCTTGGCTCGCTCCTGCTCCACGCCCTCGTGGACCTTGATCTCTTCCTTGACTTTGTTGCCACTGACCGCTTCGATCTTGCCCGACTCCAGCGCCCGGATGTCCACGCCGCGCTTGGCGAGCTTGCCGACCAGCACGTCGCGCAGTTGCGCCATCTTGAACTCGTCATCGGCGTAAGCGGTCAGGGTCTTTTCCTTGTCGTTGATCTCGACGCGGGCGTCGGAGCCCTTGAAATCGAAGCGGTTGGCGACCTCGCGGTTGCACTGGTCCACCGCATTCCGGACCTCGACATGATTGACTTCGGAGACGATATCGAATGACGGCATAGGCTCTCCCTGAAGGCTCAGCGCCGCGGGAATTCTACCGCATGCGGAGCGCCGCGTATTTTAACCGCCAACACCGCCAAGAAACCCAATTGCGATAATTGAACCGCCAAGACGCCAAGAGAACCAGAAACAATAAGGACAAGCCGGAACCGACTTCCGGTTGTCGAGTTTTTCGTTTTTATTTTGATTGGGTTTTTCTTGGCGTGCTTGGCGGCTTGGCGCTTCGGCGGTTAGTTTCTCCGCTTCCGCTTCGCCGCGATGCGCATCCTGAGTGCGTTGAGGCGGATGAAGCCCTCCGCGTCGGCCTGGTTGTAGGCGCCGCGATCTTCCTCGAAGGTCGCGATGTCCGAATCGAATAGCGAGTCGCCACGCGACGCGCGCCCCGTCACCATGACCGTGCCTTTGTAGAGCTTGACCCGCACCGTGCCGTTCACGGGTCGCTGCGTATGATCGATCAGCGCCTGCAGCGCGCGCCGCTCCGGGCTGAACCAGTAGCCGTTGTAGACGAGGCGCGCGTAGCGGGGCATGAGATCGTCTTTCAGTGCCAGGACCTCGCGATCGAGCGTGATCGATTCGATCGCGCGGTGGGCCTTGAGCATGATGGTGCCGCCGGGCGTCTCGTAGCAGCCGCGTGACTTCATGCCGACGTAGCGGTTCTCGACGATATCGAGCCGGCCCACGCCGTGCCGGCCACCGATCCGGTTGAGCTCTGCAAGGACTCGGGCCGGGGTCAAGTGGCGGCCGTTGACCGCGACGATATCGCCGCCCCGGTACTGGAGCTCGACAGACTGCGGGCGGCCGGGCGCTTTTTCGGGGGAAACGGTCATGCGCCACATCGACTCCTCGGGCTCGAAGTCCGGGTCCTCGAGGATGCCGCCTTCATAGGAGATATGGAGCAGGTTGGCATCCATGGAGTAGGGCGCCACGCCCTTTTTCTTCTTTCCCTCGACCGGAATGCCATGCCGCTCCGCGTAGCGCAGGAGCTTTTCCCGGGAGGTGAGATCCCACTCGCGCCACGGGGCGATCACCCTGATATTCGGCTCGAGGGCATAGTAGCCGAGCTCGAAGCGGACCTGGTCGTTGCCCTTGCCGGTCGCGCCGTGCGCGACCGCGTCCGCTCTTACCTTGCGCGCGATCTCGATCTGGCGCTTGGCAATGAGCGGACGGGCAATCGACGTGCCCAACAGGTATTCGCCCTCGTAGATCGCGTTTGCCCGGAACATCGGGAACACGAAATCGCGCACGAATTCCTCGCGCAGGTCATCGATGAAGATTTCCTTTACGCCGAACTTGCGGGCCTTGGCCCGCGCGGGCGCGAGCTCTTCCCCCTGCCCGATGTCCGCGGTGAACGTGACCACCTCGCAGTCGTAGGTATCCTGCAGCCACTTGAGGATGACCGAGGTGTCCAGTCCGCCGGAGTAGGCGAGCACCACTTTCTTGATCTTGTCCATGTCTTAAAAGCCGTGAATCGTGAAACGTGAATAGTGATGGGACGCAGTATTTCCGACTTACTGTCGCTCCGAATCACGATTTCGGTTTCACGATTCACGGATCGTTAGGTTGACCACAAATCGCCCTGGTTCTTGATCCGCCCCAGCAACAGGTATTCCATCAGAGCCTTTTGTGTATGAAGCCGATTCTCGGCTTCATCCCACACCACGCTCTGCGGGCCGTCGATCACGTCGGCGGAAACTTCCTCGCCGCGGTGCGCCGGCAGGCAGTGCATGAAAAGCGCGTCCTTCTTCGCCACCTTCATCATCTGGCCATCCACGCGCCAGGCCTCGAAGTCGTGCTTGCGCTCGGCATCCTCGGCCTCGTCCCCCATGCTGGTCCACACGTCCGTGGTGATGAGGTCGGCCCCCTTCGCCGCCCGCATCGGGTCGTCGAACTCCTCATAGTGATCGGTGCCATAGAGCCCGGCGCGCTCGGGCTCGACCTCGTATTCCGGGGGCGTGGAGACGTGGACGTTGAAATCGAACAGCTCGGCCGCCTGCAGCCACGTATTGCACACGTTGTTCGAGTCGCCGATCCAGGTGACGGTCTTGCCCCGGATGCTGCCGCGCCGCTCGACATAGGTATAGATGTCGCCGAGGATCTGACAGGGGTGGTACTCGTTGGTGAGGCCGTTGATCACGGGCACCCGGGAAAACCGGGCGAAGCGCTCGATGATGGCCTGCTCGAAGGTGCGGATCATCACGACGTCCACCATGCGCGTGAGGACGCGCGCGACGTCCTCGATCGGTTCGCCGCGGCTCATCTGGGTATCGCGTGTCATGAGCGTGATTACCGAACCGCCGAGCTGGTGCATGCCGGCTTCGAACGACACGCGCGTGCGCGTCGAGTGCTTCTCGAACACCATGGCGAGGGTGCGGTCGCGTAGTGGCTGGTAGGGCACGTAACGCTTGAACATGTCCTTGATCCAGCTGATGCGCGCGAAGAGATACTCGTACTCCTCGAGGGAAAAATCCTTGAATTGAAGGTAGTGACGGGTTTCCATGGGGGTCGACCCCGGAGGCCCGCGCTCAGGCCGACTGGGCCGCGGCTTGCGGGGCGCTCTGCCTCTCGAGGAATGCCGTGACCAGCGGAACGAGCGTCGCAAGCAGCAGTTCCGCCTCCTCGCGCTTCGTGATGAGCGGCGGCAACAGCCGGATGACATTGTCTACCGCGACGTTGATCAGCACGCCCTTTTCGAGTGCCTGCTGCACCAGCTCGCCGCACGGGTGCTCGAGCTCGATGCCGATCATGAGCCCCTTGCCGCGGATCTCCGTGACGCCGCGCAACCCGGCAAGCCTCTGCGAAAGCTCGCTGCGGATGAACTCGCCGATCCCCACGGCGTTTTCCATCAGCCGCTCCTCCTCGATGATCTGCAGCGTGGCAAGCGCGGCGGCGGAGCAGAGCGGATTGCCGCCGAAAGTCGAGCCGTGGCTGCCGGGCTTGAACAGTTGCGCGGCGGGCCCGGCGGCCAGACAGGCTCCGATCGGCACGCCGTTACCCAGTCCCTTGGCGAGCGGCATCACGTCGGGCTTGACGCCCGAGTGCTGGAACGCAAACCACCGGCCGGTGCGGCCCATGCCGCTTTGCACCTCGTCGAGCATGAGCAGCCACCCGTTGGTGTCGCAGATCTCGCGCAGCCCCGCGAGGTAGTCGTCGTGGCAGATGTTGACGCCGCCTTCTCCCTGCAGCAGTTCGACCAGGACGGCGACCACGCTGCGGTTGTTCTCCGCCACTCGCCGCACGGCGTCGAGATCGTCGAACGGCACGCGCACGAAGCCGGCCACCAGCGGCTCGAAGCCCGCTTGGACCTTGCGACTGCCGGTTGCTGAGAGCGTCGCCATGGTGCGCCCATGGAACGCCTTTTCCATCACCACGATGGCGGGCGCCTCAATGCCCTTCTTGTGGCCGAAGAGCCGCGCGAGCTTGATCGCTGCTTCGTTGGCCTCGCAACCGGAGTTGCAGAAGAAAACGTTCTCCATGCCGGAGATGGCGGCGAGCCGGTCCGCGAGCTGCTCCTGGAGCGTGATCTCGTACAGGTTCGACGTATGCACAAGCGTGCCGGCCTGTTCGCGCAAGGCAGCGACGTACTTGGGATGCGCGTGGCCGAGACCGCAGACCGCGACGCCCGCAACGCCGTCGAGATAGCGCTTGCCTTGCGCATCCCACAGCCAGCAGCCTTCGCCGCGCACGAACGCGACGGGCAGCCGGGCATAGGTGTTCATCACATGCGACATAACGAAAAACTCAGTGCCCAAAAGCGCGCACGGCGGCTGGTGCCGCCGTGCTTTCCTGACGGTAATTCTGTCTGATCAAGTCCTGCCGCGCAAGGAATTTGTCGGAGCCCGACAAATTCCTTAATGAAGGACCGCCTTCGGGAGGCGGGCTTCAGAAACTTTACGTCGAGTGGTTCTTGGCCTCGCGACCGCTCAGGACGGGTGTTCGATGAAACAAACCTGTAACGGGGCGTGAGTAAGGAAATTGCCGGACCTCGGTCCGGCAATTTCCTACATGGCCTTGATGCGCGCCGAAAGACGGCTCTTGTGGCGCGCCGCAGTGTTCTTGTGGATGATGTTCTTGTCGGCGATCGAATCGATCACCGACGTCGAGTGCCGAAACAATTCCCGCGCGGCTTGCTTGTCGCCGGCGGAGATCGCCTTCCTGATGTTCCTCACGGCGCTGCGCAGCTTCGAGCGCAGGGCGGTATTGTGTTGGCGGCGCTTCTCCGCCTGCCGGGCGCGCTTGCGTGCCGATGCGATGTTGGCCATGTGCGGTAAACTCCGGAATTTGAATCGGAAAAAGGGCGCTATGATACGGATTTATCGGAACTTGTGCAAGGCGCGCCCAAATCTCGGGCAGTCGCGCCCTGGGTTCCGGGGTTCAGGGTTCAAGGTTCAAAGTTCCGGATTCAGGGTTAGCGACTTGATATCGACATTCGTGATGCTGAGCCTGGAACTCGGAACTCGGAACCCGGAATTCGGAACACCCGCAGCTCGGGACGGAGGCCGCGCGGGATGAACCTGCTGAAAGTGGTCGCGACGGTGAGTGGGATGACGCTCGTCTCGCGGGTGCTCGGCTTGGTCCGCGACCTCGTCATCGCCCGCGTCTTTGGTGCCGGGCTCTTTACCGACGCGTTCTTCGTTGCGTTCAAGATACCCAACCTGATGCGCCGGCTGTTTGCGGAAGGCGCCTTCTCCCAGGCCTTCGTTCCCATCCTCGGTGAGTACAAGAACCGGCACGGCGAGCCGGCGACGCGGCTCCTTGTCGACCATGTCGCGGCAACGCTGGCCGGGGCGCTTTTCGTCGTGGCCCTGATTGGCGTGGTGGCCGCGCCGCTCATCATCTACGTCAGCGCGCCCGGTTTCACCGCGATACCCGGAAAGTTCGAGTTGACGGTGGAGCTGCTGCGCATCACGTTTCCCTACATCTTCTTCATCTCGCTCGTCGCGCTGGCCGGCGGCATCCTGAATACCTACAGCCGATTTTCCGTGCCGGCGTTCACACCGGTACTGCTTAACCTGTCGTTCATCGGCTTCGCGCTGTGGGGCGCGCCGTATTTCGACCCGCCGATCAAGGCGCTCGCATGGGCCGTATTCGCTGGAGGCGTGGCGCAGCTCCTCTTCCAGCTCCCGTTCCTCGCCCGGCTGCGGATGGTGCCCCGCTTCCGCCTCGAGTTGAAGGACGAAGGTGTGCGGCGCGTGCTGCGGCAGATGGGGCCCGCCGTGTTCGGGGTTTCAATCGGTCAGGTGAGCCTGCTCATCAATGTCATCTTCGCGTCGTTTCTCGTCACTGGCAGCGTGTCCTGGCTCTACTATGCCGACCGCTTGATGGAATTTCCGGCAGGTTTGCTGGGCGTTGCACTGGGTACGATCCTGTTGCCGAGCCTGTCGCGATACTACGCGGAGCGCTCGGCCGAGGAATACTCCGCCTTGCTCGATTGGGGATTGCGCCTCACCCTGCTGCTGGCGGTGCCGGCGGCCGCGGCACTTGCATTGCTGGCGGTGCCGCTGGTGGCAACGCTCTTCCATTATGGTGCGTTTTCGGCCGGGGACGTTCTGGCGACGCGGCGTGCCGTCGTCGCCTATAGCGTCGGGCTGGTCGGCCTCATCCTGGTGAAAGTGCTGGCGCCGGGGTTCTATGCGCGGCAGGACATCCGGACGCCCGTCAAAATGGCCCTGGTGACGCTGGGCGTGACACAGCTCATGAATCTGACGTTTATCTGGTGGCTCAAGCACGCGGGGCTGGCGCTCGCGATCGGGCTTGGCGCGTGCTTCAACGCCGCCTTGCTGCTACGCGGTCTGAAGCGGCGTGACATCTACTTGCCCCTGCCGGGCTGGTCCATGTTTCTCGTGAAGCTCGGTGTCGCGGTCTATGTGATGTTCGCGGTCGTGTGGATTGCGGCGGGCCCGGACGCCGCGTGGCTTGCGATGGGCGCGGCGGAGCGCGCGCTGCGCCTCGGTTGGGTGGTGGCACTGGGCGCGTTCACCTATTTTGCGACACTTTGGGTGCTTGGTTTTCGACTGAGCGATTTCGCGAAACGCGTGTAATCGACACAATATCGGGGCTGGCATCAAGATTTTTCGTTGCGCGATCGTTCGTGTATCATCCATTCGCCAAGCCGGCAACCGGTCTCCGGTGTTCCATAGACGAAGATAGCTTTTGAAAAAGGAGGAGATCATGTTTCAGCGCATCGTCGCCGTGCTCTGCGGCCTGTTGTTCGCCACCACCGTGTTCGCGCAGGGCGTGCTGCGCATTTCGGCCATCCCCGACGAAAACCCGACCGAGCTCCAGCGCAAGTTTTCCAAGATGGCGGCCTACCTCGAAAAGGAAGTCGGCGTAAAGGTCCACTACACGGCCGTAACGGATTACGCCGCGGTGGTCGAGGCGCTGGCCGCGAAAAAGATCGACATGGCCTGGCTCGGAGGCTTCACGTTCGTTCAGGCGCGCTTGCGCACCGGCAACGCGATCCCGATCGTGCAGCGCGCCGAGGACGAGAAATTCACCAGCAAGTTCGTCGCCAGCGCCGCGAGCGGCATCAGGGGTCTCTCCGACCTGAAAGGGAAGAACTTCACCTTCGGCTCGGTTTCCTCCACGTCAGGGCACCTGATGCCGCGCTACTTCCTGCTGAAGAACGGGATCAACCCGGAAAAAGATTTCAGGCGCGTCGCCTTCTCGGGCGCGCACGACGCGACCGCGCTCCAGGTCGAGTCGGGCCGCGTCGATGCGGGCGCGCTTAATGCCTCGGTGTGGGCGAAGCTGGTGCGCGAGAAAAAAGTCGACACGGACAAGGTCAAGGTGATCTGGACGACGCCGCCGTACTACGACTATAACTGGACCGTGCGCGGCGATCTCGATCCGGCCGTCATCAGGAAATTGACCGCCGCGTTTCTCAAGCTCGATCCGAAGAATCCCGCGCACAAGGAGCTGCTCGACCTGCAGCGGGCGAGCAAATTCGTTCCCACCCGGCCCGAGAATTACAAAGGCATCGAGCAGGCTGCGCGCTCAGCGGGACTGCTGAAGAAGTAGGACAGCTTCATTGCGAGCGGACAGGATGGGCGCATGAGTATCCGGTTATCGCGGGTCAGCCTCGACTACTCGGGCGGATTTCGCGCAATAAGCGGCGTCAGCTGCGATATCGGGCAAAGCGAACGTGTCGCGATCATCGGTCCGTCCGGCGCTGGCAAGACCACGCTGCTCAAGCTGCTTGCCACTGCGCTGCGTCCCTCATCGGGCGAGCTGAATCTGCTTGGCGCGAATCCGTGGGGTCTCGATCGTGCGGGCCTGCGGCGCCTGCGCGGCCGCGTCGGCATGGTGCACCAGGCCCCTCCGATCCCGCCGCGCCAGCGCGTCGTGACGGCGGTCCTCGCGGGGCGGATCGGCCAGTGGCCGGCCTGGAAGAGCCTGCTCTCGCTCGCCTACCCCATAGATATCGAGGGTGCACGCGGCGGGCTCGCGCGCATGGAGGTCGCAGACAAACTGTTCCAGCGCTGCAGCGAGCTCTCCGGCGGGCAGCTGCAACGTGTCGGCGTTGCCCGCGTACTCTACCAGCAACCGGACCTCATACTTGCTGACGAGCCGGTTTCCGCAGTGGACCCGGCGCTGTCGGACCGCGTGATCGGTGAGCTCAACCGTGACGCGTCCGCGCGGGGCGTAACGCTCGTCGCGAGCCTGCATGCCGTGGACCTTGCGCTGCACTGGTTTCCGCGGGTCATCGGCGTGAAGAGCGGGGAGATTGCATTCGACCTGCCGCCGGTACGGGTAAGCGATGCGATGCTCGCCGATCTGTATGCGTCCGAGGCGGCGCAGGTGCCGACCCAGGACAACCAGCCGCTCGAGATGGTGCCCAAGGGAATCCGGCGGCAGCCGCTTTGCTATTGATCGGCGTCTATCGGCGTTCATCGGCGGCTAATCGATTCTGCTCCTGTGTTTGGAGTTTCAGCGTTTTTGACATGTCAGTCCGTGTTTATCTGCGTTTATCCGCGGCTCATGACGTTGCTTGATTCTTAAGACACACTCCAGTGAACGGTGATGGGTCGGTAATGCGGCTGCGCGATCCGGCGGCGCTGCCGCGGGCTGGTCTGACGCTTCTCATCCTCCTCCTGCTGGTGCCGGGTTTTCACCTGGCGGAGTTCAATCCGGGCGTGCTGTTCGAGGCGCGCAGCCGCGAGACGATGGGCAAGTTCATCGCGAGTTTCTTTCCGCTCGCGACATCGCCGGAGTTCATGCGGCTCATCATGCGATCCACACTCGAGACGCTCGCGATCGCAACGGCCGGCATGGCCTTCGCGATGGTGCTCGCCTGTCCCCTGGGGCTGATTGTCGCGCGCAGCCTCTCGATTTCGCGCATCGGGCCCGGTCCGGGCTATCTGGCCGGGCGCATCCTGCGCCTGCCCGCGCGATTCGCGCTCATGTTCTTCCGCAGCATTCCCGAGATCGTTTGGGCGCTGCTCTTCGTGCGCGCCGTCGGGCTCGGACCCGCAGCCGGTGTGCTCGCCATCGGAGTGGCATACGGGGGCATGCTCGGCAAGGTCTATGCGGAAATTCTCGAGTCGAACGACACGCGGCCCACAACCGCGCTGCTCGAAACGGGCAGCGGGCGGATCGAAGCGTTCTTCTACGGCACGTGGCCGGTCGTGTTGCCTGAGCTGGTGTCCTACTCGGTCTATCGCTGGGAATGCGCCGTGCGCGCATCCGTCATCATGGGCTTCGTGGGGGCGGGCGGCCTCGGTCAGCAGATGGAGCTTTCGATGCGGATGCTGAGCGGTGGCGAGGTGAGCACGATCCTGATCGTGTTCCTCCTGCTCGTGATGCTGGCCGACGGCATCAGCGCGCTGCTGCGAAAGGTGACGGCGTGAGGCGCGCACACTGGGTCGTGCTGATGGTGCTGGTCGGCGCGATCTGGGCGAGCTTTGTTTTTTTGTCGCTCGACCTGGGTCAGCTCGCCTCGCTGGAGGCGCTCGGCCAAATGGGGCGTTACATCGCGTCGTTCTTCCCACCCGATCTGTCGCCGTCCTATCTCGCCCGCATTGGCGTCGGCACGCTCGAAACCCTCGCCATTTCGGCAACCGGCACTGTGCTCGCCGCCGTATTGGGGCTGCTGCTCGCGTTGCCTGCCGCGGGGCGGTTCGGCCCGTTTCCCCGCGCCGCGGCCAGGCTAATCCTGAATTTCCTGCGCTCGATCCCGGAACTGGTCTGGGCGGCGCTGATGGTGATGGCAGCTGGGCTCGGCCCTTTTGCCGGAACGCTTGCGCTCGCGTGGCACACGGCGGGCGTGATCGGGCGGCTGTTCGCGGAGACGCTCGAGAATGCTCCCGAGGAACCGGCGCAGGCGTTGCGGCTGACGGGGAGCCGGGCTGCGCTTGCGTTTCTCTACGGCACGATGCCGAACGTCGTGCCACAGTTCGTCGCCTACGCGCTCTACCGCTGGGAAATCAATATCCGCATGGCGGCGATTCTCGGCGTGGTGGGCGCGGGCGGGCTGGGCCAGATTCTCTACGTGAGTCTCTCTCTCTTCCAGCAGCCGCAGGCACTGACGGTCATCATCGCGATGCTGGTGCTTGTGGCGCTAGTCGACGGGGCGAGCGCGTGGCTGCGCCAGCACCTTGCGAACTGAGTTCCGGGTTCCGAGTTGAACCTTTGAACCTTGAACCCGCTTACAGCTCGTAGCTTGATCCCTCGCCCTTGAGTGTCGCGTCGACGACCGCGCGCTTCAGGTGGGGCGCGAACATCTCGATGAACTCGTAGACGTAGCCGCGCAGATAGGCATTGGGACGCAGTCCGATGCGTGCCATGCTGGGCTCGAAGAGGTGACTGGCGTCGATCAGCCGCAGCCCCATGTCGCGGGCCGGGTCGAACGCCATCTTGGCGAGGATGCCGACGCCGAGCCCCCTCTCGACGTAGGCCTTGATCACATCCGCGTCGATGGCCGTGAGCACGACGTTGGGCACCAGCCGTTTCTGGTCGAACGCGCGCTTCACCGGCGAGTCCCCGGTAAACGCAAAGTCGTAGGTGATGATCGGGTGGCGTGCAATCGCCTCCAGCGTGAGCGGTTTTTCATGCAGCAGCGGGTGCCGGAGCGACGTGATCACGCAGCGATTCCACTGGTGGCACGGCAGCAGGGTGAGTCCTTCGTAGTGGTGCGCGGCTTCGGTGGTGATGGCGATGTCGGCGTCGCCGGACCGCACGAATTCCGCGATCTGCTCCGGGCTCCCCTGTCGCAGCGAAAGCCGCACCTTGGGGTAGCGCTGCATGAACTTGCTCACCACCGGTGGCAGCGCATAGCGCGCCTGAGTGTGAGTGGTCGCTATCACGATCGAGCCGCTGCCCTGTGAGCTGAACTCACGCGCAACCTGCTTCAGGTCATCCGCGTCGTGGAGGATGCGCTCGACGATCGTCAGGATCATCCGGCCGGGCTCTGTCATGTCGCTTACCCGCTTACCGCGGCGGACCAGGATGTCCACGCCCAGCTCCTCCTCCAGCAGCCGGATCTGTTTGCTGACGCCCGGCTGGGACGTATGAAGCGCTTCCGCGGCCTCCGAGAGGTTGAGCCCACGCTTCGCGATCTCCCTGAGATAGCGTAATTGCTGCAATTTCATGAGGTTATCGTAAATACTATTTAGTTATTAAATTCTAACATGATATTCGTTTGAAATATAAAGACTCGCTCGTAGGATTCAAGACCCGCTAAATGGGTGGATGCGGACGTGTACCAATACGACCAGATCGATCAGCAGCTCGTGGCCGAGCGGGTTGTCCAATATCGCGACCAGACCCGGCGCTTTCTCGCCGGGGAGCTCTCGGAGGACGACTTCAAGCCGGTGCGGTTGCAAAACGGGCTCTACCTCCAGCGCTACGCGCCAATGCTGCGCGTGGCGATCCCGTACGGCCTGCTGTCTTCGCGCCAGCTGCGCAAACTAGCGCACATCGCCCGTACCTGGGACCGGGGCTACGCGCACTTCAGCACGCGCCAGAACCTCCAGTTCAACTGGCCGAAGCTCGAGGACGTGCCCGACATCCTGGCCGAGCTTGCGACCGTGCAGATGCATGCGATCCAGACCAGCGGCAACTGTGTGCGCAACATCACCGCCGACCATTTCGCTGGGGTAGCCAGCGACGAGATCGTGGACACGCTCGTCTGGTGCGAGGTGCTGCGCCAATGGTCCACCTTCCACCCCGAGTTCGCGTACCTTCCCCGCAAGTTCAAGATTGCGTTTAACGGCTCCGAGGCGGATCGCGCCGCGACGTTTCTGCATGATATCGGCCTGCACGCCACGCGCGACGCGTCGGGCGCTGTGGGCTTCCGGGTGATCGTCGGCGGAGGCATGGGACGCACACCCATCATCGGCCACGTGATCCGCGAGTTCCTGCCGTGGCCGCACCTGCTGACCTACCTCGAGGCCATCCTGCGCGTCTATAACCGCTACGGCCGGCGCGACAACCTGTACCGTGCCCGGATCAAGATCCTCGTGAAGGCGCGCACCCCCGAGTGCTTTCGCGACGAGGTCGAGAAAGAGTGGGCGTATCTCAAGGATGGGCCAGCCACGCTGACCGCAGCCGAGATCGAACGCGTGGAAGCCCGTTTTACGCGACCGTCGTACGACGCCCTGCCCGGGGACGACGCGGGCTACCGCACCCGCCTCGGTCTCGATCGTGCGTTCGCCGCCTGGGCCAAGCGCAATGTCCATTCGCACAAGATGCCGGGCTACGCCGCAGTCACGCTCTCGCTCAAGAAGACCGGTGAGGCGCCGGGCGATGCGACGGCCGGGCAGATGGACGCGGTGGCGACCCTCGCCGAGCGCTACAGTTTCGGCGAGGTGCGCGTATCTCACGAACAGAACCTCATCCTCGCCGATGTCCGGCAGTCCGACCTGCACGCGCTGTGGCATGAAGCCAAACCGCTCGGATTCGCGACGCCCAACGTGGGCCTGCTCACCAACATCATCTGCTGCCCGGGCGGGGACTTCTGCTCGCTCGCCAACGCCAAGTCTATTCCGGTGGCGGAGGCGATCCAGCGCCGCTTCGACCGGCTCGACTATCTCCACGATATCGGCGAGCTCGATCTCAACATCTCGGGTTGCATGAACTCGTGCGGCCATCACCACGTCGGCCACATCGGGATCCTCGGCGTCGACAAGAACGGCGACGAGTGGTACCAGATCAGCATCGGCGGCAATCAAGGCCTTGCCCGGCCCGGTGCGCCGGCCGCGTTCGGCAAAGTGATCGGACCGTCGTTCGCGCGCGCCGACGTGCCCGACGTGATCGAGCGGCTGATCGAGGTCTATCTCGAGCGGCGCGATTCTGAGGCCGAGCGCTTTATCGACGTCGTTTGGCGCATCGGCATCGAGCCTTTCAAGGAGCGTATCTATGGCACTGATCATCAAAGAGCGCAGCGTCGCGAGCGATCCCTGGCTATTGCTTGATTCGGCGGACGACGGCGGCCTGCCGCTGCTGCCTCCGGCCGGCGATGTAATCGTGCCGCTCGCGCTCTGGCGGACAGAGCGTGACACGCTGCGGCGTCGTGCCGAGAGAATCGGCGTTTGGCTCGACAGCCATGAAGACCCGGCGCTGATTGCCGAGGACCTTCCGCTCTTCGGCTTGGTCGCGGTGAACTTTCCGAAGTTTACCGACGGCCGCGGCTATTCCATCGCCCGTTTGCTGCGCGATCGGTACGGCTACCGGGGCGAGCTGCGGGCGATCGGCGACGTGCAGCGCGATCAGCTCTTCTATCTCGCCCGTTGCGGCTTCAATGCATTTGCCCTGCGCGCCGGAGAAGATCCACGTGCCGCGCTGTCCGCGTTCGGCGACTTCAGCGAGGCCTACCAGAATTCCGTCGAACAGCCGCTGCCGTTGTTCCGCCGGCGCGAGCTCTCGTGAGGAATTTGTCGGGCGAGAGCCCGACAAATTCCTTACCGAAAACCGTTGCAGAATAGGCTATGCGTTTCAACTCCATCAAATGTTCTTTCGTTAAGGATTTTGTCGAATGACAATTCGACAAAATCCTCGGGCAACGCGGAGCGTTGCCGGCAAGGTCTACCTGGTGGGAGCCGGGCCTGGCGCGCCCGATCTTCTGACCCTGCGTGCCGCTGAGACCCTGCGGCGGGCCGACGTCGTGTTTCACGACGCGCTCGTGCATCCCGAAGTGCTGGCGCTGGCCGCTCGCGCCGAACGGGTCGCGGTCGGCAAGCGCTGCGGCCGTTTTGCCACGGCGCAGCAGTTCATCAACAAGCGCCTCGTGGACGCCGCGCGCAAGCACGCAGTGGTGGTGCGGTTGAAGGGCGGCGACCCGATGCTCTTCGGGCGCGCGCAGGAGGAGCTCGCGACCCTGGAGTCCGCCGGGATTCCGTGCGAAGTCGTGCCGGGAGTCACCTCGGCACTCGCCGCAGCTGCCGAGGCGGGGATTTCCCTTACGCAACGCGGCGTCGCGCGCAGTGTCGCTTTCGTCACTCCGCGTGTCGGGGAAGGGGAGGCGCCCAGCGAGTGGGCGAGGACCGTCGCGGCCGCCGACACTGCGGTCATCTACATGGGCGCAGGTCAGGCCGCGCAGATCACCGCGGCACTGCTTGTGGCCGGCGTGCGGCCTGAGGTGCCGGTTCTCGTCGCGGAAAGCGTGACCTTGCCGCAAACCCGGCGCATCGCGCTTACGTTGCGAGAGCTGCCAAGGATCGCTCAATACGGAATCACCGGCCCGACGCTCATCCTGCTCGGAGGAGCGTTCGGGACCGCGTTGAGCAAGGGTGTCGACAACACCTCGCTCTACCACGCAACTGCCTAGCAGCCCGTCGGACTTGAGGCTCCGACCGGCTGCTAAATGCAAAACCGCCCGCAGACTTCCGACACAACGGGGTGAAAAGGCCCGTTTTGGAGTCAAAGAGGGGCGCGCGTGGGTCCGAATGTTTGTATTTCGCATCTGATCTTGCCTTTTGGCTGCGGGCAGTTTTGCGTAAGGAGTGTGTCGCGGCAAAGTCCGACACACTCCTAGGGCGCGCCCCGCGCTCTGCTAGACCGCCTATCGTAAAACACGCTATAATTCAAGCTTTTAGTTACACCACGGCTTGGATGTATGCGGATCTCACACGGCCTGCCTGCCGTTGCAAAGGGCCCCACTGCGTTCACGATTGGCAACTTCGATGGCGTGCACCTCGGCCATGAGGCCATGCTGGACGAGCTCACACGCGCTGCGCGGCGGCTCGGTGTGCCCGCCTGCGTGCTGACGTTCGAGCCTCACCCGCGCGAGTTTTTCGCACCCGACAAGGCGCCAACCCGGCTCACCTCGCTGCGGGAGAAGCTGGAGCTGCTGGCGGGCTGCGGCGTGGACCGCGTTCATATCTGCCGTTTCAACTACGCCTTCGCGCAGATCACGGCCGACGAGTTCATCGCTCGAATCCTTGTGCGCGGTCTCGGCGCACGCTGGGTGCTGGTTGGCGATGATTTCCGTTTCGGCGCCCGCCGCGCCGGCGACCTCGTCATGCTCAAGCAGGCAGCGCCCCGTTTCGGGTTCGAGGTGGCTGCGCTGCCCAGTGTGACGCTCGAAGGCGAACGTGTGTCCAGCACGGCAGTGCGCAGCGCGCTCGCGGCCGGAGAACTCGCCCGCGCGCGCGCGCTGCTGGGGCGTCCCTATTCGATCAGCGCACGTGTCGTGCGCGGCGACGGCCTCGGGCAGAAACTGGGTTTTCCAACGGCGAACATGCAGATGAGGCACAACCGTCCGCCGCTGACGGGGATATTTTCTGTAACCGTGGCCGGCGTAGGGGACCAACCTCTAAGGGGCGTGGCCAGCCTCGGGGTGCGGCCGACGGTCAAGGTGCAGGGGGCGCCGGTGCTCGAGGTGCACCTGTTCGATTTCGATGAGAACCTCTACCGGCGCCATCTGCGGGTCGATTTCCATCACAAGCTCCGCGACGAGGAGAAGTACGCCGATCTCGCGACCCTGACGAGGCAGATCGCGCGCGATGTCGAGAACGCAAGAGCCTTTTTCCACCGCCAAGACGCCAAGACAAAGAAAAAAGCCAAGGGGTAACGCATTGGCGAACACGGTGCGACCGTTCGCTTATCACCGCTTACTATTCACTACAAGCCAACTCAAGAAACGCGAAATGCACCCGCCGATCGACGCCGATAAGAAAGATGTTCATTTGTTCTTTTGGGATTCTTTGTCCGCGTTCATCCGCGTTTATCTGCGGTTAATGGTTTTGCATGGCTGATTACAAGAAAACACTCAACCTGCCCGATACAAAGTTCCCGATGCGCGGCGATCTCGCCAAGCGCGAGCCGCTGATGCTGAAGCACTGGGATGAGCGCGGGTTCTACGAGCGCATCCGGCAGGCGCGCCGGGGCGCGCCGCGCTTCGTCCTGCACGACGGCCCGCCGTACGCGAACGGCGACATCCACATCGGCCACGCCGTCAACAAGATCCTCAAGGACATCATCGTCAAGAGCAAGACGCTATCCGGGTTTGACGCCCCCTACGTGCCGGGCTGGGACTGCCACGGCATGCCGATCGAGATCCAGATCGAGAAAGAGCACGGCAAGAATCTGTCCGCGGCGGAGACGCAGCGTTTGTGTCGCGCGTACGCGGCGCAGCAGATCGAGCGCCAGAAGGCCGATTTTCGACGGCTCGGCGTGCTTGGCGATTGGGACCATCCTTATCTCACGATGGCTTTCAAGAACGAGGCGGACGAGATCCGCGCGCTCGGCAGCCTGGTCAAGAAGGGCTACGTCTATCGGGGCCTCAAGCCCGTAAACTGGTGCTTCGATTGCGGCTCGGCGCTCGCGGAGGCCGAAGTGGAGTACGAGGACCGAACCGACATCGCCGTCGATGTCGGTTTTGCGATCTTCGACGAAGATCGCGAAAAGCTGAGAATGGCCTTCTCGCTGGACAATCTTCCGGAAGGACCTGTCTTCGCGGTGATCTGGACAACGACACCTTGGACGCTCCCGGCAAATCAGGCGCTAAACGTTCACCCGGATTACATCTATAGCTTTGTCGACACCGATCGTGGCTCGCTCATCCTCGCCAACGATCTGAAAGAAGGGTGCCTGTCTCGGTATGGAATTAAGCGGCGGGATCCGAACGGCCGTGTCGATCACAGCTGCCTGGGCAAGAATCTTGAGGGTATTCGCTTCAAGCATCCATTCTATGATCGCGTCGCTCCGGTCTACCTCGGCGACTATGTCACGCTCGATACCGGCACGGGCATCGTGCACTCCGCGCCCGCCTACGGCGTCGAGGATTTCCAATCGTGCCGCGCCTACGGCATGAAGGACGAGGAAATCCTCACCCCGGTGATGAGCGACGGCAAGTTCGCGGCCAGCCTGCCGCTCTTCGGTGGCGAGGTAATCTGGCGTGCCAACCCCAAGATCGTCAAGACGCTGGACGAGCGCGGGGTGCTGTTCGCGCGGGATGCCAATCACATCCACAGTTATATGCACTGCTGGCGCCACCGGACGCCGGTCATCTTGCGCGCGACGGTGCAGTGGTTTGCGGGTATGGATGAGGTCGCGGGCTACAAGGGCGTGCAGCCGGCTGAGCCGTTGCGGAAAACGGCGCTGCGTGGCGTGGAAGCGACGAAATTCTTCCCGGCGTGGGGCAAGGCGCGCCTGCACGGCATGATCGCCAACCGCCCGGACTGGACGCTTTCTCGCCAGCGCCAGTGGGGCGTGCCGATGCCGTTCTTTATCCACAAGGAGACGAGCGAGCTGCACCCGCGCGCGCTCGACCTGCTCGAGCAGGTGGCGAAGCGCGTGGAGGCGGGCGGTATCGAGGCCTGGCAGTCGCTGGAGGCCGAAGAGCTGCTCGGCGCGGAGGCGGCGCAATACGAGAAAGTGAAAGACACGCTCGACGTGTGGTTTGACTCGGGCTCGACGCATTTCACCGTGCTGCGGGGCTCGCATGAATCGTCGAGCGCATTTCCTGCGGACCTCTATCTCGAGGGGTCCGATCAGCACCGAGGCTGGTTCCACTCGTCGCTGCTCGTCTCGTGCATGATGGACGGCGGGCCGCCCTATGCCGCGTTGCTGACGCATGGTTTCGTGGTGGATGGCTCGGGCCACAAGATGAGCAAATCGAAGGGTAACGTCATCGCCCCGCAGGAAGTCATGGACGAGCTCGGGGCCGACATCTTGCGGCTGTGGGTGGCGTCGACCGACTACTCCAGCGAGCTCTCGATCTCGCGCGAGATTCTGAAGCGCGTGGTGG
>JAOTTL010000204.1:0-6037 GCA_029864385.1 Betaproteobacteria bacterium | reverse complement strand
GAGACCGTGATCTTCGCGGACAAGCTCATGTACACCGGGTTCGGTATGGCGACTCGCGCGGGCATCTCGATCGCGGTCGATGACATGCTGATCACGGCCCAGAAGACCGAGATCATTGCGGACGCCGAGAAGGAGGTGCAGGAGATCGAGCAGCAGTACACCTCCGGCCTGGTGACCCAAGGCGAGCGCTACAACAAAGTCGTCGACATCTGGGGCCGCGCTGGCGACCTCGTGGCCAAGGCCATGATGGATCAGCTTGGCGTCGAACCCGTGATGGACTGGGACGGCAAGACGCGCGAGTGGACGCCGCGCATGGACAAGAAGACGAACCAGCCGGTGATGCAGGAGTCGTTCAATTCCATCTACATGATGGCCGATTCCGGCGCGCGCGGCTCGGCGGCACAGATCCGGCAGCTGGCCGGCATGCGCGGCCTGATGGCCAAGCCCGACGGCTCGATCATCGAGACGCCGATCACGGCCAACTTCCGCGAGGGGCTGAATGTGCTGCAGTATTTCATCTCCACGCACGGTGCGCGCAAGGGGCTGGCCGACACGGCGTTGAAGACCGCCAACTCGGGCTACCTGACGCGGCGCCTGGTGGACGTCACGCAGGACCTGGTCGTGACAGAAGATGATTGCGGCACCACGCAGGGCGTTTACATGAAGGCGCTGATCGAGGGCGGCGAGGTGGTCGAATCGCTGCGGGAGCGGATCCTCGGGCGCGTGTGCGCGAACGACGTGATCGATCCCGAATCGGGCAAGGTGATGTCTCCCGCGAACGCCCTGCTCGACGAGGACGCGGTGGAGGCAATCGAAGCCGCGGGTATCGACGAAGTGAAAGTCCGGACGCCGCTTACCTGCGAGACGCGCTACGGGCTGTGCGCGAAGTGCTACGGACGCGACCTCGGGCGCGGCAGCCCGGTGAACGTTGGCGAGGCAGTGGGCGTCATTGCTGCGCAGTCGATCGGCGAGCCGGGCACGCAGCTCACGATGCGCACCTTCCACATCGGTGGCGCGGCCTCGCGTACTGCGGTGGTCAGCCAGATCGAGAGCAAATCGAACGGTGTGGTGCGCTACGCGGCCGGGATGCGTTATGTCACCAACTCGCGCGGCGAGCTGGTGGTGATATCGCGCAATGGCGAGATCATGATCCACGACGAAAGCGGCCGCGAGCGCGAGCGCCACAAGGTGCCGTACGGCGCTACCCTGACGCCGCGCGACGGCGATGTCGTCAAGGCCGGGCAGGTGCTGGCGACCTGGGACCCGCACACCCGTCCGATCGTCACGGAGTACGCGGGCCGGATAAAGTTCGAGAACGTCGAGGAGGGCGTCACCGTCGCCAGGCAGATCGACGAAGTGACCGGACTTTCCACCCTTGTCGTCGTGGATCCCAAGCGCCGGGGGAGCATCCAGGCGCGAGGACTGCGGCCGCAGGTCAAACTGCTGGATGAGAGCGGTGGCGAGATCAGGATCGCCGGCTCGGACCAGTCGGTCAACATCACTTTCCAGATCGGCTCGATCATCACGGTGCGGGACGGGCAGCAAGTGGGGGTGGGCGAAGTGCTTGCGCGCATTCCGCAGGAGACTTCGAAGACTCGCGATATCACAGGGGGTCTGCCCCGGGTGGCGGAGTTGTTCGAGGCACGGTCGCCCAAGGATGCCGGCCTGCTCGCGGAGATCACTGGCACCGTCTCGTTCGGGAAAGACACCAAGGGCAAGCAGCGCCTGGTAATCACGGGCCTCGACGGGGTCGCGCACGAGTTTCTCATTGCCAAGGACAAGCACGTCATGGCGCACGACGGGCAGGTCGTGAACAAGGGCGAGATGATCGTCGACGGCCCCGCGGAGCCACACGACATCCTGCGACTGCTCGGCGTGGAAGCGCTCGCGCGCTATATCTGCAACGAGGTGCAGGACGTCTACCGCCTGCAGGGTGTGAAGATCAACGACAAGCACATCGAGGTCATCGTGCGCCAGATGCTGCGGCGCGTGCAGATCGTGGAGCCGGGAGACACCCGCTTCATCACCGGCGAGCAGATCGAACGTGCCGAGGTGCTCGAGGAGAACGAGAAAGTGGAAGCCGACGACAAGAAACCGGCAATCTACGAGCACATGCTGCTCGGGATCACGAAGGCGTCGCTTTCCACCGATTCGTTCATTTCGGCCGCTTCGTTCCAGGAGACGACCCGGGTGCTGACGGAAGCCGCAATCATGGGCAAGCGCGACGAGTTGCGCGGCTTGAAGGAGAACGTGATCGTCGGCCGTCTTATTCCGGCAGGCACCGGTTTGGCCTATCACCGTGTCCGCAAGCGGCAAGCGGTCGCGGCGGAGCTCGCCGAGGGGGCCGTGCCCGCGGAAGAGGCGCCGATCGGCACGGAAAGTCAGGAGCAGGTTGCTTGACAGAGGTGCGCTAACCCTTTAAAATCCACGGGCTTTTTAGCCGCTGGCACCTCTGGCTCGGGTGCTGCGGTGATCGGCAGTACAATCCAGGCAGGGACGGCGGCGACGCCGTCCCCGCTTTTTTGGGGGCCAGCCACGCCGCGCTGTCCCGCACTGACGTTCCTTAATTCAAAGGCTTAGGCGGGCGGTGGTCAAGAAATCGGATCGTTAAGGACATGCCAACAGTCAATCAATTAGTGCGTGGAGCCCGGCGCGCCGCGCCCACCAAAAGCAAGGTGCCGGCGCTGGCCGGATCGCCGCAACGCCGGGGCGTGTGCACGCGCGTTTATACGACGACGCCGAAGAAGCCGAACTCCGCGTTGCGCAAGGTAGCCAAGGTGCGCCTGACCAATGGATTCGAGGTGATCGGCTACATCGGTGGCGAAGGGCACAACCTGCAGGAGCACTCAGTGGTGCTGATCCGCGGGGGACGCGTGAAGGACCTGCCGGGCGTGCGCTACCACGTGGTGCGCGGCAGTCTCGATACCGCCGGCGTAAAGGATCGCAAGCAGAGCCGGTCCAAGTACGGCGCGAAGCGCGCCAAGACCGCTTGACGGAATTTTAAATTTTTAATGTTGAATGTTAAATGAGTGTCGCTGCGTGACGGCCAATTCAACATTCAACATTCAACATTCAACATTGAACATTGAGGTAAAAGGTGCCGCGACGCAGAGAAATTCCGAAACGCGAAGTTCTGCCGGACCCGAAATACACCAGCCAGGACGTCGCCAAGTTTATCAACGTCATCATGACGCGGGGAAAGAAATCGGTCGCCGAATCGATCGTTTACGGTGCGCTCGACCACATCAAGAAGCGAACCAGCAAGGACCCGCTCGAGGTGTTCATCCTGGCCGTCAATAACGTGAAGCCGATGGTCGAGGTGAAGAGCCGGCGCGTGGGCGGTGCCAACTACCAGGTTCCCGTGGAGGTGCGCCCTGTGCGCCGTGCTGCGCTCGCGATGCGCTGGATACGCGACGCGGCCCGCGGGCGCGGCGAGAAATCAATGGATGCGCGGCTCGGCAGCGAGCTGGCCGAGGCCGCGGAGGGCAAGGGCGGTGCAATAAAGAAACGCGAGGAAGTGCATCGCATGGCGGAAGCCAACAAGGCATTTTCTCATTACCGCTTTTGACGGTAATGAAAAAATTTCGAATGATGAATTTTGAATGTTGAGTTCGGATCTGTCCACTAAACATTTGACACTGGTTTTTCAAAGTGGCACGCAAGACTCCCATCGAGCGCTATCGCAACATCGGCATCACGGCCCACATTGATGCCGGCAAGACCACGACCACCGAGCGCATCCTGTTCTATACCGGTGTGTCGCACAAGCTGGGCGAAGTGCATGATGGCACCGCAGTCATGGACTGGATGGAGCAGGAGCAGGAGCGCGGCATCACCATCACGTCGGCGGCGACCACCTGTTTCTGGAAGGGAATGGACAGCCATTACCCCGAGCACCGCATCAATATCATCGACACGCCGGGCCACGTGGATTTCACTATCGAAGTCGAACGCTCGCTGCGGGTGCTCGATGGCGCCTGCACGGTGTTGTGCGCGGTCGGGGGCGTGCAGCCGCAGACTGAAACCGTGTGGCGCCAGGCCAACAAGTACCGCGTGCCGCGGCTCATCTTCGTCAACAAAATGGATCGCACGGGCGCCGATTTCAAGCGCGTTCTGGAGCAGGTCCAGAGCCGCTTGAAGGCGAACCCGGTGCCGATCCAGCTGCCAATCGGCGCAGAGGAAAAATTCCTGGGAGTCGTCGATCTGGTGAAAATGCAGGCGATCTACTGGGATGACGGCACGCAGGGGATGAAATTCGAGTCCAAGGACGTTCCCGCCGAGCTCATGGATGAGGCAAACGAGTGGCGCGAGAAGATGGTGGAGACGGCGGCCGAGGCGTCCGAAGAGCTCATGAACAAGTACCTCGCGGACGGTGAGCTCTCGGTGGACGAGATCAAGAGAGGGCTGCGTAGTCGCACGATTCACGGAGAGATCTTTCCGACGCTGTGCGGCTCAGCGTTCAAGAACAAAGGCGTGCAGGCGATGCTGGATGCCGTGATCGATTACATGCCTGCGCCGAGCGACGTGCCGCCAGTGAAGGGGATCAAGGAAAACGGCGAAGTGGACGAGCGCGCGCCGAATGACGAAGCGCCGTTCTCGGGCCTGGCGTTCAAGATCATGACCGATCCGTACGTCGGGCAGCTGACGTTCTTCCGCGTCTACTCCGGCGTTGTGAGCTCCGGCGATTCCGTCTATAACCCCACCAAGGGCCGCAAGGAGCGGATCGGCCGGCTGTTGCAGATGCATTCCAACGAGCGCGAGGAAGTAAAGGAAGTGTGCGCCGGCGACATCGCTGCTGCGGTGGGCCTGAAGGAAGTCACCACGGGCGACACGCTCACGAACGCCCAGAAAATCATCACGCTCGAGAAGATGGAGTTCCCGGAGCCGGTGATCCACGTCGCGGTCGAGCCCAAGACCAAGGCGGACCAGGAGAAGATGGGCATCGCGTTGAACCGCCTGGCACAGGAAGACCCTTCGTTCCGGGTGCGCACCGATGAGGAGTCCGGCCAGACGATCATCTCGGGCATGGGCGAGCTGCACCTCGAGATCATCGTGGACCGCATGAAGCGCGAGTTCGGCGTGGAGGCAAACGTCGGCGCGCCCGAGGTTGCCTACCGCGAAACCATCAGGCGCGTGGTGGACAAGGTCGAGGGCAAGTTCGTCAAGCAGACGGGGGGACGCGGTCAGTACGGCCATGTGCTGCTCAGGGTCGAGCCGCAGCAGGCGGGCAAGGGCTTCGAGTTCGTGGACGCGGTCAAAGGCGGTAGCGTCCCGCGAGAGTACATTCCGGCGGTGAAAAAAGGCGTCGTCGATACATTGCCCAACGGCGTGCTCGCGGGTTTCCCCGTGGTGGATGTCAAGGTGACGCTGTTCGACGGCTCCTATCACGAGGTCGACTCGAACGAGAATGCCTTCAAGATGGCGGGCTCGATCGCGCTCAAGGAAGGGCTGCGCCGAGCAAGCCCGACGCTGCTCGAGCCGATTATGGCGGTCGAGGTGGAAACGCCTGATGACTTCATGGGTAACGTGGTGGGCGATCTCAGCTCGCGCCGCGGCGTGATCCAGGGCATGGAAGAGCTGGTGGGCGGTGGCAAGGCGGTGCGCGCGGAAGTGCCGCTCGCCGACATGTTCGGCTACTCGACGACGCTGCGCTCGCTCTCGCAGGGTCGCGCGACCTACAGCATGGAGTTCAAGCACTACGCCGAGGCGCCGAAGCCGATTGCGGAGGCGATCATCAACAAGTACACAGGAAAGGAAGAACGGAAATAGGCGTCCTATTTCCGTTCTTCCTTTCCTTATGGAGATTGTTTATTTTTCAGGAAGACCGAATGATTGTTTTGCGGGTTGCAGGGTAGGGCGGTGAAGCCAAGTAGGCGGCAGGGGTTGTGGTAGCGTGGGATCTAGCGATAGCGGAGCAAAAAAATGGCGAAGAGCAAATTTGAGCGCACGAAGCCGCACGTGAACGTGGGCACGATTGGGCACGTGGACCATGGCAAGACGACGCTGACGGCGGCGATGACGATGATTTTGTCGAAGG
>JAOTTL010000040.1:0-23833 GCA_029864385.1 Betaproteobacteria bacterium | reverse complement strand
TGCAACAGGCTTTCTTCGATTGCGTCATGGGCAAGTCGGACCACTACCGCGAGTGGCTGACGCCCGTCGCGGGGTGAGACAGGCAATGGGAAACAGGAAATGTTAGCGCGCAGCGCGCGACCTTTTCCATTAACCATCCACTCGCGTTTGCCAGCGTTTATCTGCGGCTAAATCTTAAGGGATTGCTGATCCATGTCCGAGCAAACGACCAACAAGGCGCGGCACATCGAAGTGACGGCGGCGGACCTGCCGCTGCACTGTCCAATGCCATCGATGATGCTCTGGAACGCGCATCCCCGCGTGTTTTTGCCAGTCGAGAAGACCGGTGAGGCGCTCTGCCCCTATTGTGGAACCCGCTATACCCTCAAAGGCGGCCCTACGGCGTCGGGACATTGAACGTCCCTCCGCCGAATGATGAGTTTTGAATGTTGAGTGATGAGTTCTCTCTTGCACCCCAGCAGGCTCATTCAACACTCAACATTTAACATTCAACATTGACCCACGAGGAGGTCCGCGTCATGCGCATCCTCGTCGTGGGGCCCAGTTGGATCGGCGACATGGCGCTCGCCCAGCCATTGCTCAAGCTGCTGCACGCCCGACACGACGAGCCCGTGATCGACGTTGTGGCGCCGCGTTGGACGCTGCCGCTGGTGGAGCGAATGCCCGAAGTGCGCCGCGCGATCGACCTCCCGGTCGGCCACGGCGAGCTCCGGCTCGCGGCGCACTGGAAACTCGCCCGGCAGCTGCGGCGCGAACACTACGATCAGGCCATCGTGCTGCCGAATTCGTTCAAATCCGCCCTCGTGCCGTTCTTTGCCGGCATCCGGGTGCGCACGGGTTATATCGGAGAGGCCCGATACGGCCTGCTGACGGATGCCCGACGGCTTCCGGTAAAGCGACTGCCGCAGATCGCGCAGCGCTATGGCGAGCTCGCGCTGCCGCGGGGAGAGGCCCTGCGCCCGCCGCTGCCGGCGCTGGGCCTGCGGGTGGAGGACGCCGCAAAGCGCGAGGTGCTCGCTCGGCTTGGCGTCGAGAAGCAACGCCCTGCCGTGGCATTGTGCCCGGGAGCGGAGTACGGTCCAGCGAAGCGCTGGCCGGCGCGCTACTTCGCCGAGCTGGCGCAGGGCATCGCGGCGCGGGGTTGTTCGGTCTGGCTAATTGGGTCGCCGAATGACGTGGCGCTCGGGTCCGAAATCGCCCGCGCCGCGGGCGGGGCCTGCCGCAACCTGTGCGGCGAGACGACGCTTGGCGAAGCCATCGATCTGCTGGCCGCGACGGCGCTCATCGTAACCAATGATTCCGGGCTCATGCATGTTGCCGCCGCGCTCGGCAAGCCGCTGATCGCGCTCTATGGTTCCAGCAGCCCCGAGTTCACCCCGCCGCTCTCGCCCAACGCCCAGATCATGAGGCTCGATCTGCCGTGCAGCCCCTGCTTCAAGCGCGTGTGCCCCCTGGGGCATTTCAACTGCATGAACCAGCTCGTGCCGGACCGCGTTCTGGAAGAGATCGACTTTGATAGAATGTAGGAGTTTGTCGGACCAAGGTCCGACAAACTCCTTATTAAAAAAACGCGCCAGGATCGTCGCCGCATATGGGTAACAGCGCATCGTACCGACTTGATCGATGCACCCACGAGATGGACCGAGAGGTCGCAGGCGGTGTCTTTCGCTTGCATTGTTGGAAGCGCTTTGTTGTAAGGAGTATTCCGGACCAGAGTCCGGCATACTCCTAGCTAGATGAAGAAGGCACTGTTTCCCACGCCGCAGGACGCCGAGGCCGCGTTTTACGACGCGTTCACCAAGTCGGACCTGGAGGCGATGATGGCCGTATGGGCCGATGACGACGATATCTACTGCGTGCACCCGCAAGGCGCCAGGGTTGCCGGCGTGGAGCGGGTGCGCGAATCCTGGCGCCAGGTATTTGCCGGCGGGCAAACGCTGCGCTTTCAGCTGCGTGATCAGCATTACGTGCGGGGCATGATGCTTTCCGTGAACAGTGTTTATGAGCACATCACGATCCCCGGCGAGTCCCGCTCGCGCGCACCCATGATTGCGACCAATATCTACCTTAGAACCGAGCGCGGCTGGCGCATGGTAGCGCACCATGCCTCACCGGCCCCTGCCGTGCCCAGTGGCGCCCCCGAGCGGCGACGCGAACCGAAGACGCTGCACTAATTCGTGGCGCGTCGGTGGCAAATTGTAACGCCTGAAGAATTCAACGAATTCCGATCCTAGAAAGGTATGCGATGAACGCCACGGATTTTGGCAAGCCCGACGTAATTGTGGTGGGCGCTGGCAATGCCGCCGCCTGCGCGGCTCTCGCCGCGCGCGAGAACGGCGCCTCGGTCATCATGCTGGAAGCCGCGCCGATCGAGGATTGCGGCGGAAACAGCCGCTACACGGGCGGATTGATGCGGGTGGCATTTAACGGCGTTGATGATCTGGCGCAACTCATTCCCGACCTCACCGAAGAAGAGAAGAAGACCCATGACTTTGGCAGCTACACGGCCGAGGCTTACTACGACGACATGGGCCGCATCACGCAGTACCGCACCGACCCCGACCTGTGCGAAATCTTGATTTCACGCAGCTTCGAAACGCTGGTCTGGATGCGAAAGAAGGGCGTGCGTTTCCAGCCGAGCTACGGACGCCAGTCCTACAAGATCGACGACAAGCGCTTCAAGTTCTGGGGCGGGCTGGCGGCAGAGACCTGGGGCGGCGGCCCGGGCCTGGTCGAGAACGAGCACAAGGCATGCGAACGCGAAGGCATCAAGATCTTCTACGAGACGCCGGCGGTCGCGCTGATTACCGATGACGACGGGCGTGTGCTGGGTGTTCGGGCCAGGCACAAGGGCAAAAACGTGGAGATTCTTTCGCAGGCGGTCGTGCTCGCCTGCGGCGGCTTCGAATCCAACGCCGAGATGCGCGCTCGCTACCTCGGCCCTGGCTGGGACCTCGCGAAAGTGCGTGGTACCCGCTACAACACCGGCCAAGGCATCCAGATGGCGCTTGAGGTCGGCGCCATGCCCTACGGACACTGGTCGGGCTGTCACGCCGTGGGCTGGGATATGAACTCCCCTCCCTTTGGCGACCTTGCGGTCGGCGACCAGTTCCAGAAGCACAGCTACCCATGGGGCATCATGGTGAATGCGCGCGGGGAGCGCTTCGTGGACGAAGGCGCCGATTTCCGCAACTACACCTATGCCAAATACGGCCGGGTCATACTCGAGCAGCCGGGCATGTTCGCCTGGCAGATCTTCGACAAGAAGATCATTCCGGCGCTGCGCGACGAGTACCGCATCAAGCAGGTGACGAAGGCGCGCGCCGACACGCTCGAGGAGCTGGTGCAGAAGCTCGAGGGCGTGGACGCTGAAAACTGCCTGCGCGAGATCCAGGATTACAACAATGCGGTACGCACCGATATCCCGTTCAATATGGCGATCAAGGACGGCCGCCGCACAGAGGGCCTCAAGATCAACAAGAGCAACTGGGCCAACCGGGTGGATGAGCCGCCGTTCGAGGCCTACGCGGTCACCTGCGGCGTGACGTTCAGCTTCGGCGGGGTCAAGGTCAGCAACGGCGCCGAGGTCGAGGACACCGCGGGGAAGCCCATTCCGGGGCTCTACGCCGCGGGAGAGATGGTCGGCGGAATCTTCTATCACAATTACCCGGGCGGCACCGGACTTACCTCCGGGTCCGTTTTCGGCAAGCTCGCCGGTACCAGCGCCGCCGCCTACGTCAAGAAACGATAGTTCAAGGTTCAAGGTTGGACGACAGTGGATTACGAAGTCCGCGCATTGAACGCGGAACTTTGAACTTGGAACTTGGAACACGAACGCCGGTAGAATTGCCGCACGACATAAAAAGGAGATCGCCATGAATGCCCCGGCCATCAAGATCACCAAACCCGTTCGCGAGCAGGTCAGTCATGGCACTTGTTCCAGCCGGGCGTGCGGCGGCGCTTTGGACTGCTCGAATGGCCTGCGCTCCTGCGCAAGCTCGATCGCGTCGATCAGTCCTACCGCCACTGACGCTGGAAAAGCGTGACGAGTGACGGCTGACGGGTGACGAGTTGCGTGGGCGCGCGGCGCCCCACGCCCGCTTGGTCGATTCACGATTCACGATTTACGATTCACGTTGCTCCGTAATGCAGCCGCCGCTCTGCCAAGGGCCCGACCCCACGGCCCGCCAGCCAAAGCACGCCATCCCGGCGGGCACGACCGACTGCCACTGCCATGTGTTCGACCATCTGGGACGCGTGCGTAGCGACGAAGGCATCGAGGCGCCCGGCTTTCAGGCGCTGCTGCGACTATTGGTCACCAACCCCGCCGTGCTCTACGGCTTCGCGTGAATTGCCGGCCGCGACGCGCCTGATAACACGGCATGTCGCTTGATTGCAGTTGCCGGGACCAGTACGGCACACCGCCTCGCGCGGCCCCAAACCCAGAAATGTTAAGCTGTCAGCGGTCATGATTCGGGGATTGTCCAAGCACGCGATCTTGTTCGCGATCTACGGCGCGAGCGCGGTCGTCCTCGCGGCAGTGGCGGCCTATGGGGTGCACCTCGAAGGTCTACCCGACTTGATGGTGTGGCACACCGTGCGCCTCGATGCAGAATTTCGCGCCAGCGATGCCGGGAAGGTCAAAACACTCGCCGACTACCGGGCGCGCGAGGAGCAGCTGTTCGCGCAGGTCAAAGCGCGAGTCTATGACAAAGTTCCGCTTGAGGCCCGGCGGCGATTAAACCGCTATGCCGCGGGAAGTCTCTCGGATCCGCTTGTACAGCCGGTGAACTGGAACCGCACGTTCGAGCTCTCCGTTCCGCAGCCGCGCGGAGGGGTTCTCCTGCTGCATGGGCTTTCCGACTCGCCGTACTCGCTGCGGGCGCTCGGTGAGCGGTTGCACGCACTCGGCCATCACGTCGTCGGCCTGAGACTGCCGGGACACGGCACGGCGCCTGCGGCCCTTCTTCACGTGCACTGGCGCGACATGGCGGCTGCGACACGACTCGCTGCCCGCGATCTGCGCCGAAGACTTGGGGCTGACCGGCCTCTCTATATCATCGGCTATTCGACCGGCGCCGCGCTCGCCGTGGAGTACGCGCTTGCGCGCTTGCAGGGCGAGGATTTGCCCGCCGTCGAGAAATTGGTGCTGATCTCCCCCGCGATTGGCGTGTCGCCCGCTGCGGCATTCGCTGTCTGGCAGGGACGCATCTCGGTGTGGCTGGGTTTGCCGAAAGTCGCCTGGACCGACATCGGCCCCGAATACGATCCATTCAAGTACACGTCGTTCACGGTCAACGCCGCCGACCAGGTCCATGGCATTACCCGCGCCATTTCGGAGCGGCTCACCGAGCTCGGCAGAAATGGGCCGGTCGTCGGTATGCCGAAGATACTGGCGTTTCAGTCAGCGGTGGATGCCACCGTGTCCGCGCCGGCCGTGGTGGACACCTTGTTGCGGCGCCTTGCGCCCGGGGGCCACGAGGCCGTGGTGTTCGATCTCAATCGACATGCCGATGCTGTGGAACTATTCCGGGCCGGCGCGCTCGAGGTCTCGGGCCATCTGCTGCGGGGGCCCGCGCTGCCCTTCGCGCTTACGGTGCTTACCAATACCCGAACAGATTCTCTCGAGCTCCATGCGATCCATCGCGCCCCCATGAGCAACGAGGTGACGCGCCAACCAACCGAGCTTGTTTGGCCTGAAGAGATATTCTCTTTGTCCCACGTTGCCCTGCCATTTCCACCGGATGACCCGATCTACGGAGCGAAGCCGCCCGTGCTGGAGAAAATGATCTTCCTCGGCAAGCCAGAGCTTCTGGGGGAACGTGGGTTGCTAACGGTCTCGCCCACAGTGCTACTGAGACTGCGGCACAATCCGTTCTACAGCTACATGAATGACCGCGTCGAGCGTTTTCTTGAGGCGCACTGACGCATGCCCGGAAATTGAGCGTATACCGTCCCTCCTGGTGGCTGCGCGACGGCCACGCGCAGACCGTCTACGCAGCGCTTTTCGCGCCGCGGCCAAGCGTTCGCTACCGGCGCGAACGCTGGGACACGCCTGACGGCGACTTCATCGAGCTCGACTGGATAGTTAATCCGGCGCTAGAACCGCGCCGGATTAACTTAATGGAACCGGAGACGGTTCCATTGGTTGTGCTCTTTCACGGGCTCGAGGGCAGCTCGCGCAGCCACTACGCGATCGCACTGATGGCGGAGGTCTCGCGCCGTGGATGGCGCGGTGCCGTCGTCCACTTCCGCGGCTGCGGCGGCGAGATCAATCGGCTGCCGCGCGCCTATCATTCCGGCGACAGCGCCGAAGCAGACTGGATCCTGCGGCGTTTCGCCGCAGAGGTCGCCGGCGCCCCTGTTTACGCGGTCGGCGTCTCGCTCGGTGGCAATATGCTGCTCAAATGGCTCGGCGAAACGGGAGCCGACGCCCGGGCGATCGTGCGGAAAGCCGCAGCCGTGTCGGCTCCCGTTGACCTGATGGCCGCGGGCGAGGCGTTGGATCGGGGATTTAACCTAATTTACCGGCGCCATTTCCTGGCGACCATGAAGAAGAAAGCGCTCGAAAAGCTCGGGTATTATCCCGAGCTATATGATGCCACGCGTGTACGCGCGGCATACACGTTGCGAGGGTTCGACGACCTCGTGACGGCTCCCCTGCATGGCTTCGCGGGTGTCGATGATTACTGGACCCGCGCCAGCAGCAAGCCCTGGTTGCGGCACATTGCGGTGCCAACGCTTATGATCAATGCCCGCAATGATCCCTTCCTCCCATGCGGCGCCCTACCTGCGCCGCATGAAGTTGCCCCTTCGGTGCTGCTCGAGCAGCCAGACAGCGGTGGGCACGTCGGCTTCATCAGCGGGCTTTTCCCCGGCAATCTGCGCTGGCCCCCGTGCCGAATCCTGGAATTTTTCAGCGCAAGCGCTGAAAAATTATAGTTCTTCCCTGAAACATTTCCGGGTATATTGGCGACGATAGAAAACATCAGGGCACCTGCACTCCTTAAACCATGTCGAACCGAGTACCCCCGGAAATTTTCAAGGCTTATGACATTCGCGGCATCGTCGGGCGCACGCTAACGCCCGAAATCGTCGTTGCGATTGGCCAGGCAGTCGGCTCGGAGGCGATCGCGCGCGGGCGCAAAACGGTCGCAGTCGGCCGTGACGGCCGCCATTCCGGCCCCGAGCTCACCGCCGCACTGGCCCGTGGGCTGCAGTCGAGCGGTGTCGACGTAATCGATATCGGCCAGGCCGCCACGCCAGTGCTCTACTTTGCCACGCACCACTTCGACACGCTCTCTGGCGTTGCGGTGACAGGCTCGCACAATCCGCCCGAGTACAACGGCCTGAAGATCATGATCGCCGGCGAGACCCTCTCCGGCGAGGCGATCCAGGCGCTGCGCCAGCGCATCGAAACAGGGCATCTTGAGCGCGGTAGCGGTGGCTACCGGACCGAGGACGTGCGCGAGGCTTACCTCAAGCGCATTACCGGCGACGTCAGGCTCGCGCGACCGATGCGTCTGGTTGTGGATTGCGGCAATGGCGTGGCCGGCGGAACCGCCCCGGAGCTCTATCGCCGACTGGGGTGCGAGCTGACGGAGCTTTTCTGCGAGGTCGATGGCAGCTTCCCCAATCACCACCCTGATCCCTCGCAGCCAAAAAACCTGGTCGACGTCCAAACAGCGTTGGCGGCGGGCAAGGGTGAGCTGGGTTTCGCGTTTGACGGCGACGGGGACCGCCTCGGCGTGGTGACAAAAAACGGCAAGATCATCTATCCCGACCGCCAGCTCATGCTATTCGCGGCCGACGTTCTCAAGCGCCACCCGGGCGCGAAGATCATCTTCGACGTGAAATCCACGCGTCACCTGTTCTCCTGGATCCGAGAGCGTGGCGGCGAGCCGGTACTTTGGAAGACCGGGCACTCGCTCATCAAGCAGAAGCTGAAGGAAACAGGCGCCCTGCTCGCCGGTGAAATGAGCGGGCACACTTTTTTCAAGGAGCGCTGGTACGGCTTCGATGATGCCCTCTACGCGGGGGCGCGCCTGCTCGAGATCCTGTCGCGCGAGGCGGATCCGAGCGCGGTGCTGGAAGCACTCCCCGATGCCGTGAGCACGCCGGAGCTGCACGTGAAGCTCGCGGAAGGTGAGAACTATGCGCTGATCGAGCAATTGCAGAGGACCGCCCGATTCACGAACGCGCGTGAGGTGATCAAGATCGACGGGCTGCGGGTCGAATACGAGGACGGCTTCGGGCTCGCGCGCGCCTCCAACACGACGCCAGTCGTCGTGCTGCGCTTCGAGGCCGACGACGAGGCGGCAATGAGGCGCATTCAGGAAGACTTCCGCAAGGTGATCCTTGCCGCAAGGCCTGGCACAGCGCTACCCTATTGACGCCGGCCGCAGCCACCCGTTTATTGCTGCAAGCCGGTCGCCACCAGCCCACTCGCAGGAGGCCAAGTGCAGGAACGCGCCCTCCATTTCGTGGAAATGCCCGAGCACAGCCGCAAGCCGCGCCGCGCCGGCCTCACGCTCGCGCGCGATCTTGGCCTGGGCTACGACCTTGCCGCGAGCTGGATTGAAGCGGTTGGAGAGTTCATCGACTACGTCAAGGTCCGGCACCTCTTCGTCTTGCTAATGCGCGACGAGGAAACCGATTTCACCCGCCGCAAGATCGACCTTTACCGCCGCCACAACATTGACGTGAATCCCGGCGGCATCGTGTTCGAGATGGCGGTCCTGTCCAATGCGGTCGAGCGCACTTTCGCGACGCTGGCGCACCTGGGTTTTACCGCGGTCGAGCTCTCGGAGAACATCATCCCGCTCACCCTGGACGACAAGGTGCGCTACATCCAGCAAGCCAGACAGGCCGGCCTCAAGGTCCTGTTCGAGGTCGGAGAGAAATATCCGAGCGAAATATTTGACGTGGAGCGCACCGCGGATGACATCCGCGTGATGCTCGAGGCCGGTTGCGACCTCGTGATCGTGGAGAAGTCCCAGCTCGACCTGTGCCTTGGAAGCCGCGCCGAAAATCCGCAGGCCGGCAAGCTGGCGGAGCTGGCCGCCCGCGTCGGCCTCGAGCGTGTCGTGTTCGAGGCCGAAGCCACAGTCCACCAGGCTTGGTTGTTCCGGCAGTTCGGGCCGGAGGTGAACATCGGCCCGAACATCGATATCGACCTCGTCTGCAAGCTCGAGGCGACGCGACGCACGCTCTCCCGCGAAGGCGGCTACGGTTTTTTGGCAGACAAGGTCAGTCGCGCCGACTAAGGCGGCTATTTCGCCAGCGCCCCGGCTTTCTCGAGCAGATCCCAGCCCACGAATTCGCTCTTGCCGTCAATGCGGTAGCGCCGTTTGCGCAGGCGCGGGTAGTCGCAGATATCGAAGGGCAGCCGGTTGCCGCCGACGAGATACACCAGGTTCTCCTGATGCGGATTACGCAGCAGGTGCGATACGGAACCTGCGACAAAGCCCATGAAGTCCCCCGCGCTGATCTCGATGGTCTCATCGCCGATTTCAGCCAGGCCCTGTCCGGACAGGATGTAAATCCATTCCTCGTCCTGATGATGGAAGTGATACACGGTGCTTACGTGACCCGGCCGCAGGCGCACGAGATGCACGCCGATGCTCTGCAACCCGACCGCGTCGCCGAGCGAGCGGTTGTGACGTACGACGCCTGAGTCCAGCGCATGCACGCGTGCTTCCTCCGGCATCGCGTCGATCTGGGCAGCCTTGAGAAGCGGATGGGGCCGGCTGGTTGCAGCCATGAGAATCTCCTTTGGCGGTGTTCGACCCGGCCGGCTGGCGAACGGGTCAGCGCTTGCCGTGAATCAGTGTGCCACGATCGTAGCCCCTGTCTCGAGGCGGAATGCAACGCCCGACGCCGAACCATGCGCCCTATCAACTCGGCCGGCGGTACTGATCCACGGAGTACCGATCTTCGACGTTCCGGGCTTTGAACGGCTTCTAGCGATCGACGCGTCCCCGGCAACGGCCGGGATGAAGCAGGGCCTTGTCACCTTCGATGGTAACGGCTTCGCGCACGACGCGCATGTCATACCCGTGCGCGGCGGCGGCGCAGACGGTGTCGCAATCGTGATCACTGTCACGTATGCCCGCAAGGATCCAGGTATAGACATTGCTTAACCTGTTGCAAATAGTAGACAATCGCGCCCATTCCAGAGCACCGCCGCAGGAAATGCTTAATCAGAAGAACAAACCAAGCACTAGCGCCCTCCCTTTGACTCCGTCCGCCGGCAGGGCGTGTACCGGTTTCACAGTCCTCGAACTGATCATCGTGATTGTTATCACTGGCTTGCTCGCGGCGAGCGCGTGGCCGCGCTTCATGGAACTCAAGGAAGAGGCCCATCGAAGCTCAGTCGCGGCGACCGCCGGGGCGTTCCGTTCCGCGATCGGCATGGCTAATGCTGCTTGCATCGCGTCGAACTTTGCCGGCCAGGATAATCTGCCGAGCTTCGGCGCGGGCAACGTTGACTTCAACGCGAACTGCTTTCCTTCGTCCACTAACGGCAGAAACGGAAACGTGAATCGCAATCGCTGTCTTCAGGTATGGAACGGATTACTGTCCCCGGCTCCCTCGATCAGTACGGCGCCAACTGGGACCACGGATTTTCGCGCCCAGGGCGGCGGCACGACCTGCAGGTATACCTACCGCAAGGATGCCCCTACGTCGCGTTTTTTTACTTACAGCACTGCCACCGGTGCCATCGTCGTAACGAACCCTTGACCCGACCGTAGAAGGGCGTCTCTACGCGTCTCGCCGATGTGTTGAGTGACTTTCCGACGGGCGGCCCGGTCTGCCCTACTTGCTCAGCGCGTCGACGAACTCGAAATCCGCCACGACCATGTGATGATCGGACGCCGGCGTTGGCTTGACGACATGCCGCATCGGGCGCAACTCCCGGCTGTAGAACAGGTGATCGAGCACGTACGGACGCCGACGCCAGGTGACTTCCTTCGACTGCACGGTCTCGTATCCGGCATCCGAGAACTCGCGCAGCAGCGCCTGGTGCCGGCTCACGTTGAAATCCCCACCGAGCAGAGTCGGGGCGCTCGATGCCGATAGCTCGCCCAGCACCTGCCGCCGCTGGCCGGTGTGCTGGTCGCTGCTGGCATTGAGCATGAAGAAGGCCAGCAGGTGCGCGTTGAAGATGCGCACCTCCCGGCCCGCGACCGTTGTGCGGGCGCCGATCAGCAGGCGGTCCGTCGGTACCTTGCGCTCGCCCCGAAACTCGAACTCGATCGTCGGCGACGGCAGGTCGACCCGCACCGTATTCCGCAACGGCGTGCGCGACAGGATGCAAAGACCAATTCCGAAGGGCAACTCCTGCGGGTCAACTTTCGGATAGGAGAAGAAGCTGTCATAGTCGCCGAACGCGCTCCGCAGCAGGGTATAGTTCGGCGGGGGATCGAGCTGCACGCCCTTCGGCCGCGCCTGCTCAACTTCCTGAAGGAACATGATATCGGCGTTCTGCGCACGGATCTCCGCAATGCTCAGGTCCAGGTCGATGCGCGCATGGTCGCGGGCGTGATGGTCCCAGACCTGGCCGAACTGCATGTTGAACTGAAGGGCCCTGAACGCGCTCATCGGCGACCTCGATGTCGTCCGGCGAGAACCAGATGGCCGCGGCCCCGGCGCGCGGCACGACGCGCCATCGCCTTCGCTGCGCCCCTTACAATCGCTGCTCGACCCAAGACCGCACCGATTCGAGCGCCGCTGGCAGCTTTTCCGGGTTGGTGCCGCCAGCCTGCGCCATGTCCGGCCTGCCGCCGCCTTTGCCGCCAATCTGCTGAGCGACATGATTGACCAGCTCGCCGGCTTTGATCTTGGCGGTGAGATCGGGTGTCACGCCGGCGATCAGGGCAACCTTGCCGCCATCGATTGCGGCAAGCACCACCGCCGCTGACTTGAGCTTGTCTTTCACCTTGTCCAGCGTCTCGCGCAACGCCTTTGCATCCGCGCCCTCGATGGATGCCGCGAGTACCTTTATCCCCTTGACGTTCTCCGCGCGCTCGATCAGCTCATCTCCCTGCGACGCAGCCAGCTTCGACTTGAGCCGGCCGAGCTCCTTCTCGAGGACCCTGACGTTGTCGAGAATCTGCGCGATCTTCTGAGCCAACTCCGTAGGCGGCGCCTTGAGCGCTGTGGCGGCTTCGTTGAGTTTTTCTTCCTGTCCTTGCACGAATGCAAGCGCACCCTCACCCGTTGCCGCCTCGATGCGGCGCACGCCGGCCGCGATGCCGCCCTCGGAGACCACCTTGAAGAAGCCGATGTCGCCGGTACGCTTGACGTGAGTGCCTCCGCACAGCTCGCGCGAGCTGCCGATGTCCAGCACGCGCACTTCCTCGCCATACTTGTCGCCGAAGAAGGCAAGCGCACCGCCCTTGACCGCCTCGTCGTGCTTCATAATCCGCGCCGCCGTCGCCTCGTTGCGAAGGATCTCCGCGTTGACGATTGCTTCCACCTGACGGATCTGCTCGTTGGTCATCGGCTCGTTGTGCGAAAAATCGAAACGTGTGCGCTCAGCGTCCACCAGCGAGCCCTTCTGCTGGACATGGGACCCCAATACCTCACGCAGCGCCTTGTGCATGAGATGAGTCGCGGAGTGGTTGCGCATGGTTCGTGCCCGCCGGTCCATGTTGACCGCGGCCATGACCTTGTCCCCGACGCGCAGACGGCCCGTCTTGAGCACGCCCTCATGGCCGAACACCGCGGCCTGGATCTTCCGCGCATCCTCGACAACGAAGGTGCCCGCCACGCCGGCAAGCTCGCCGCTATCGCCGACCTGGCCGCCAGACTCGGCGTAGAAGGGCGTGCGGTCGAGCACGACCACCGCCTGTCCCGACGAAATCTCCTCGAGCTGCGTTCCTTCCTTGTAGAGCGCGATCACCGTGCCCTCGAGCGTGAGCGTGTCGTAGCCATGGAACTCGGTCGGCTGCCCATGGTAATCCACACTGCTCGCCATGGTGAAGCGCGAAGCTGCCCGCGCGCGCTCGCGCTGCCGTTCCATCGCGGCCTCGAAGCCCGCATAATCGACTCGCACGCCGCGCTCGCGGGCGATGTCGGCGGTGAGATCGACCGGAAACCCGAACGTATCGTAGAGCTGGAACACCATCTCCCCGTCGAGCATCTTGTCTTCGCGCGTGAGAGCGACCTCGAGCACCTTCATGCCGTTGTCCAGTGTCTCCGCGAACCGCTCCTCCTCCTGCTTCAGCACCTGTGTAACGCGCCCGGCCGCTTTCGGCAGCTCGGGATACGCACCGCCCATGGCGCGGGCGAGATCGTCCACGATCCGGTGGAAGAAGGGCCGGGTCTGGCCCAGCTTGTAGCCGTGGCGAATCGCCCGGCGGATGATTCGACGCAGGACATAACCCCGGCCGTCATTCGAGGGAATCACGCCATCGACCATCAGGAACGAGGTCGCGCGGATATGATCCGCAATCACGTTGAGTGATTTGCTGGAAAGATCGCTGGTCCCGGTCTCGCGCGCAGCCCCCCTGATCAGTTCCTGAAAGAGGTCGATTTCGTAGTTCGAATGCACGCCCTGCAGCACTGCGGCGATACGCTCGAGCCCCATGCCAGTGTCCACTGACGGCTTGGGCAGGGGATGCATCGCACCCTTGTCGTCCCGGTTGAACTGCATGAACACGAGGTTCCAGATCTCGATGTAGCGGTCGCCGTCAGCCCCCTCACTGCCGGGCGGCCCACCGGGAATGCCGGGGCCATGGTCCCAGAAAATCTCCGTGGACGGGCCGCAGGGGCCGGTATCGGCCATCTGCCAGAAGTTATCGCTCTGGTACTTCGGCGCGCCCGGCTTGTCGCCAATGCGCACGCACCGTTCTTTTGGCACGCCAATTTCCCTCGTCCAGATGTCATAGGCCTCGTCGTCCTCGTGATAGACGGTGGTCCACAACCGGTCGGTGGGCAGCTTGTAGGTCCGGGTCAGCAGCTCCCACGCGTAGTGGATAGCATCGCGCTTGAAGTAGTCGCCGAAGCTGAAGTTGCCGAGCATCTCGAAGAAGGTATGGTGACGCGCGGTGTAGCCGACGTTCTCAAGGTCGTTGTGCTTGCCGCCCGCACGCACGCAGCGCTGGGACGTTGTGGCGCGCGCGTAAGGTCGCCGATCCTGGCCGAGGAAGACGTCCTTGAACTGCACCATCCCCGAGTTGGTGAACAGCAGTGTCGGATCGTTGGCGGGCACGAGCGGGCTCGAAGCAACCACGGCGTGACTTTTGCTCTGGAAGAATTCCAGGAACTTCGCTCGAATCTCGCTGCTTTTCATGCGAACCGGTAAACCCGAAAACCCATTAGCCGCCGATAGACGCCGATAAGATCAAGAAAATGAACAGGATTTAGAAGATTTCACGAGATTAACAGGGTCAAGCTCGATCACTGAATCCAGTAAATCCTGTTCTAATCCTGTTAATCCTGTCCATTTTGACATTAAGAAACGCAACGTTATCGTATACGTTGCGTTTCTTCCACACGCAGGCCGACCGAGCTCCAGCCCATGATCATTGTTCGTCCTCTCCTTTCACCACCTTCATGATCGCGTCGAAACCGAAGCCGCGCCCTTGCAGGAAGCGCACCTGGCGCGCCCGTTCGGCGGCTGTGCGAGGAAGGTGGGCGAACTTCCTGCGCCAGACCGCCCGCGCGCTTTCCACTTCGTCTTCCTTGAGCGTCTGCAGGGCCGCGGCAACCGCGTCCTCCCCGATACCCTTCTCGACCAGCTCCCGCGCGATCCGCCGCGCGCCGAAACGGGACCGGCGCGCATGCACGATCTGCTCCACGACGCGCCGTTCCGAGAGCCAACCCTGTGCCTCGAGCGCATCGAGCACGCTCTCCAGCTCGGCGGGGCCTTGCGCATGAGCGGCGAGCTTGCGCGCGAGCTCATGTCGCGAATGCTCCCGTCGCGCAAGCAGCTTGAGCGCCCGCGCCCGTAAGCTGGGACCTCGGGTTTTCGGGTCACCGGTCACCGGTTCGCTAGTGGGCAGCCTTCCTCGCTTCCGCCTTCGTTTGGGCCTGTGGCTGCGGCTGAAGCTCGGGCTCCTGCGCCGGGGTCACCATGCCCGCCGCCGCTCGGATCCTGCCCTCGATCTCGCGGGCAACATCGGCGTGCTCCTTGAGGTACTCCCGCACGTTGTCCTTGCCCTGACCGATGCGATCCTTGCCGTAGCTATACCATGCGCCCGACTTCTCGATAATGCTGTGCAGGACACCGAGCTCGATGAACTCGCCTTCCCGCGAGATACCTTCGCCGTAAAGAATGTCGAATTCCGCCGAGCGAAACGGCGGCGCGACCTTGTTTTTCACGACCTTCGCGCGAGTCTCCGATCCGATCACCTCGTCGCCCTTCTTGATCGCGCCGATGCGCCGGATATCGATGCGCACCGACGAATAGAACTTGAGCGCATTGCCGCCCGTCGTCGTTTCCGGATTGCCGAACATCACGCCGATCTTCATGCGAATCTGGTTGACGAAGATCACGAGCGTGTTGGAGCGCTTGATGTTGGCTGTGAGCTTGCGCAGCGCCTGGGACATGAGCCGCGCCTGCAGCCCCATCTGCGGCTCGCCCATCTCGCCCTCGATCTCGGCCTTGGGCACGAGGGCCGCGACCGAGTCGATGACAACCACGTCGACCGAGCTCGAGCGCACGAGCATGTCCGCGATCTCGAGCGCCTGCTCGCCGTTGTCGGGCTGCGAAATGAGAAGCTCATCGACTTTCACCCCGAGCTTTCCGGCATATTGCGGATCGAGCGCATGTTCCGCGTCTATGAAGGCGGCCGTCCCGCCCAGTTTCTGCATCTGCGCGATGACCGAAAGCGTCAGCGTAGTCTTGCCCGAGGATTCAGGGCCGTAAATCTCGACCACCCGACCGCGTGGGAGGCCCCCGACGCCGAGCGCAAGGTCGAGACCGAGCGATCCCGTGGGCACGACCATGATGTCCTTCGATATCTCGGATTCGCCGAGCCGCATGATCGAGCCTTTACCGAACTGCTTCTCGATCTGGGACAGCGCGGCGGCAAGGGCCTTGGCCTTATTTTCTTCCATTTGTGGGTTTCCTCATGTCTGCAACCGGTTAGTTTAAACTACCTGCGCACACGGCATGTCTGTAAAACGCGCGGCATTGGCGCCGAGTTGACAGATGGCCTCGGCTACGCGGCTTGCGCCGGACGGTAAAGCCCTTACCATATTGAGCTTTCGCGCGAGAAAGGAGAGCCAACATGGCCAACGTAGCGTTCATCGGCCTGGGTGTGATGGGCTACCCGATGGCGGGACATCTGCTGAAGAAGGGTGGCCACGCCGTCACGGTCTACAACCGCACGCCGGAGAAGGCGGCGCGCTGGACCCAGGAATACGGCGGCCGCGCCGCTCCGACCCCGCGGGCGGCGGCGCAGGCGGCAGACTTCGTGTTGTGCTGCGTGGGCAACGATCAGGACGTGCGCTCGATCGCCTACGGGGACAGCGGCGCCTTTGCCGGCATGAAACAGGGCGCGATCTTCATCGACCACACCACTGCCTCCGCAGTGCTCGCCCGGGATTTGGACGAACAAGCCCGCATTCTGGGACTGGGATTTCTCGACGCACCGGTCTCGGGCGGCCAGTCGGGCGCCCAAAGCGGGCAGCTCGGTGTCATGGTCGGGGGCGACGCGGCGGTCTTTGAGCGCGCCAAGCCGGTTCTCGACCTCTACGCCCGGAGCTGCGCGCTGATCGGTCCGGCCGGCTCGGGCCAACTCACCAAGATGGTGAACCAGATCTGCGTGGTCGGCGTCATCCAGGGGCTTGCCGAAGGCCTCAATTTCGGCCGCCGCGCCGGTCTCGACATGGAGAAGGTGCTCTCCGTAATCAGCAAAGGCGCCGCCACCTCCTGGCAGATGGAGAACCGCTGGCAGACGATGCTCGCGGGCCAGTTCGATTTCGGCTTTGCGTCGGACTGGATGCGAAAGGACCTGGGCATCTGCCTCGCCGAAGCCAAGGTGGGCGGCGCGCGGCTGCCGGTGACCGCGCTGATCGAACAGTTCTACGCCCAGGTGCAGGCTCGCGGCGGCGGGCGCTGGGATTCCTCCAGCCTGATCAATCTGCTTGCGCAGGATTGATCCGGGGTATCGGCGTAATGAAGGGTGGCCGGTCGACCGACGTAAAGAGGCTGTGGGGGCTGTGTCGAATCACGATTCACGATTCTCGTCAGCGCTGAGCTTTCGGAAGACCAACGTAAAATTGTTTGCGGGCATCTCGATGACTTCCTCGAGCGCGAGTCGGTTAGCTTCAGCCAGACGCGTCACGTCTTCGAGATCCCGCAAGCCCCATTCCGGATCGCGCGCGCGCAGTGCTGCGTCGAACGCTTCGTTGCTCGGCGCCGTGTGCCGGCCGTGGCGGCGGTACGGCCCGTAGAGCACGAGCACGCCACCCGCCGCCAGCGTTTGACCCGCGCCGTCCAGAAGCGCCTTCGTCGCCGCTCGGGGCGCAATATGGATCATGTTGATCGACAGAACCATATCGGCGCGAGGCACCGGCCAGGGCAGCCGCATCACATCGAGCTCCAACGGAGGATTGACATTCTTCAGCGCGCCGGCGCGCAGGCGCGCCAGGACCGAAGCGCGCAATTCCGCATCCGCATCGGTGGGCTGCCAGGTCAGATCAGGCAGCGCCGCGGCGAAATGGGTCACATGCTGCCCGCTGCCGCTACCGATTTCTAGCACGCTACCTGTCGTCGGCAGCACGCGCCTGAGTACATCGAGAATGAGATCCTTGTTGCGATCGGCCGCGGGGCTATGCCAACGCCCATTGGGATGTTTCTCGCCCCAATCCCCTCCCGGCGAAGATGACATTTTGTGTAAGCCGTCTGCCCGTGCGAGCGTTTACGCTTCCTGCGCCGGAAGTTGAGCCAGCACCCCCTTCAGCGCGTGCTCGACCGCCTGGCGGCGGACCGCTTCGCGATCACCCAGGAAGCGAGCCGTCTCGACGCGGCGCTCACCCCCCTTCAATCCCCAGGCGAAGCATACGGTCCCGACGGGCTTCTCCGGCGTGCCGCCGCCGGGCCCCGCCACACCACTCAGGGCGACCGCCACCTGGGCATGGCTACGCTCGAGCGCACCGCTCATCATCTGGCGCACGACTTCTTCCGACACCGCACCGTGCCGACCGAGAACGTCCGCGTCGACGCCCAGCATCTCGCGCTTCGAGACGTAGGTATAGGTCACGAAGCCGCGCTCGAACCAGTCCGAGCTGCCCGGAATCATCGTCACCGCCTCCGCAACCCATCCACCGGTACACGACTCTGCCGTGGCGAGCATCAGGCCACGGGCCTTGAGCGCCTCCCCTAACTCTTCCGCCAGTCGATACAGGGCCGGATCCGCCATCACTTTCCCTCGCAGAGCCGTGAGTCGTGATTCGTGATTCGCGAACCGACCGCCGGCCACCCGCCATCATGTCACGCTTCACCCTATAACACCTCATCAAGCCAGACCGTCGATAACGATCTTAGCTATCGCCAGCACGATCAGCGTAAAAAAGGCCGCCACGAGATCGTCCAGCATCACACCGAATCCATTCTTAAATCTCCGCTCGTAGTAGCGGATGGGTTGCGGCTTGAGAATATCAAACAACCGGAAAAGCAAGAACGCCGCCCCCTGCCAATAAAGCGTCGCCGGCACCAGGAAAAGCACCAGCAGGAACGCCACCGTCTCGTCCCAGACCATGCCGCCGTGGTCGCTGATACCGATCGTCCGGCCGGTAATCTCGCAGACCCAGATGCCGAGTCCGAAGAGGGCGCAGACGAGGAACACGAACTCCCCCGGCTCGAGGCGCGGCGCGGCGATCCAGTAAAGGGGAAACGCCAGGACCGTGCCCAACGTCCCGGGCGCCAAGGGCGCAAGCCCGATGCCGCCGCCAAACGCAATGAAGTGCGCCGGGTGCCGCAGCACGAAACGCCACGACGGGCGCAAGACGAGATCAGCCAACGCTCAAGCCCTGCGCGGGCCGCCGCTCATGCCGGCGAGCCAAATCCTTCTCCTGGCTTTCTGTATTCCTCCCGCGGCGGGCTGAAAATATCGAGAACCACCGCAGCCACTGCGCCCGTCCGCACGCTGTGCATAACGCCGCCCGGCGTGCACCAGAAATCCCCCGCCTTCATCGCCCGTTCCTCGCTACCCTGGATGCGTACGCACTCGCCTTCGAGCAGCACCCCCCATTGTTCCTCCGGGTGGCTGTGTATCGTCCCGCTCGAGTGCGGCTCCATGCGCACGACCGACAGCATGACGTTGTGCCCGGGGAAGATTCGTGTCGTGATCCCCTCGGCAAGTTTTCGCGGTATGCCCTGGGCCTGATCGCCGAGACTGAACGCCCAGGCTAGCGGTTTTGAGTACTTTCCGTTGTCCATGATCGTGGTCCTCCTCTGCTGCGAGAATACCTGATCCGGATACGGCCGGGTGAGCGGCCGTCCGATGTTTCAGGCGAAATGGTCGAAACCTCTCCGTGTCAACATGAGCGCCTTGCCGTGGTTGCCGAGAACCGTTACGGTCGCCGTCTTCCGGTGCAGCGGCACGATGGTGCCGATCCGGGTGAGCGCCACGTGCAGGCGCCGCGCCAGCCGCACGATGCGCTCGCGCTCGCGGCGGCCCGCAGTAAAGCACAGCTCGTAATCGTCGCCGCCCGCAAGCAGCGCCGTTCTGGCGGCGGCGCGCGGAAGATGCCTGTTCAGTGTTGCCGAACTCGGAATGAGTTCCATCTCGACGACCGCCGCAAGGCGTGAGCGCTCGCAGATATGGCCGAGGTCGGCCAGCAGGCCGTCGGAGATGTCGATTGCGCTATGAGCGACGCCGCGCAGCGCGATGCCGAGCTCGATGCGGGGCGTCGGCACGTGCAGTCGTGGCGCAAGCCGGGCCTGCTCACGGCGGGAGAGCAGCACCTGGCCCGCCATCGCGGCCAGCACCAGCCCCGCATCGCCGAGCCGACCTGACACCCAGACGTCGTCGCCCGGCCGCGCGCCATCGCGCCGCAGCGCCTTGCCCGCGGGCACTTCACCGATGACCTGCACGCAGATCGCAAGCGGCCCGCGCGTCGTGTCACCGCCAATCAGGTCCACGTCGTGCCGCCGTGCGAGGTGCATGAATCCGCGCGAGAAAGCAGCGAGCCAGCGCGCATCGGCCTTGGGCACGGCCAACGCGAGCGTCGCCCAGCGCGGTGCCGCGCCCATCGCCGCAATATCGGAAAGGTTGACTGCGAGCGCCTTGTGACCGAGCTGCGCGGGATCGGCGTCGGGCCGGAAATGCCGGCCGCTCACCAGGAGGTCGGTCGTCACGACGAGTTCAGCGCCATCCCGGGCACGCACAATCGCCGCATCGTCGCCCACGCCGAGCACCGCGCCCGCAGCGGGCGGAGAAAAGTAGCGTCCGATGATGTCGAATTCCCCAAGCATCCTGCGCGTTGCCATCTAGGACCCCCGGCCCTGCGAGAGAAGAGTCCTGAGACCGGGATAGAACCAGGGATTCGCTTTGATAAACGACTCGCGCCCTTCCAAGAAATCGCGCCGAATCGCATCCACATTCTCCGGAAAAACCCTGCGCCCGATGTTCGGGGATCCCGGCGACGGGCGCCCGAACATCGCGTTGAGCATGATGTCACCAATCTCGAAATTGAGGTGTAGGGGATCCTGCCAGAGCTTCATGTTCGCGCTCACCGGCTCCCCGGTAATGGTGTCGTAGCCAACAAACGCCCAGAGCTGGATCCGGTCGTCGCCGCCGGATGCTTCGTGCACGACGCTGGCCATCTGCCGCAAGACATCCCATTGGTCAATCGCTGCCGGACACAGGGCATCCATTTCATAATCGTAGGCGTGCCTCGGGTGTACGACCAGCCGCAGCTCGATTCCCTTCGCCCGTGCAATACGCACCACTTTGCGAAGGCCCGAGAGATCCAGTTGTCGCATCGGTCCGTCCTTCATAGGTAGGAGTGCGGCCGACACGCCTTGCCTGAGCGCAGCCAGGTCGCATTGCCCCTTCTTGAGGCGCCGCCCCAGAATCTCCCGGAAACGGGATTCCACGCCGGGATCGTATCGAGCATAGAAATACTGGCCTTCCCGCGTATGGCTCGGGCGCTCCTTGCCCTGCCCCTGAATGGTCTCAATCGATGCTTTCAGGGCGCGGGTAGAGAATAGGAGCTGCGCCGGGGTGGCAATGTCCAGCGCTGCCTCGGGCACAGCGCAATCCGCGTCGGCCAGGTCCATGGGCCGCACTTCCACGACCGCCCGTTTGATTGGTGCATGACCGATTGCATACTTGAAATAGCACTGGATGATCTGCCACTGGGCTGCGGCCACGGCAAAGTTAAATCCCGTCAGTCGCCCATGGTCGGTAAAAGCGGGGTTGAGCGGATCGAACCCAACCTCGGTCAGCGAACTGCCCAGCGTCACGGCCTCGGGCCGCTCGCGCGCAAGAATGGCGGGCTTCACATGACGTTCGAAGCGCCGGAATTTCGTCTTGACTGCGTTGAACCCCTCGATGGCCACGTCGCGGTAATACCAGAAAGGATCCACCACGCGATTCAGCAGACCGACACCCCCCATAACGACTGCGGCTCCGAAAACGAGCCGGAGACAGAAGATCCGGTATGGAAACGCGCGAGTCATCAGAACTGGAAATAAATGAATTCTGAAAGCCCGGAGATCGAGAGCATTCCCCACACCGCCGCCAAGACGCCGAAGGCGAGCCACGCCCAGGTCGGCCGCCACTGCCACCAGCGGTCTCCCGCGGTGGGGACATCGGCTGGCAGGGCCAGCGCCGGACGGTGCCCGCCCATGATCTGCTGGGTGTTAGGCATGAACCAGACGATGATGAAGCATAGCAGGATCCAATTGACCTGCCCGCCGCCGCCGAAAGTGGGTTGGTACTGGAATTCGACTCCGCGCGCCATCAGCCATTGCCCGACCGGTCCCCATGATTCCAGCCATCGATACGGCAAGACCAGCCCATGCATCCCCGCCATGCCCTCGAGAATGTAACGAGCGCCCTGCAGCGTCTCGGAGCGAAAGAAAACACACCCCACGAGCCATGCGACGAAGGTGATCCCGACGCCGATCATGCGCCCCCACCACGTCGGTGAGGGCCGGTCCCAGCCCCGGCGTTTTCGCATCAGGCGCCACGCTTGATTGACACACAGGTAGAACCCGTGCAGCGCCCCGAACACGACGAAGGTCCAGCCGGCGCCGTGCCAGATCCCGCACAGCACGAACGTCACGAACAAGGCGTAGTAGCGGCGGGCAGCACTTTTGCGCATTCCGCCCAACGGTACAAAAATGTAGTTACGCAGAAAACGTGTGAGCGTCATGTGCCAGCGCTGCCACATCTCGGTCATGTTCACCGCCTTGTAGGGCGAGTGAAAGTTGAGCGGCAAGCGCACGCCAAAGATGAGCGACAGCCCAATGGCCATGTCGGAATAGGCCGAAAAGTCGAAATAAACCTGGAACGAGAAGGCAACGACACCCGCCCAGGCATCGAGCAAGGGCAGCCGGGCGCCGCTCTCGTACGCCGAGAACACCGGCCCGACGTAAACGGCAACGCCGTCTGCGATAACCGTCTTCTTGAACAGGCCGATGAAGAAAATCGTGAGCCCGACCGACAGGTTTTCCCATTTGAGCCGGTAGGTCTCCGCCTCGCCGAACTGCGGCATCATCTCCTTGTGATGCAGGATCGGGCCCGCGATCAAGTGCGGAAAATAAGTGACGAACAGGCAGTAATGCGCGAAGCGGTACTCCGCCGCCTTGCCCTGATAAGCGTCGGCGAGGAATGCAATCTGGGTGAACGTGAAGAACGAGATGCCGAGCGGCAGCACGATATGGGGCAGCGGCAGCCCCGCGCCCAGATGATTGAGATTGCTGACGAAGAAATCCATGTACTTGTAATAGCCGAGCAGCAGCAGGTCCGTTGCGACCCCGGCGATGAGCAGCCGCCGTGCCCGCGGCGTGCCGGCCGTGCGAACGATCGCGCGGCCGACGAAGAAGTTGAAGAGGATCGAGGCGAGCAGCAGCAACACGTAGACCGGGTTCCACCAGCCGTAGAAGGCTAACGAGGCCAGGGCCAGCCATGCCGCGGCCCCTACGTGACTCGCGCGGGCAATGAGGAAGAAACCCGCGAGCGTCAGCGGGAGAAAAACGAGCAGGAAAGGATAGGAGTTAAACAGCATCGCGGGCAGTGCTCCGGGTGCGCCGAACGGGCGGCGGCACCCCCCGCGTTTCGTCGGATGCAGGCATTCAGGACGGGTCCGCGGGCTTGTCCTCTCCGGCCTGACGCTGCGCGGCGACCCGCGCCTGTTCCTGGAGCCACCTCTTCTTCATCAGTCGCGGGAAGTAGAAATCCACCGCGGCGAAGCCGAAGAAAAAGCACACCAGGAGCAGTGCCGTGCTCGGTGGCAGAAACTGCCGGCCGTGGAGCAGGATATACCCCCCCAGCACCGCATTGAATATTCCAGCCAGGTAGAACAGGATCATCCGCTTCTTCAGGCGCGGATCCATCTCCCCCATTTGCATCGGGTTCATCATGACACAGCCTTCACTTCCGCTTCCCGCAAACGCGCGGCGAGCTTGTCAAGCACAGCGTTGACGAAGCGGTAACCGTCCGTGCCGCCGTAGGCCTTGGCCAGCTCGACGGCCTCGTTCACGACCACCCGGAACGGCACCTCCGGATGATGCACAAGCTCATAGCCGGCAAGCAGCAGAATACCGTGCTCGACCGGGCTCAACCGTTCGATCGCGCGGTCGAGATGAGGTGCGATCTCGCGCTCCAGCTCAGCCGCTGCGGCCACTGCGCCTTCCAGGAGATCG
>JAOTTL010000203.1:0-6041 GCA_029864385.1 Betaproteobacteria bacterium | reverse complement strand
CGCGAATGCCTTTGCGGAAAAATTCGGCGCCCGGTACGCCTACACGAGCTACGAGGACATGCTGCGCAATCCTGACGTGACCGTCGTAGCGATCCATACGCCCAATTCTCAGCATGCGGAGCAGATCATTGCCGCCGCGCGGGCCGGCAAGCACGTGTTCTGCGACAAGCCGATGACGACGAGCACAGCAGACGCCGAACGCGCGTTGCGTGAGTGCGAGAAGGCAGGCGTCAGGCTAGGGATCAATTTCCACAACCGCTTCATGCCCGGCTTCATCGAGACGAGACGGATTACAGAAAGCGGCGAGATTGGCGAGGTTCGTCTCGTCCAGATGGAGGCCAGTCCCGGAGCGCGGCCTGGTGGAAGGCTAGGAACTTGGCGCATCGATTCCGCAATCGCCGGGCTGGGCACCACTTACAGCATCGGCGTGCATGTCTACGACATCCTGCGCTACCTCATCGCGGCGGAAGTCGAGATGGTGTCGGCGTTCTTTGATACGCCGCGCGGCGTCATGGAGGAGACCAATGTAGCGCTGCTACGCTTTAGCAGCGGCGTTCTCGCACAGTTGAGCGTCCACGAGAAGTCGCCCTTTCCACACAACGATTTCGTAATCTACGGCAGCAAGGGACGCATTACCGGGCGAGGACTGACCCGTAGCCGCGCAGGCGGCGTGCTGGAAGTCGTGAATGGGAGCGGCGAGTCGCGCACCGCGGAATTTCCCGCCATCAATGCCCACGCCGCGTGCATTGCAGCATGCAGCGATGCGTTACTTGAGGGACGCGAATTCATGCCGTCGGGAATCGATGGCCTGCGCAGCGCGCAGCTCACGGATGCCATGGCGCGCTCCGCCTACGATGGACTACATGTACGGCTGGCTTATTAGCGCAGATGGAATTTTATATTTATTGCCGCCGATGAACGCCGATGCACGCCGATGAAACGTAAAGCTTTACCGCCAAGACGCGGAGGACGCCAAGGAAAATAAAGGCTTTACCGCGAAGGCCGCAGAGGAAATCTACTCGAAAACCTTAAACCCAAGGACGCGACGACAACGCCAAGGGGGATGTAGGCAACGCCCGCCGTCATTCAAACGACTGCGTTTTGGCCGACAGCAATACATGGGGTTAGACCCCCTCGAACTACAGCTCGTAGGATTTCGTCCCTCATCCCTCAGCCGCGTCCGTCGCGGCGTTAGAGCGGCGGTTTTGCCGCCAGAACTGGCCGTCTAAACCTCAAAAGTGCGCCCAAAAAAGCCCTTTGCCGTATTGAGTCAGGAAGTTGGCTTGGTCCGACCCGGACTGGACGCGATCACCGAGCTTTATCGCTGCCGCTGGCAGGTGGAACTGTTCTTCAAGTGGATCAAGCAACATTTGCGAATCAAATCCTTCTTCGGTACTTCCGAGAACGCAGTCAAGACCCAAGTGTGGATCGCCGTGAGTGTCTACGTGCTTGCCGCCATCGTGAAGAAACGCTTGGGCCTGGATGCCTCTCTCTATGAAACTCTACAGATCCTGAGTCTGACCATGTTCGAGACAACCCCACTGGATCAACTGCTTAGGCTTCAACCACTGAACTCAATTTCGCTAAATTCATCCAGTCAATTGAATTTGTTCGAAAGTTAACCGGACACTACTGGCGTCCTTTGTGTCCTTAGTGTCTGTGCTTTAACGCTCTTGTTTTCCTCGGCGGGCTCGGCGCCTCGGCGGCTCAATCTAAGGTCTGGTTCTCTCCGCGTCTCGGCGGTTCATTTATTGTCCTTGCTTCTCTTGGCGTTCTTGGCGGTGAAGCTTTACGTTTGATCGGCGTTCATCGGCGTCCATCGGCGGCTAAATGAACGGGGTTCCGGGTTCTTGTATTAGTACATCTGCGTGTATCTGCGTTTATCTGCGGCAAAATCGTATTGGTTGTTCTCTGCGTTCTCTGCGTCTTGGCGGTGAAGCTTTTTCGTCACTCGTCACTTCATCACTGGATTATTCCGCCGTCTTTCCAATCGGCAAAACACCGAGATGTATCAGCAGCGCAATGACAATCGCGGTCATCGCAACGCCGCACACGGCGAGCCAGCCGTAATGCGCGAACGTCCAGCTCATCAAAAACGCGCCCACGGCGTTGCCGCCCCACACGTGCAATCCGAACAGGGTGTTGGCGCGCGCGCGCGAATCCGGCACCGCCGAATTGACCAGCGTCTGGTTGGCCACCATCGCCGTGCGCAAGCCGCAGTCGAGCAGTATCGCTCCGACGACCACCCCGGCAATGGACCACACGCCGAAACCCATGGCGATCCAGGCGGACAGCATCGATAGAATGCCCGCCAGCACCACCGGCATGAGGCCGGCACGGTCCATCCAGCGCCCCGCCGGACGGGTGACGAGTATGCCCGCCGAGCCGGGGATGCCGATCAAGCCCGCCGCTGTCGGCCCCGCTCGATGGAGCATCGCGAGCATGGGCGCGGCTACCGCCCAGAATCCGCCGTAGCAGATTCCGAACATGAACTGTATCGCCGCGGCGCGCCGTATGCCGCCATGCGTGCGCAGGAGCCGGTAGATCGACCATAACAAATCGCGATACGACGCCTGCGAGGTGGGGCGCGTGCTGGGCAGCCGCGCCCACAATACGGGGATGAGCATGAGCAGCATGCCCGCCGACAGCGCGTAGCTGTAGCGCCAGCCGATGTGCGTGGCGATCAATCCGCCGACAATGCGCGCGAACAGGATGCCGCTGAACATCGCCGTCAGCTGCGTGCCCAGCGCGCGCCCGCGATGCTCCGGGTGCGCGGTCTCCGCGGTAATCGCGATGAAGCTCTGCAGGAGCGACGTGCAAATGCCCGTCACCAGGCTGCCGGCCGCGAGCACCGCGATCGACGGCGCTATCGCCATCATCGCCTGCGCGAGCAGAAGCACGACGATCTTGCACAGCACCAGCCGGCGCTTGTCGATTCGATCCCCCAGCGGCACGAAAAACATGATGCCCACCAGCATGCCGCCGAAAGAGAGCGTGGGTATCCAGCCCGTTGCCGCGGCATCCGCCTCGAATTCCGCGGCGATCGCCGCCAGCATCGGGGTCTGATAGTGAATGCCGCCCGCCACGATGAAAGCGGACGCGATTAAAAGCGCGATGAGGCTGCGATGCTCGTCCACGGACGCGGGCAGATTGGAGATGAAAGTCGATAGTCGAAAGTCGGAAGTGTTGCATAGTGGGGTCGCACCTACGCAAGACGTTGATCGGAGAACGTATCTGCGTACCGGAAGGCCGCTCCAGGCGCTTAGCGCGACGTTTTTGAGGATAAAACCGGGGCTCTAAGCAAAGGCGCGTCGCCCTGCGTGAGTCGTATCATCTCGGAATGTTTCAATTTAATGGGTCTGTCCCCATTAATCCCCAGTCCCCATTAATCCCCATTAACGTTGCCCCATTAACCGTCACCGGCGTTCGTCTTCCACGGCCACACCGATCACGATGAGAACCGTATAGTCTTGCTTCTTGCAGCCCTCGACTGGAGGCATCGCCCCCCCTGGATCGACCGGAAACGCAGTCTTTTGCACGTTTGCCGGAGAACACGAACCATTACCAGTCGCCGGTGTATAGCGCGCGGAGCGGCAGGCCAAGTGCGTCACGTCGTGGAGGGTCGCGTGGTCGTCGAGCTCCCAGCGCCTGTCTCCTTTCTTGTCAGCGGGATGAATGGTCAGCACAGTCGTCACCTCGCGGGCACCCGTGACCAGGTATTTGCCAGGAGGCAGCGGAAACTCAGGCTGCTCCATGATCAAGCCGTGTTCCTCCAGCCACCAGTCCTTGCCGTCGAATTTCCAGCGTTCTGGGGCGACGCCGCCTGCTTTCTTCAACTGCTCAAAGTCGCTTAGCGTAACTCCCCGAGGGCCCGGGTCCAGAGGCCACAAACCCCACGTTTGCGCGCCGCTCCCGGAGTTCGCACCGGGGTTACCCAATGCCGCGATGTACTGCGCCGAAATGTACTGAAACCTCGTCTGACCTCCGCCTGCGGCGTGAACCGACTGACCCAAGACGGCCATCATCACAAGCAACGCCGTCGCAAGGCATGCGCGGATACTCAGCAGCATCGTTGCACGCATTGGCACCAACACCGTAGCTCGCTGTGAAGGGGTTCGCACTCCGAGTGTCCTGAATTCTGAAATCATCTTTCGCCCTTGTGTTTCCCGACGCTCCATCCCCGCTTCGCGAGGTGCTTCTCACCAATGCGGGCCGGTTCTTCTTCGAGCGGTGTTGCCATCGTGTCGTTCCAGCGGTTGAGAAAGCCGAACAGCGCGATGACGCCGGTGATCTCGACGATCTGGCCCTCCGACCAGTAGTGCTTCATGCGAGCGAACAGCGCGTCGGTCACGTCGTTGGGCTGGGAGGAGGCCGCGACGGTGAACTCGATCGCGACGCGCTCCGCCTCGGTGAACAGCGGGCTCGTACGGTATTCCCACACCGCCTCGAACTTCTCCTCCGGGATGCCGAGCCGGAGCGACGCCCCGGCGCTGTGCGCCATTCAGTAGCGGCACCCGTGGACGGTGCTCGAGACGTGGCTCAACAGCCGCTTGAAGCCGACGTCAACCTCGCTGTCCGGGCCCCAGAGGGACCAGGACAGCAGGGCAAACCCGCGCGCAAGCTTGGGCTTGTGCTGCATGATGAGCGCGGCATTCGGGACGAACCCGAGCGACCTCTTGAAATTGTCCAGCGCCTCCAGAACTTCAGGTTCCGACGTGAGCGGCAACGGCGCGATGCGGGGCATGAGTCCTCCAGTGTATGACGGGCCCTTCGACGCCTCTACGATACACCGAAGGAGCAGCGCCTACGCGGAAGGAGGAAGGTCGAAGGAAGGCGTTTCCTGTATGCCACTCTTCGCGTTGCCTCCGCGCCCATGGATTCTTGAGTATGTTTCCTTTGTGTCCTTCGTGTCTGTGCTTTAACACTCTTGTTTTCCTTGGCGGCCTTGGCGCCCTTAGCGGTAAGGCTTTTATTTTCCTTCGCGCCCTCTGCGCCCTCGGCGGTGGAGCTTTTTTTCTTGGCGCCCTTGGCGTCTTGGCGGTTCAAGTTCGATTCTGCTTCTCTCGGCGTCTCGGCGGTTCAATTTATTGTTGGTTCTCTTGGTGTGGTTAGTGGTCTGTCCCCTAAGCCCGCCCTGGCGACCGGTCACAGGTTTCTTCTCAGCGCTAGCGGAACGACGCGCTGCGACGTCCCCTTGCAGCACCTTGGCGCGATGTCGGCCATCCGCCACGCGGAGCGCGGAGCTGCCGCGCGACGCCGACGGCCGCGCAACAGGAGCAATTTTGCGCACCGTCGCGGCCGGCCGTCCGCCATCTCGGCGATCACCGGCACTGCGCGTAGCTGGAGTAGGTGCCGGTCTGGCGCCTTGGGCTTGCCGGCCATGTCTGTTGCGAGCGGCAGCCGCACGGCGAGCGTCCGTGCGGAGCGTCGGAGCCCGCGGTGTGCTTCGTGACCGGAGGCGCAGCGTGTTACCGATCCCGTCCGGACGCCGAGCATTGCCCGTTGTTTTGGGTTGTGCGAGCCTCGAATCGCGCTTTTCAGCGTGCCGGTAGGGAGCGCCCTGGCGACGGCGGGGATCGTGTTGCCAGCGCACGGGTTTGCGGTCCCGCGCCACGGGTGCCCGATGAATAACCGTCACCTGGCGCTTCACGACCACTCTGGCCGGTTGCGGGTGGACGACAATCACCTGCCGGTGCGGCCAGTTGAAATGACCGAAGAAGAATCCCGTCCGGATAACGACTCCGCTACCCCATATAAATGCCGGCGCGTACGCCGTCCTCACGTAGTACCCTGCCCACGGCGCCCAATAGACCGGCTGGTATGCTGGCCACCACCACGGGCCGTAGACGACGGCCGGGTCGTAATATGGAACGTAGACCACCTGCGGGCTGGCAGGCTCGATCAGGATGTGCGCACCTTCCCGTACGATTCGCATCTCTTCGCTCGGGCCGAGATTGCCGGCGGCCGCCGCCCGCCGCCGCAGGCCCTGTATGGTTTCCATCACCTGCGGCTCCTGCACGATCAATGCCTCGCCCAGCCGT
>JAOTTL010000039.1:0-24041 GCA_029864385.1 Betaproteobacteria bacterium | reverse complement strand
CCCCGAGCCCTGGACTTCCTTGACGACCAGTTCAGAAAGACGGGACAGGACATGCTTGAGGTCGTCGGGCTTGCGCAGTTGCCAGGTCGGGACGTTCTGCAGGATCGGCTCCTCGCCAAGATAGAAACGAATCATTTCGGGCACGTAGATGTAAGTCGACTTGTCGTCGGCTAACCCGGTCCCGATCGCATTGGCCAACGTTACATTGCCGGCGCGGTAGGCCGCGAACAGACCGGCGACGCCGAGCACCGAATCGGGACGGAAGGCGAGCGGATCGAGAAAGTCGTCATCGATTCGGCGGTAGATGACGTCGACCCGCTGGGGTCCGCGGGTGGTACGCAGGTAGACATGCTGATCCGCCACGAACAGATCCTGACCCTCGACCAGTTCGACACCCATCTGCTGGGCCAAGAACGCATGCTCGAAGTACGCGCTGTTGTAGGGGCCTGGCGTGAGCACCACCACTACCGGGTCGGTCCTGCCGCCGGGCGAGACCGAGCGCAGGTTTTCCAGCAGCAGATTGGTGTAGTGATCGATCGGCGCCACGGACATGCGCGCGAACAACTCGGGGAAGAGCCGCATCATCATATTGCGGTTCTCGAGCATGTAGGAGACCCCGGACGGTGTGCGCAGGTTGTCCTCGAGCACGGAGAACTCATCGCTGCCGGTCTGAACGACATCAACGCCGGCTACCTGGACGTAGACATCGCCTGGAACGGCGAAGTCGCGCATTTCGGGGCGATAAAGACTGTTGCCCATCACATACTCTGCGGGCACGATGCCGGCGCGCACGATGTTCTGATTGTGGTAGATATCGCGCAGGAACGCGTTCAGCGCGCGCACGCGCTGGCACGCTCCGTCATGGATCTTCGACCAGGCCGCGGCGTCGAAAATGCGCGGGATGATGTCGAAGGGAATCGCGCGCTCGACGCCGGTCTCGTCGCCATAGACCGCGAACGTGATGCCGAGCCGCGTGTAGAGCGTATCGGCTTCGCGCTGTTTCTGCAGTAAATACTCGACTGGCTTGTCCTCGAGCCACTCGGCGTAAGCGGCATAGTGGGCCCGGACCAAACCGTCGGCCTGGTACATGTCGTTGTAGAATGCGGGCTTCGCCACGCTGGTTTTGTGATCCATGTTTTACTGCTCGAAGCAACTCCTGTACCACGCTCCTGTCGAGCGAGCAGACTTCAAGACCCCGGCGTTGGTCGTGTGGCTCGTCGCCCAGATCATTTGGCTGGAAGCTTAAACGTTGGCGCACCAAGAATGGCCGCCCGCTTGAACCCCTGCCCGATTATGGTGCGAACCAGGCTCCCGCGCCAGTTTAGGCCGAAGCGGCGCGGGGAAGAAATCAGCCGGGGGGTGCGGACGATCTACGTGTAATCGCCAAGGAATATGAAGGCAACGCATCTGGAACTGATAACGCCAGGCGACACCGACCTGTGCGGAACATGGCTATCGAAAATCGAGCGGCGCGTCGCACCGCCGGATTTCGAAGTACTGCGCGTCGCCGTGCGTTTCGCAAGCGAACAACTGGAGAGTCATGCGCTGCCGAGCGGCGAGCCCGCGCTCGCCCACGCCATCGGGGCCGCGGGCGTCCTGCTGGACCTGCGCCTCGATGCCGAGGCGCTGGTGGCCTCGGTTCTCGCGCCCGTTGCCACCCGCGTGCCGGAGCGGGGGGCAGTCATCCGCGAGCGCTTTGGCGCGGCGGTGGCCGATCTGGTGGACGGCGTTGTCCGGATGGCACACTTGGGCGCCCTTTCCATACGGCAGCCGGTGGAGCCCAAGCCGGAGCAGCACGCAGCGCAGCTGGAGGCGCTGCGCAAGATGCTGCTCGCGATGGTGCAGGACGTCCGGGTGGTCCTGGTGAAACTCGCGGATCATGTTCAGGATCTGCGCTTTCTCGCGCGGCAAGAGCCGAGCGATATGCGGCGCGAGAGGGCGCGGCTCACGCACGACCTGTTTGCCCCGCTCGCCAGCCGTCTGGGGGTGTGGCAGACGAAGTGGGAAATGGAGGATCTCTCGCTCCGCATCCTCGAGCCCGAGACCTACAGGACCATCGCGCGCTGGCTGCACGAGAAGCGCGTCGACCGCGAACGCTACATCGAGAACCTTATCGCGCAACTCAAAGGCGAGCTGGCGCGCGCCGGCATCGTGGCCGAGGTCACTGGCCGGCCAAAGCACATCTACAGCATTTATAAGAAGATGCAGCGCAAGAACATGGATTTCGAGACACTCTACGACGTGCGTGCCGTGCGGGTGCTGGTCAATGACGTCAAGGATTGCTATGCGGCCTTGGGTCTCACGCACAATCTGTGGACCCCGATTCCCGGGGAGTTCGACGATTACATCGCCAAACCGAAGAGTAACCAGTACCGGTCCCTGCATACGGCCGTGATCGGAGTGGAAGGAAAAGCCGTGGAAGTCCAGATCCGCACGCACGAGATGCACCAGCACTCCGAGCTGGGGGTCGCGGCCCATTGGCGCTACAAGGAAGGCGCGCGCGGAGATCGTGGCTTCGACGAGAAGCTCGCATGGCTGCGCCAGATCCTGGAATGGAAGGACGAGGTGCATGATGCCGGGGAACTGGCAGAGCAATTCCGCACCGGTCTGTTCGAGCACACGATCTACGTGCTCACGCCGCAGGGCAGGGTAATCGACCTGCCGCGACGGGCGACGCCGGTCGACTTCGCTTATCACGTGCACAGCGACCTCGGCCACCGCTGCCGCGGCGCGAAGGTCGATGGCGTCATGGTACCGCTCAATACGCCGCTCGCCAACGGGCAGCAGGTTGAAATACTTCCGGCCAAGCAGGGCGGGCCGAGCCGCGATTGGCTCAACCCGGCGCTCGGCTACGTGAAGAGCGCAGGCGTGCGAAGCAAGATCAGGCAGTGGTTCAATCGCCAGAATATTGCGGCTGCCATGACGCAGGGCCGGGCGGTCGTGGAGAAAGAGCTGCAGCGCCAAGGCATGACGAGCCTCAGCGTCGAGAAGCTGGCTGCGCAACTCGGATATTCCCGGGCCGATGATTTTCTCGCTGATGTCGGACGGGGAGAGATCCGGCATCGGCAGTTGCAGGATGCCGTGCGTGCGTTGAATCCCCGCGCCGAGGTGCAACCGCCCGAGAATGCGATTCCGCTGGCCGTGCCCCGGCGCGGGGACGCGTCCGCCAACCGGGGCGGGATTCTGGTCGTCGGGGTCGACCGCCTGCTCACCGTTCCGGCGCGCTGCTGCAAACCGGTCCCACCGGAGCCGATCCTCGGTTTTGTGACACGCGGGCGGGGTGTGAGCGTGCACCGTGCGAGCTGTTCCAATGTCGCACGCCTCGATCGGGCCAGAGTGGTGCCGGCGCAATGGAGCGGCGCCGCTGGATCGGCGTTCGCCGTGGATATAGAGATCGAGGCCGCAAGCCGTTCCAGCCTGGCGCGCGAGATCTCGGAGGCGCTGGCGCGCGAGAAAATCCGCGTCCTGGCGACCCGTCTGGCGGCGAGCGAGACGGCGACGCGCATGCGCATTACACTGGAGGTTGGCGATCTCGGTCAGCTGCGACGCGTCCTGCTTCAGCTCCAGGACGTGCCGGGCGTGGCGCGGGCCGGCCGCCGCTGAGCAGCGCATAAGGAGGATGGGAATGGACACCTACGAATCATTACGCGCGTCGCTTGCGAATGCATTTTCCCAGCTGGGTGCGCAACTCGGTGAGTATGCACCCAAGCTGCTCGGAGCGGCGCTGCTGCTGCTCGTCGGATGGCTCATCGCACGGCTGCTGCGCGGCCTGGCAGTGAAGTTGATGCGCGTGCTCGAGCTCGTGCTGCACCGCCTCTGGCGCGGGCCTGTGGGCAGGGCGTCAGCGCTGCCTTCCGCATCGACAGAGATCGTGGGCAGCATCCTGTTCTGGGTGGTGATCGTATTTTTCGCGGCTGCTGCCGCGCACGTCCTGGGGCTCGATGCATTCTCGTCCTGGTTAAAGGACGTGATGACATACCTGCCCACTTTGGTGGCGGGACTGCTCATCATTCTGGCCGGCGTCCTGCTGTCGGGATTCGCGCGCGACCTCACGGTGGCGGGGCTTGCCGCGCTGCCCGATACCCAGCGGTTGCAAATCGGTCGGATCGTGCAGGGTGCGATACTGGTCACCGCCGCAGTCATGGGCGCCGACCAGATCGGCATCGAGATCACGTTCCTGGTCGTGCTTGCCGCCGTGACGGCGAGCGCCATAATCGGAGGTGTGGCGCTGGCGGTCAGCCTTGGGGCGAGGAACTATGTGGCCAACCTGATCGGCGCGCATTACCTGCGTCACGCGTTCGAGCCGGGCCAGCGAGTGAGAATTGGCGCCACAGAGGGCATAATTCTCGAGCTGACCGCGGTTTCGGTAGTGCTCGAGACGGAGCAGGGTCGCGCAAACATTCCTGCGAAAGTCTACAACGAAGAGACGATCTTGCTGCTCTCCCCAAAGGGCGCCGATGCGTGAAGTGAACGGGCTATCCGCCGCATTTGTCGAGGGGCACCCGGCGGAGGCGGCGCGGGTCCTCGAGGGTCTCTCTCCTGCGGATGGCGCTGAGTTTCTGGCGGCGGTGGCGCCGTCTCTAGCGCTGCCAGTGCTGCGACACCTTGGGCCGGCGTTTAGCGCCAAAGTTTTCGGGCGGCTGGAGGATGATCAGGTCAGCGCGTTGCTCCAGCCGATGGGACCGCAGGAAGTGTCTCGATTGCTTCAGCACGTGTCGCTCGAGCGGCAGACCCGGTTGCTCATGCGGCTGCCAGTCGCGACGGCGGTTGCCGTGCGGATGCTGATCGGCTATCCCAAGGGCACCTGTGGCGCCAGCATGGATCCCTCGCCCCTCGTGCTCTCCCCGGAGGCCACCGTCGCAGATGCGCTGGTGCAGGTGCGGCAGTTCGAGGGCGAGCTGGGCGATTGCGCCTTCGTATGCGAATCCCAGCGTCGTCTCGTCGGCGTGCTCGGTGTGGCCGAACTGGTGCGTGCCGCGCCGCGCGCGGCGGTGGCGAGCGTCATGCGAACGCCGGAATACACCGTTTCCGCGCTTTCTTCGGTCGGGTCTATAGCGCGATACCAGGGATGGGAAACGTTTCATGTTCTGCCGGTGGTCGAGCGGGAGAACCGACTTGTCGGAGCCGTACATCGGCGCATGCTCACGAAGCAGCTTTCCGACATGATGGCGAAGGCCGACCTGCCCCTCGCAGCGGGAGCGGCTGGTGTCTACTGGCAGACGCTTGCTGCGCTAACGGAAGGTGTCGTCAGGGCGCTACCGCCGGTGTCGGCAATGGGCAAGACCAGGAGGAATAATGAGCGCTGAATCGGTGGTGGTCGCTTTGGAGAAACGCTATCTGCAGGATTTTCCGCGAGAGGCGGCGCGCAAGCTGGAGCGGCTTCCCGCCGCGCAGGCTGCGCAGGCGATCGAAAACCAGCCGCCGGAGCTGGTCCTGCCTGTCTTCGAGCAGCTTGCAGCGGACGTCCAGGAGCGCCTGATCGAACGGCTGCCCGAGGCGATGGTCGGGCGTCTCTTCACCGACATGGATTCGCCTCTCGCAGCGGAACTGCTGCTTGCGCTCGAAGCGGGGGAGCGCAGTCGATGGCTGGCGAGGATGGAACCGACGGCGAGAAAGCTCGTTGAAGGCCTCATGGCCTATCCCCCCGATACCGCTGGGCGGCTCATGGATCCGCGGGTGACGAGTTTCAGAGGTGACATGACCGCTGGGGACGCGATCGAGCGTATGCGCAGCTTCAGAAAGAACCGCGCGATGCGCGAGTTGTTCCTGGTGGATAACGACGGAGTCTTGTCTGGACGCCTCGAGATCCAGGACCTGGCACTGGCGCCATCGGACCAGCTGCTAAGCCAGCTGGCACGACCCGTAACGGCAGCCGTGCTCGATGCCGCGCTCAAGGAAGAGGTCGTGGAGAAAATCGAGCAGCAGCGCGTGCCCGCACTGCCCGTGGTGAGCGTGACGGGCCGCCTCGTCGGCGTTATCCATCAGGCCGCGCTGCTCACGGCCGTCCAAGAGGATGCCACCCTCGATATCCAGACCATGGTGGGTGCCAGCAAGGACGAGCGCGCGTTATCGCACACCTGGTTCGCGGTGATCAAGCGGCTGCCCTGGTTACAGATCAATCTTGCGACCGCTTTTCTCGCGGCCGCGGTGGTCGGCTTGTTCGAGACCACGATCGCCAAGTTCACGGCGCTTGCGGTCCTGCTCCCGGTCGTCGCCGGCCAATCCGGCAACGCGGGCGCGCAGGCGCTGGCCGTCACAATGCGCGGGTTGGCGTTGCGTGAAATCAGCGCGCGGCATCTGCTTCGCGTCGTATTCAAGGAAATCAACGTCGGACTGCTCAACGGTCTTGCCGTTGCCGCCGTGTGCTCGCTGGGGGTCTGGGTGTGGAGCGGATCTTTTGGTCTAGTTGTCGTTATCGCATCTGCGATGGTGATAGCAATGGTTGCAGCCGGATTTTCCGGTGCCGCGATTCCGATCGTGCTGAACCGCATGGGCTTCGATCCCGCGCAGTCGAGTTCCATCGTGCTCACCACCGTAACGGACGTCGTCGGCTTTTTCTCTTTCTTGGGCATTGCCACGTGGCTTCAGGCGTGGCTCTAGAAGCAATGTTAAATGTTGAATGATGAATTAAATTCGCGTGCGTTTCGCTCATCCTTCGCGCCAATCATTCCGCAGGGCGCCTTAATCCGTAAACGTAAGCTGAAGTCCGGCCACCGGTAGCCCGCTGTACTCTGAGGACCAGGTTTCGCCGGGCCGAATCGGCAGCGCCGCGGTGAGTGTTCCGGTCGTGATGACTTCACCAGCAGCCAGCGGCGTGAATCGCTTCGGTATCCAAACGCTGTCCTCCCCGCTTATCGGTAGCGTTCCGGTCACTGGTCACTGGTAACCGAGGTGTTAGAGGGCGCAGCGAAAGCCGATATTGTGATGGCCCGAGGCCGGGTTGCGCGACAGATTGCGACCGCGCTGGGTTACGGTGATCTCATCGACCCCGGAGTCATGGCCTCCACCGCGGGTGGCGCGCACAGGTCCCGGCGCCAGGTCTTCGCGCCCATCCTTGGCATCATAGGGATAGGAGCGGTACGCGCTGGAGACCCATTCCCAGGCATTGCCCGACAGATCCTGCACGTCATAGAAGCTTGCGCCCTCCGGAAAGCGATCGACCGGCGCCGTTTCGTTGTATTCCGCGTTGTGCTGCGCGCGGGTGCGATCGGGCGGGGCGTTACCCCACGGGTATTTTCTCGCGTCGGTTCCGCGCGCCGCCTTTTCCCATTCCGCCTCGGTCGGCAGTCGCTTGCCGCGCCAGGCGCAATAATCACGCGCCCCGGCCCAGGAGACCTCGACGACCGGATGCTGTTCGAAACCGGCGTGCGCAGCCCAGCGGGCGCCGACTTGGCGGATGCGCGCATCCGGATCCCGAACATCGAAGAGACGTTCGCCATTCGCATTGAATGGACCAACCGCGTGCAGGAACACCGCAAACTGGGCGTTGGTAACGGGATAGCGATCAATGCTAAAGGCAGGCAGCGTGACGTGATGCTCGGGTTGCTCGTCCGCCGCGCCGTTGTTGTTGCCCATGGTGAATGCTCCAGCCGGGATATCCACCATGTCTTCCTTCGCCAGTTGCGCAGCGGCTTGATGCGCCGTCGCCGTGAGTGCGGCGACGAGACAGGCCGACGCGATGCTGCGCATCATGCGGTGCCTTCGACAACAACCATGCGCGTGCTCGCGGCACGATCACGTATCTCGCAGGCTGCCCGATACTCGGGTGAGGCGCGCCATCGCTTTGCTTCCTCCAGTCCGGGAAATTCGAGGACGACGAGGCGCTCGGGGTGCCAGTCCCCATCGAAAGTCTCACTTTTGCCGCCGCGCACGAGGAAGCGGCCGCCGTACAGCGCGACCGCGGCACCGGCCAGTTTGCGGTAATTCTCGATCCCCGCCGGATCGGTCACGGTCATCTCGACAATCACATAAGCTGCCATATGGCCTCCCGAATTCGCGTTCCAAGCCCCTGATTCTATTTGAACCGGCCGCGGGGTTCCGATACAATTCGCCCTCACTCAGGCGCGTAGCTCAGTTGGCTAGAGCGCATCCTTGACATGGATGAGGTCGTTGGTTCGATTCCAATCGCGCCTACCAATAGTTAAACCGGCGCGCTGCGCCCGGTTTAACTCAACGAGTACGAATGCACGAATTTGCGGCGTTCAACTTGCTGAGTTAAGGCTCATGTGAGTCAGAATCGGCATCGGAGAGGCCGCTTCTGGCTCTTGCTTTTTGGACGATAGCATGCCGGAAATCCGTTTGCCCGACGGGTCGGTCAAGAAGTTCGACAAACCCGTGACCGTCGCTGAGCTCGCCCAGAGCATCGGGCCAGGGCTGGCGCGCGCTGCGCTCGCCGGGCGGGTTAACGGAAATCTGGTCGACACTTCGTATCGCATCGACGCCGACGCGGAGGTGGCGATCGTTACGGACAAGGACCGCGACGGGCTGGAGATTCTGCGCCATTCGACCGCGCATTTGCTGGCGCATGCCGTGAAGGAGCTGTTCCCCGAGGCGCAGGTCACCATCGGTCCGGTCATCGAGGACGGGTTCTACTACGATTTTTCCTTCAAGCGCCCGTTCACGCCGGAAGATCTGGCGGCGATCGAGAAGCGCATGGCCCAGATCGGGAAGCTCGACATCAAGGTTGAACGCAGTCTGATGCCGCGCGATGCCGCAGTAAAGCTGTTCCAGGAAATGGGCGAGCGCTACAAGGCGGAGATCATCGCGTCTATTCCCGACGCCGAGGCGATTTCGCTCTATCGCCAGGATAACTTCATCGATCTCTGCCGTGGGCCCCACGTGTCGTCGACCGGCAAGCTCAAGGTTTTCCGGCTGATGAAGGTGGCTGGCGCTTATTGGCGCGGCGATTCCCGCAACGAGATGCTGCAGCGGATCTACGGCACGGCCTGGGCCAAGAAGGAAGACCAGGACGCCTACCTGCACCGGCTGGAGGAGGCCGAGAAGCGCGATCACCGCAAGCTTGGCCGCGCACTCGATCTCTTTCACACCCAGGAGGAGGCCCCGGGCATGGTGTTCTGGCACCCGCGGGGATGGGTGATCTGGCAGCAGATCGAGCAGTACATGCGTCGCGTGCTGGGCGAGAACGGCTACCAGGAGGTGAGGGCGCCGCTCGTGCTCGATATCTCGCTATGGAAGCGGTCGGGCCACTGGGACAATTTCCGAGAGAACATGTTTTTTACCGAATCCGAGTCGCGGAACTATGCGGTGAAACCGATGAATTGCCCGGGGCATGTGCAGATCTTCAACGCCGGACTCAAGAGCTATCGTGACCTCCCGCTTCGGCTGGCGGAATTCGGCTCCTGCCATCGCAATGAGCCGTCCGGTGCGCTGCACGGCCTGATGCGGGTGCGCGGCTTCACGCAGGACGACGCGCACATCTTCTGCACCGAAGCGCAGGTCGAGCCCGAAGTCATGCGGTTCATCGACTTTCTGCAAGCGGTTTATGCCGACTTCGGCTTCGACGAGATTCTCGTCAAGTTTTCCACGCGGCCACCCAAGCGCGTCGGATCCGATGAGCAGTGGGACAAGGCGGAAGAGGCGCTGCGGACCGCGCTTGATCGCAGGGGGCTCGATTACGAGGTGCAGCCGGGAGAGGGCGCGTTTTACGGTCCCAAGATCGAATTTTCGCTGAAAGACAGCCTGGGCCGGGTGTGGCAGTGCGGCACCATGCAGCTTGATTTCTCGATGCCCGGCCGGCTGGGTGCCGAGTATGTGGCTCAGGACAACGCGCGTCGGGTGCCCGTCATGCTGCACCGGGCGATCCTCGGTTCCTTTGAGCGCTTCATCGGGATCCTTATCGAGCACTATGGGGGCGCCATGCCGCTTTGGCTTGCCCCGGTGCAGGGGGTGGTGATCAACATTACGGAGCATCAGGCCCGCTACGCGGAGGAGGTGGAGCGGGCGCTCCGGAGCGCCGGATTCCGCGTCGAGGCTGACTTGAGGAACGAGAAAATTTCCTATAAAATTCGCGAACATAGTTTGCAGAAGTTGCCCTACCAGGTCATCGTTGGTGACAAGGAGGTGGCAGCGGACAAGGTTGCCGTGCGCACCCGCAAGGGCGAGGATCTCGGCCAGATGAGTCTGGCCGATTTCGTCTCCAGGCTCAGTGCCGAACTGGCCAGGCTCGGACGCGCGGCGTAATACAGACGGGACGCAGGGGGGGTTACATCGCTCAGGAAAAGGAACCGCGAATCAACGGCGAGATCACGGCGCCGGAGATCCGGGTAATAGGTGCGAACGGCGAGCAGATTGGCGTCATCAGTCTTGCCGCTGCCAATAAACTGGCCGAAGAGGCCGAGCTGGATCTGGTGGAAATTGCGCCGATGGCGGTGCCGCCGGTGTGCCGCGTCATGGATTACGGGAAATACAAGTACCGTGAGAGCAAGAAGCGGCACGAGGCCAAGCTCAAGCAAAGGCAGGTCGTCGTCAAGGAAATCAAGTTCCGGCCCGGCACCGATGAAGGTGACTACCGGATCAAGTTGCGCAATCTGACGCGCTTCCTCGAAGAAGGTGACAAGGCGAAAGTGACGCTGCGGTTCCGTGGCCGTGAAATGGCGCATCAGGAACTGGGATTCCGGCTGATCGAGCGGGTAAAGGCCGAACTCGAGCCCTACAGCGCGGTCGAGCAGTATCCGAAAATGGAGGGACGGCAGCTCGTGATGGTGCTGGGGCCCAAGAAGAGCGGGAAGGGCGTCGGCAAGGCCGCCCCCAAAGCCGCCCCCAAAGCTGCACCGAAGAAGCGGGTGGCGACCGTCAAGGCCGCCACACCGACGGCCGAAACGGAGGCTCCGGCCGAAGTTGAGAAGAAGTAGTTGTCCGGGTTTAAAGACCTCCGCCCGGAGGCACCCGGTGCTACGCAAGAAAGGGAATCGTTATGCCGAAGTTGAAGACCAAGCGCGGCGCCGCCAAGCGCTTCAAGAAGCTGTCCGGCGGTGGATTTAAGCGCGGCAAGGCATTTTTGCGCCACATCCTCACGAAGAAGAACACCAAGCGTAAACGCCATCTGCGGGGCACCGCCGGCGTACATCAGGCCGACAAGCGGGCGGTGCGCGTGATGCTGCCGAATTAGAGGAGAGCCGCCATGCCCCGAGTCAAACGCGGCGTCATCGCACGCGCCGCCCACAAGAAGGTTCTCAAGCGCGCCAAGGGCTTTCGCGGCCGGCGGAAGAATGTATTCCGTGTGGCCAACGAGGCTGTCATGCGGGCGGGCCAGTACGCCTACCGCGACCGGCGCAATCGCAAGCGTGAATTTCGTGCGCTGTGGATTGCGCGCATCAACGCCGCGGCACGCGAACACGGCATGACCTACAGCGGATTCATGAACGGTCTGAAGAAAGCCGCGGTTGCCGTGGACCGCAAGGTGCTGGCCGATATCGCGGTCCTCGATAAGCCGGCCTTCTCGAAGATTGTCGAGAAGGCCAAGGCCGGCCTTGGCGCTGCGTGAGAAATTAGGGCCAGGAAAATCCCTCCGAGGGGGCCGACCCCCTGCCGCTGTCGGACCTGAACGGGCACCATGCCCGTTTCGCCCTAGCAGGTGTCTCTGGATTCGAGATCGAGTTTCCGCCTAGTCACCAGCCTTCGTCCTTCGTCCCAGCATGCACGACGTTGACGCAATCGTGGAAAGGGCGATCGCCGCGTTTACGGCGATCGACGACGCCGATCAGCTCGAGCAGGCCAAGGCGCGTTATCTTGGCAAGGCGGGCGCGCTCACGGAACTGCTCAAGGGACTGAGCAAGCTTCCGGCAGCGGAGCGCCCCGCATTCGGCAGCCGCGTCAATGCCGCGAAGGAGCGGCTGGAGGCCGCGTTGCGCGAGCGGCGCGATTTGATCGAGGCGCGCAAGCTCGAGGTACGTCTGGCGCAGGAGGCGCTCGACGTTACGTTGCCGGGCCGCGGGCTGGGGAGCGGCGGCCGGCATCCGGTCACGCGCACCATGGAGCGCATCGAGACGCTGTTCCGCTCGATGGGGTTCGAAGTCGCTGACGGCCCGGAGATCGAGACCGATTACTACAACTTCACGGCGCTCAACCAGCCGGAGAACCATCCGGCCCGCTCGATGCACGATACGTTCTATCTCGCCGACGCCCGGCACTTGCTGCGGACGCATACCTCGCCGATCCAGATCCGCTACCTCGAGACCCATCGCCCGCCGGTCAAGATCATCTCACCGGGTCGTGTCTACCGGGTGGATTACGACGCCACGCACTCGCCCATGTTCCACCAGGTGGAGGGGCTCTGGCTGGACGAGCAGATTACGTTTGCCGATCTGAAGGGCGTGCTCGTCGAGTTCGTGCAGCACTTCTTCGAGCGCGACGACGTCCGCGTGCGGTTCAGGCCGTCCTTTTTCCCGTTTACCGAGCCCTCCGCCGAAATCGACATGAGCTTTGGCGAGAGCTGGCTTGAAATCGGCGGCTCCGGCATGGTGCACCCCAACGTGCTGCGCAACCTCGGCATCGACAGCGAGAAGTATCAGGGCTTCGCCTTCGGGCTTGGCCCCGACCGGCTGACGATGCTGCGATACGGGGTGAACGACCTGAGGTTGTTCTTCGAGAATGATTTACGTTTCTTGCGGCAATTTAACTGATGTTGGCGCGCAAATCATTATGAAGTTTTCGGAAAACTGGCTGCGCACGTTCGTCAACCCGCCGCTCACCACGTCGCAGCTCGCGGACGCGATCGCCATGAGCGGGCTCGATGTGGAGCACGTCGAGCCCGCTGCGCCGCCCTTTGACCGCGTTGTGGCGGGCGAGGTGGTGAAGCTCGGGCGGCATCCGAACGCCGACCGCCTTACCGTGTGCGAGGTGAATGTCGGCGACAAGCTCCTTACCATCGTGTGCGGTGCGCCCAATGTGGCAGCCGGAGCCAAGGTCCCCGCCGCGCTTGCGGGTTCGCGGCTCCCTGGTCTCGATATCAGGGTGGCCGAGGTGCGAGGGGTGGAGTCGCAAGGGATGTTGTGTTCGGCACGTGAACTCGGTTTGGCAGAAGAGGCCGCCGGACTTCTGCTGCTGCCACCGGATACGGTACCTGGTGTCGATGTTCGCAAGGTTCTCGAGCTGGATGATCAGTTGATCACGCTCAAACCGACCCCCAACCGGGGTGACTGCTTGAGCATCACCGGCATCGCGCGGGAGGTGGCCGCGGTCACGGGCGCGGCGCTTCTTCCCTTGGAGATCAAGCCGGTACGCGTCGCCAGCACCGATCGCCTGAGCGTTACGCTTGAGGCGCCGCAGGCCTGCCCCCGCTATTGCGGTCGTCTGGTGCGGGGCGTCAGTGCCCGTGCGGTCACGCCGGACTGGGTGGCGCGCCGGCTCGCACGAAGCGGTATTCGCTCCATCAGTGCGCTGGTCGACATAACGAATTACGTCATGCTGGAGCTGGGACAACCGCTGCATGCCTTCGATGCGGGCAAGCTGGCCGGTGGTATCCGGGTGCGTTATGCAAAGCTGGGCGAGAAGCTCACATTGCTCAACGGAACCGAGCTCGCACTCGATCCCAGTTTCCTTGTAATTGCCGACGGGCGACAAGCAGTCGCCCTTGCGGGCGTCATGGGTGGGCTCGAGTCTTCGGTTAGCGATACCACGCTTGATGTGTTCATCGAAAGCGCCTTCTTTACGCCGAATGTCATCGCCGGCAAGTCGCGTGCGTTGGGTTTTGCATCCGACTCGGCGTACCGCTTTGAGCGCGGTGTTGATTTCGCTGGGATCGTTGGCGCGCTGGAGCGCGCCACGCAGCTGGTGCTCGAGATTTGCGGTGGCACGCCGGGGCCGATAACGGAGGCGCGCGCTACGTTACCGGCCCGCGAGCCGGTGCGGCTGCGCTTGGCACGCGTAGAGCGGCTGCTCGGCGTGCGCCTTGACGGCACCCAGGTGAGTGAGATCCTGCGGCGCTTGCGCTTCGAATTCACGGCGGCGGGTGGCGAGTTCCGCGTGACGCCGCCGAGCTTCCGATTCGATATTGCGATCGAGGAGGATCTTATCGAAGAGCTTGCCCGCATTTACGGCTATGACCGGATTCCCGCCACGCTGCCTGCTGCCCATGTCACGCTCCTGCCGGTGCCGGAGACGGGGCGTGACGCCGCCACGATACGAGCGCTGCTCGCCTCGCGGGACTATCAGGAGATCGTCAGCTACAGCTTTGTGGATGAGTCCTCGGAGCGCGACCTCGCTGGAAATTCGGCCCCCGTGGCGCTTGCCAACCCCATTGCAAGTCACATGGGCGTGATGCGCTCGACGCTTGCAGGCAGCCTGCTCGGGTGCCTGGTCCGCAACCTGAGCCATCAGCAGGCACGCGTGCGCCTGTTCGAGTTGGGGCGCTGTTTCATGACCGTGGCATCAGGGGACTACCACCAGCCCGTCCGGGTGGGGGGCATTGCCTATGGTGATGCAGGAGAGGAGCAATGGGGGCTGGAGTCCCGGCGGCTGGATTTCTTCGACGTGAAGGGCGACGTCGAGGTATTGCTGGCTCCCCGCGTAGCCGAGTTCCGGCCATCAGAACGCCCAGCACTGCACCCTGGGAAATCGGCGCAAATCATGCTCGAGGGCCGGGCGGCCGGGTGGATCGGAGAATTACACCCCCGCTGGCAGCAGAAGTATGATCTGCCGTTGGCCCCCGTTCTGTTCGAGCTCGAATACGATGTCATAAGTGAACGGGACTTGCCGGCCTTCAAAGAGATCTCGAAATTCCCGGGGGTGCGCCGCGACATTTCAGCGGAAATTGACGAACAGGCCACTTATGAGGCGGTTTTGGCTGGTTTGCGCGCTAAAAAGCCTGCAATCGTGACCGAAATCTCACTGTTTGACATTTACCGTGGCGCGGGTGTAGGAAAGGGCAGAAAAAGTCTTGCATTCAGGGTGTTATTTCAGGATACTCGAAAAACGTTGACTGAAGCGGAAGTCGAATCCGCCGTCGAAGAGCTACGTCAGGTATTGCGGCAACAATTCAACGCGAAACTCCGTTGAAAGGGGAGAATATGACTTTAACCAAGGCCGAACTCGCGGATCTGCTGTTCGAGAAGGTTGGCTTTAATAAACGCGAGGCGAAGGACATGGTCGAGTCGTTCTTCGAGGAGGTGAGGATCGCGCTCGAGACCGGGCGGGGCGTCAAGCTCTCCGGATTCGGCAACTTTCAACTGCGCGACAAGCCGCAGCGGCCTGGCAGGAATCCCAAGACGGGGGAGGAGATTCCGATCACGGCGCGCCGGGTTGTGACGTTCCACGCATCGCAAAAACTGAAGGCGATGGTCGAGCAGAACTACGATGGAAGCAAACCACAGTCATAAGACGCAGCTGCCGCCGATTCCGGCGAAGCGCTACTTCACCATCGGTGAGGTGAGCGAGTTGTGCGGGGTCAAGCCGCACGTGCTGCGCTACTGGGAGCAGGAATTCACCCAGTTGAAGCCCGTGAAGCGGCGCGGCAACCGGCGCTACTACCAGCACCACGAGGTGCTGCTCATCCGTCGCATTCGCGAGTTGTTGTACGACCAGGGCTTCACCATCAGCGGCGCCCGCAACCGGCTCGACGAGATGGTGTCCGAGTCTCCGCGATCGGCCCGCGCCGCCCGCAGCAATCTCGCTTCGCTGCGCACGGAACTCAAGAACGTCATCGAAGTGCTGCGCGGCTGACCTGCGCAGTCCTGGCGGGAGGCGGGGTGAGCGCGTCCCGGCTCGGCAAGGGCTAACGCCTTGTGGCGCCCGGGTCGGGAAAGCTTGCGGGCCAGTTCTCGAGCACGGTCTGCAAATAGGTCCTGACCTTCTCGGGATCCAGGTTGAGCGAACGCTTGATCTTGTCCACCTCACTCTGGACTTCCACCGGGATCTGCAGCGAATCCATGAAGCGGTTGAACATGTTGAAGAAACCGCTAATGAGCGTGAGCTCGACGATCTCAGCATCGCTAAAATGCTTGCGGACCTCCTCATAGACGTCGTCCCGGCTCCGCGCGCTGTTACGGGTCACATGCTCGGCCCACAGCACGGCCGCCTTCTCGCGCGCGTTTAGATGCGGCGACGCAAGGTAGTCGTCGCCCCCGATTGCGAGGATCTGGTCCTCGGTAATGCCAGCCGCTTGACCAAGCGACGTGTTGTGGGCGATTCAGTAACGACAGCCATTGATGTGGCTGGTCTTGATGACCACCATTTCCTTGAGGCGCGTAGGCAAGACGCTGCCGGCGCCTTGGCGTTGCAGAACCGCGTTGTAGGGCACCAGCATCATTGCAACCAGCGGCGATTGGGCGAGCACGCGATAGGAATGCGGCACGCGCCCCAGCATCGCTGTCACCGCGTCGAAAAGTATCTTCACGTTGCCCTCTGCCCGCTCCGGATCGATCATGCCGATCCGTGACTGTGTCTGCGCCATGCATTCCTCCCCTTCGTAGGTTGCTCGGTCTCAATGCTGTAGAAACGGCATCAGGAACTTTAGCATCGAGGGCCGCAGCGGACCAATGGGGCTGCGCTGGCCGCCCGGTCGCCGCAGGTTGCTCTGTTATAATCCTAACCTCGGGGCGTAGCGCAGCCTGGTAGCGTACCTGCATGGGGTGCAGGTGGTCGGAGGTTCAAATCCTCCCGCCCCGACCATATTTGGATCAAGCAGATAGCGCCAATTCCCGGGCGGCAATATTCTTCCTTGATTGCCCTACGTGACACTCTGGCATGCAGATCCCCCTTGAGGGCGTTTCTGGCGGCGGCGATATTGTTTTGGCCACTGATCGGACGCGGTCACTTGAGCAAAATCACACCGACTAGTGACAATATTACTGCGACCTGTTTGCGAAACGTAAAACCTTCCTGCCCTGTCTCGCGGTACAATATGGTCGCGAGGATGATCGGGATTAGTACATAGAGCGTGTTAATTGCGGCGACGCGAGCCAGGTCGCCATACCTTATTGCAAGGAGGAAGCTGGCGAAACCAGCGAAGCTTAGCACGCCTAAGATAAAACCACTCTGCAATCCGCTTCGAAAGCTCACCACGTTAGCCCGTTTTCCAGAGACGATCATGAAAACGATGGCCAGCAGGACCTGTGTTAAGCTCGAGACGAGCATAAATGCAAAAATGTCCACGTCATTCACGTAAACATACCGAGAAGCGAGAATCGCGCCCGCACCGAAAAGCATCGCCAGAAGTGCGAATTGTATGCCACGATTGCCGGCGCCCTTGGTTGGACGCCACTGTACCAATACCCAGGTTGCGCCAAGCGTGATTATCATCCCAGTGATGTTCTGAGGCGATTTCAGGAACGTCTCCTCCTGAAATACGATGACGGAAATGAGCACGACCAGCGGGCCACTAATCTTCAGTAAGGGGAACAATACATGGGAGGGCACGCCACTCTGGAGGGCGTCCAGGCGTGTGGCGGTGGAGGCAAAAAACAATGCCCCTTGGAGAGCTGAGACCAACAGGAACCCGGTAAGGTCGTCAGCGATATTGCCCTCTCCGAGAGCGACAGCAATGGCGGCAAAGAAGCTGACTATACCGGCCAGGACTACCTGGGTAGTTAGTCTGTCAACGCCATCGTTGATCAGTTTCAGGTATAGGAGGGCGTGTATGCCAAATAGAATGGTGCTGCTGATTGCCCAAAAGAACCAGTTCCCCAGGAAATCCATAGCGTAGCCAGAATTGGGTGGCCGACGTTTAAGCGCGTTCGGCCCGCCGGAGCTTCAGATAGGCCACTGCCCCCAGCAACAGTATTAACGTGGCGATGAGGAGCAAGAGCTTCTCCAGTCGGTTTTTCTTATCGGCCTTCTTGTCCGGATAGGTGAATACGTCTTTCGCCTCGCTGTAATACGACGATTCCCGTGCTTCCCACGTCCTGGGAAAGTAGTCTTTGAGCTTGAGCTGTTTGTCTCCGACACCCAACTCAATGCTTCCTCCTGTCCTTTTGTAAAGCTCATTAACCGCTTCTTTCCAACGTCGCTGAAATCGGTGCAAGCGGTCGTGTCCCACAATATCATCGTACAGCTCTTTTCTAGCGACAAAAGCACCATGTGGGATGATGCCGAACTCTTCCAGCATCACCAACCGCGAGACGCCGGGACAGGTTTTGTTAAATTTGACGTCGTCAAATCGGAATTTGGCAATCGCCCCGGCAACGACACTTTGGGATCCATTGCACACAGCGTTACGTATCTTTTCAGAGTCGTCCATCGGGACGGCCAGGTCGTCAAAAGATTTTTCGTCGCTGACTCTCTTTAGTAGTTCCTTGCGCGGGTACCAATATCCGGACGTGGATTCTTGGCGGGCCACCGCGACCATGGCGCCCTTATTTTCTTGGAGCAGCTTGAGAAACTCACTCCAGGATTTATCGATATCGATCTCGTCGCCATTGCGCTGGATAAATTCCGCCGAATCACGCGTGAAGAATACTGACGAATAATTGGGTCCAAAATACTGTGGATTAATGAGAGAGGTCGTGTTCAGTTTTTCACCGATGCTGAATACCAGATAGGGGGAAAGCTCGCCAACGACGTCAACCTCGCCCGACTCTAATGCCATCTCCATACGGCTAACCAAGGTGTATGGTTCAATTTTTTCCTCTCGGAATCTGTAGGCTGGAGTGTCCTGTCCTGAGAACTCATCGGCAAGACTTTTGTTTAATTGTTTAATGAGGGCGCTGTATGCCGCAACAGCATATGCAGTGTTCACATTTTCCTTAATATATATACCCAGCCTCAAGCTCTCCGGCTTGAACGGCGGTGAAAAGATCTTCTCGTGGAAGTGCCAAAACACGAGCCCGGTAATCAGAGCTAGTATTGCAAAGGTGAGGGGGTGCTTCCAACGTTTCGCATGGGCTTCAGCCTGGTGTTGCTTTTCCCCCTCGGCCTTGCGTTTTGCGTCGGCCTCAGTGTGGCGTTGCTTTTCCGCATCGACTATATATTTCGCCTCGGGTTCGCCGTGATCTTGTGTTTTGTCCTTAGGCTTGTGCTTTGGCTCGGTTTTGCTCTGACGCTTCAGATCTCTTTCTATCCCCTTTATTAGTCTATCCATGTCGCCATGGAAATCAGGATTCGGTCGAATCGGGGTGCCGTTTCGAAAGGCCAGTTCCTTCAAACTAGCTGGTAAATCATCCTCTGCTGGCATCGTGACATGCCGCACGAGCAATGGAATAACAGGAATGTTGCGTTGCAATGCAGATTCAATTTCGATTCTTACGAAATCTGCGGGATCTTCTATCCGGGGACGACCATCGGAACCTGCTGAACTTAGCCAGTCTCGACCGATCACTGCCAGAAATATGTCGCATTTACCAACTTGCTCATCGATATAGTCTCGATAATTTACACCGAGAGGAATGGAATCTACATCTGTAAATATCGCTTCTTCACCGAAGTGTTGGGTCAGCCGATCATTAATTCGACCACTTACGTCGGCGCTGTCCTCGCGGCGATAAGAGATGAAGATACTGGCCATGATCTACAATGATTGACTCTAATAAAGCGTGTCATCGCCATCGCCACCATTGAGCACATTTGCTCCGGAGTTGCCCGTAATGGCGTTGGCTAGAGGATTGCCCGTGCCGTTGATAATGTCGTAGATGGGGCCGGTAAGGGTGAGGTTCTCAACGTTGCCCGCGAGGATGTAGCTTACACTGCTTTGCACTCGACACCCTCCCCGGCGTAACGTATTGGCGTGTAGTAGGCGAAATGCAAGGTTACGCCGCAGTAGGTAGTTCGAACAAGCCGCCGCAGTGTAACTGCCAGCGATGCTGACTTAACGGCAAGGTCGGTTGGTATTGCTGCTCTCGCTTATCGTCCGGTGGAATGCCGTCGATTCCGCTGTGGACACGGTCGCGGTTGTAATAGATCCGGAAAGCTGAGGGCTTTCGTTCGAGGTCGAGCTGATTCCAGAACAGTACCTGGTCGAGCAGCTCTTCGCGAATCGTTCGGATCATGCGTTCGACGAAGGGATGAAAAACCGGGGTGTACGAAAACGACGACGAACAGCATTTCGCATCGCTACCTCACGCCGGTTATGGCCGAACAGTTAGCAAGTGACCGATAGGGTCCCTGCAAGTATTGCTCAGATATCTCCGTGTCGAAAAGGCCCAAAAAGAAGAGACCTGAAGCTATGAGTTCTGCATCGTTCGATTTCGTGCCGCTTTTGCCCGCGGGGCTGCCGCCGCCGGATGCGGCTGTGCTTCGCGCGAGCCCGAGCCACGAGGAAATCCACCAGGGCGTCGCGGCGCTTGCCGAGGTCTGCCGCCGTGAATTCGGCGTGCCCGCGCCTGGCGCCAACGTCGAGCGCGCGCGGTAGAGCATTTTCCGGCGAAGTGTGCAGTGGTTCGCGTAGGGGCCCCTCTGGGGATCTGACCCCGGAGACGCGCATGGGATCAGCATTGGAACGACGCGCTTTCGATCGGCTCCACGGTCATATCCCGCAAGCGGGTCCCTGCTCGACGTTGTGCCGATCCCTGCTCCTCGCTTCGGCGCGCCGCCGATTCTGGCCGCAACCCCTTGGGGCGGGCTCGGTTTTGGCGTACGCTTTCGTTCGGATAGCGTTTGAGGCGGCCCGGGAGACGCCAGCATGGACATTCGCGCCAAAACCGTGACAGCGCAACGCGGGCCTCATTGTGTTACGGACTCTGGGGGCAGGTCGGACGTTCGATTCGTCTCCGGGGTGCCAGGTTTTTCAGGGCGTTAGCCACGTAGCGCAAGTCCAGTACCGTCGAGCTATCACACTTTCATCACAGTGGGGGTGTGTATGGCCGTCATTCGCCGCTGCCGCAATGGCCGCTGGCAAGGCATCATCCGCCGCAAGGGATACCCTGCTCAATCTCAAACATTTTTCATTGCGCGTTCCACCATAGTTTGACGTGAATGCAATTCAAGAGCAGGAGGTACCCACTACCAAGATAGGAACATCCAGCTATTTAGATCGGGAGCTACCACTGATGGTTTAGAGGCGTAACAAAGCTCATATTTCGGGCTTCTCAAACGAGTCACATGGTCAACGGTTGGCGTGAACGCTGAGAGAGATGTGAGATGTCATTGGCACATGAAATGCAAAAAACAAGAAGCGTAGTGAGATTTTGTAAAGCTGTTGCGGCCGTTTCCTCGGAAAATAGCCCAGTGCCAGAGGACATTACGGCTAGGCAGGTAAAGACTCTTATCTAACTTTAGGGAACCTCAAATGAAGCTGCACAAGTTTTACATGATACTGATGACTACCGCAGCCGCTGCGATCGAGACGTACCCCGCCCTCGCTCGCCAATGGGTTGGGGACGGAGCGCCAATAGACGCGGCTGCTCCTCTGCCTGGACCGGGAATTTTCGGTCTCGTGGTCGTGGGTATCGTAGGAGCAGTAGCAATCGCTCGCTGGCGCAAGTAGCCAGCCGCGGGAAGGTGTCAGTGCCAGGTAGGCGAAGACCCTAACACGGGTTGCGCCCGGTGCATTCCTGATATCCGCCGCGCCCAGCCCTCGCTAACGGGTCGTCCTGCGACGAAACCCAAGGTTCTTTTTGATTGATCGGCGCGCACACGATGTCTCCTTTAATCTCAAAGAACAACGTGTCCGGCGCATAGGGGGTCAAGGACAGGGCCGTCCAAGGGAGGAGGAGGACCCCGCGGTCGCTCCGTTGAGCATTCCAGCGATTTCCGGAAGTCGGTCCATCGCCGTTTGCAAAGCGCCGCGGGCGGCGGCGGTAGCACCGTGCTCCTCTGTCGAAACAGCGACGAGGGCGGCACGCTGGTCGCCGCCGAGCAGCACCGCCTTGGCCTGGATCAGCTTGACGTGCCAAGGACGGTAGATGAGCTGCCCGTCGACCCAGTACCAGTACCACACCAGGCGACGCCGCTCAAGAGGACCGCTCAGACGTTCGGTGGCAACCCTCATCGGCCTGCCATCGACGTGAATGGTCTCCGTGTCACTCGTCATATAGTGCCAGCGATTTCCGTCGTAAAGCCGATTGCCCCAGCCAATTAGCTTGTTCCCCGGCCCTTGCTTCCAGTAATAAGCCACGAAGAAGTCGATCGGCCAATCATCGATTTCGAGCACGCGGTGAAGCCGAGCGTGGGCTTGTGGAAATACCGGACGCCAAGTATCCGCGTTGTCGAGCGGTTCACGAGCCGTGGGCATGTTCGGCGGAAGGCAGAGGCGGACTGAGATAGGTTCCGTTACCCGGTCCAGTACGAACATGGCATAGCTGGGCGCCGCGGCGGCGATTAGCACCAAGCCACAAAGCGCCGCAACCAGATGTGCAGTTGCGGGCGGCGCTTCGATGCTCGTAGCCGCGACATCGGGAGGGGATCCTAGGTCGCCGCGCGCATCGCTGTAGCGTAGCCCGACCGCCATCTGCATTACCACGGCCAGAAAGAACACGAACCAGCCGTAGGTCTGATGGTCGGCGGCGAGATCGATGTCGCGGTCTGTCATGGCGGTAATGAGGATCACCGATGTCGTGCGCAGGTTGTTCGCGAGGATCGCGACGGGCAAAGACGCCAGCACGTAAACGCTCTGCCTAGCGATGCCGCGGTACATCAGATTGGCAAATACCAACGAGATCACCAGGTTGCCAAGGAGAAAATCGAGCCCAGAGCATCCCTCAATGATGGCGTAGCGTGCACCGCCAGCAACGAGTATGTTTCCATCCGCCACAACCGACATCCCGACAAGACGGAGCCCGGCAATGGTGAGATCTGTCGTCAGCGCCATCAGTGCGGGCGTCAGCAAATCCCCGAACGGAACCATCAGCCATAACAACAGCAATGGGAAGAGCAGTTTGCGGCAGACACGCCACCCCAACAACGTGAGGAACACCGCCTGCAACATGCCGACGGCTGCGACATGGGCTGCAATGGAAAGCTGAGTTGCTTGCGAGACCAGCCACAAGCCTCCAAACGGCGTGGCGTACAATAAGCCCAGTGGGGATGGGCGTGGACTCATGGAAGCAATATCAGGCAGGCGCAGCCAGGTGAAATAAAGAAACAGCCCAGGGACAAGATATGAAAAGCGATGCGCCGCACTGCCAGACCAGACCGAAACCAAGCTGGCGAAACCGTCGAAGTAGAGTGCGACAACGGCAACCGAACCAAACATGATGCCGCCTAGGGCGCACCGCCACGCCTTACGACGGCCGGCGGCGGCCCCAACGTCCGACGCTGGGTCGAGAGGCCTTATCGCCGCGAGCCCAGGACTTACAAGTACGCTCCGCATGCCCTTCACTTTATCTCCGCGGGTCCGGATTTGACCGGAAAAACGTATCACATCACATAAGAGAACAAGTCGCAATCTTAAGGCTCGGAGCGGCTGTTAATACGTGGAAACAAGATGCATGCGTCGAACCCCTTCCGGAGAAAGGCCGGTAAACGCTTCCGTGCCAGCAGCCTTGGGAGCGCGGCAATACGAGGGTTAGCATGCACCATCGGACTTGTTTCCGTCGCGATCGCCAGATCGGAAGGATCCCCAGTAGCTCCGCCTGACGATCCAGCGCGCATGCGAACGGCAGCGGATCAGCTCGTGCGAACGCAGCTCCCCTCTGGCCTGTTTCCCTACGACTACGACTTCGCTACCGGCGCTGCGGAAGACATGAGCGACATAAGCGGTCTGAACATCGTGCGGCGAGGCGGCGCGCTGTTTGCACTCGTGCAATACCTCGAGGTTAGGAACAATCAATGCCTTTGCGAGACGGTGGCGAAGACACTCCAGGCGTATGCTGATCGGTCGCTACCAGTCGGGAAGGGTGCCGTTCAGTCGGTACTTGAGGATATTGGAGCCTACGGCAGATGGCAGCTTTCGGGGATTCTTCGTAGTCTGCTAGCCGCCGTCGGCCTGCTTTACACAGCGAAAGGCAAGGGTGCGCTGGTCTCCGCTAACGGCAGCTATGAGCGCGCTTGGCCTTGCGCAACGGCACTCGCGCTCACATCCGAACTGGTCTATCGCAATCTGACGGGAGATGACAAATTTGCTCACATGCGCCAACGCTGGTTGCACGGGCTCTTGGCGCTGCGCGTACCACAACGCGGATTTCGCGAAGCACCCCATTACTTGAGCGAATCGG
>JAOTTL010000202.1:0-6122 GCA_029864385.1 Betaproteobacteria bacterium | reverse complement strand
GCCCTGGGCAGCGGCATCTACATCTCGCTCGCGACGCTGCTCCCGGACGCGGGCATCGACATGGAGCGTCTCGTATATGGTCGGTCCTCTCATTCCTGGCGCTGGGCCGGAACCGAGCGCACAGTCAAGGAAAAGAAACCTGTGCCCCCCGGATCAAACCGTTCCGTCGCGATCGTGCTGCTCAGCGACGGCCAGAACACCCATGGTCCGGACCCGCTGGAGGCCACCAAGCTGGCCGCGGAGCACGGCGTTCGCATCTATACCGTGGGCATCGGGAGCACGAAAGGTGTCAAGCTCGGATTCAGCGGCTGGTCGATGCGCGTGCAGCTGGACGAAGCCACCCTGAGAAAGATCGCGGCGACCACACACGGCGAGTACTACGCCGCGACTTCCGCGCAGGAGTTGACAAAGATCTACGAGCATCTCAGTGCGCGCATGGTCATCGAGCGCAAGCGCGCCACCGAGGTGACCGCCGTTTTCGTCGGCTTCGGCGCGCTACTGCTGGTGATCTCGGCGCTGTTCTCGGTCCTCTGGTTCAATCGCGTCCTGTGAGCAGGCCGGCAGCCCGCGCGCGCGGGCCGCGGCAGTGCGCCTCCTGGCCCGAACGGGCCGACAGCCGGCGCACGTCCTTCTCGCCGTGCCCGGCGCTCGAGGCCTGCGAGGACGCGAAGGTTGATAAAAAAAGGTGATCTCGTCTAGTGCAAAGGAGCCATGAAACCAGAACTGGGTGATTTCGTCTCGCCACTCCGGCGGAGCCACATCGCCTAACGTTCCGTGGAAAGACAAATCCGGCCGTTTTCGGATCGTCGAGGCGGGCCCCCATAACTTTGCATCAGGATATTTTCCGATCTGTCAGAATAGTCACGGCTCGGGCGCGCAGATTCCAGTATGGTTGCCGGACAGGAGGGACCGCCCATGGCAATGCTCGATCCGAAACGAACGGGATTGATCGCCGCCGCCGCGCTCGCGCTCGTACTGCAGGGTTGCGCCTCGATGTCGAAGAACGAATGTTTGAGCGCGGACTGGTACGCGATCGGTTACGAGAGCGGCATTCGCGGGCAGCGCGAGGCCCAGATCAGCGAGCACCGCAAGGCCTGCGCCGAGCACAGCGTGACGCCCGATCTCGCGCGCTATCTCGAGGGGCGCGAAGCGGGACTGCAGGGCTTCTGCGAACCGAGGAACGGCTATCGACTCGGGCGTGCCGGCACGGGCTACGCCGGGGTGTGCCCGCCACGCCTCGAGGACAAGTTCCTGCAGGCCTACGGCGCGGGACGCGAGCTGTACGACATGCAGCAGAACATCAACCGGCTCAAGCGCCGCGTCAACGCCAAGCAGGCGGAGCTGAAAAACCTCAACGAAGACATCGCCGACAAGCAGGCCGAGCTGATCGCAGCCGGCACGACGCCGTCGCAGCGGGTGCTGTCGCTCGCACAGCTGCTCGAGCTACAGGAAAAGGCGAAGCACATCCGGCGCGACATCTACTACGCGCGCGTCCAGCGCGACCGCGAGCGAGCGCGGCTGGCGTCGGCGGAGCGCGCTCGACGGTAAGCCTGCGCGACGCGCACGTCGCCGTCATCGCGCTGACGGCCCTTCGCCTTCGCCGGCAGGTCTAAACCGGGTAAACCGGGGTAAACCGGGGACAGACCACGTTTTCCAGTCCAACAAAGTTACACTGATGAATGTTGAATGATGAAAAGAATCGGCGTTTATCTGCGTTTATCTGCGGCTAATTCCGGGTTCTGAACGAGGTCGGTTTCACGTTTCACGTTTTACGTTTTACGTTTTACGATTCACGGCTCTGTGATCGGCGGCTATAACTACGGTGACCAGTGACCCGTGACCGGTGACTAGTGCTAAAGAGGTGACGGCTGACGAGTGACGAGTGACGAGTGACGACAAACGGTTCGGTCCACTCACCATTCATCATTCATCATTTATCATTTATCATTTATCATTCACGAAGTGTAAGGCCCTTCATCCTTCATACTTGGTATTGGCCCTCGTCACCGGACACTCGACACTCGTGACCTCAACATGAACGACACCACCACCCAAACCAGCGAGAGCAACCTCCGCGTCGCCGGCCGGCGCAGCCGCGCCGATGTCCCGCGCCGGTTCAAGAACATCCTCTGCCTCGACGACTTCGAGGAACCCGCGCGCCGCTTCCTGCCGCGCCCCATCTTCGGCTACGTCTCCGGCGGCGTGGAAACCAACTCGGCCCGCGACGGCAACCGCGCCGCCTTCGCCGAGTGGGAGTTCCTGCCCCGCGTCCTGATCAACACCCGCGGCCGCCAGCAGAAAACGACGGTGCTCGGACGCATGTACGACCTGCCGTTCGGCTTTCCGCCGATGGGCGGCACTTCGCTCGCCGCCTACATGGGCGACTCCGTGCTGGCGCAGGTCGCGGCGGAACTGAACACAATCAATATCCAGAGCGGCGCGTCGCTCACGCCGATGGAGCGCGTGCGCGCCATCGGGCCGACCGCCTGGTTCCAGGCCTACCTTCCCGGCGACCGGGAGATCATCGTGCCGCTCGTCGAGCGCGCGCAGGCCGCGGGCTTCGACACGCTCGTGCTGACGGTGGACGTGCAGGTGCCGTCGAACCGCGAGAACAACGTCAGGTCCGGCTACAACTCGCCGCTCAAGCCCACCCCGCGCCTCATGTGGGACTGCCTCGTGCGCCCGCGCTGGCTCCTCGGCAACTTCGGCCGCACCGTGCTCAAGCACGGGATGCCGCACCTGGAGAACATGGGCTTCCCGCGCATCCCGGTTATGGGCTACGCCGAGCGCCCGCGCATGGCGCGCGATGCCTTGGCCTGGGAGCACCTCGAGCTCATGCGCCGGATCTGGAAGGGCAAGCTCGTGCTGAAAGGCGTCCTCTCCCCGCAGGACGTGCGCGTCGCGCGCGAGAGCGGCGTGGACGGCATCCTGGTGTCGAACCACGGCGGCCGCCAGCTCGATTACACCGTCGCGCCGCTGCGCGCGCTCCCCGCCGTGGTTGCCGAGGCCGGCGACATGACCATCATGATGGACGGCGGAGTCCGCCGAGGCACCGACGTGTTGAAGGCCCTCGCCCTCGGCGCGAAGTTCGTCTTCATCGGCCGGCCGTTCCTTTACGCCGCGGCCATCGCCGGCGCAGCCGGCGTCCACCACGCCGTTTCCGTCCTGAAGGACGAAATCAGCCGCGACATGGCAATGCTCGGCATCTCCTCACTCGCCGAAATGAAGCGTGAGCTGCTGGTTCCGGCGCGCGGTCCCATCTGACTTCCGCCATCCGCCTTTAGGCGGCAGCCTCATTTCTCCGCCCTCTTCCCTCTTACCTCACCGCTTCACCGGCGCGTAGAACGTGCCCTCGACCTCGACGATGTCGTCCTGGTTCAAGCAATCCACCTCGATGATGGTGCGCGGCGGATACGGGCCCTTGCCCCAGAGCTGCGCCTGCACCTTGTTGACGATCGGCCGGAAGCGGTGCATCTTGGCTCCCGCGCCCCTCGCGAGCGACAAACCGGCTGCCGAAACGATCGCGCCTCGATTCCTGCGTTTCATGATTGCCTCTTTCCAAGGTGAGACCAATCAAGAGGGCCAGGCTTAATTTACACTCAAGTTAATCTAGCCTGTCCCTTTACTTGCTAGACGCTTCCGCCTTCTGACTTCTGCCTTCTGACTTTGGGGACTGCCGCCGATGAACGCGGATAATACCTAAAGCTGAACCGCAGCGGACGCCGAGGACGCAAAGGAAAAGATAAGCTTTACCGCCAAGGCCGCAGAGGACGCAGAGGAATTTAATCGGACACCAAAACCCAAGATCGCGAAGGAAACGCTAAGGGTGGCATACGGGAAATGTCCGGGTCATCCTTCCGCCTTCATCCTTCGGGTAACCCCTCATCCCTCCGCCCTCATCCCTGAAGTGGACGGGGTCTGTCCCCACTTGTTTTTGTTCTTCTCTCGTGTCGATGAATCATCCAGACTACCAGCATGCCAGACTGCAGGACGATCCAGGTCGCGAGAAAGCACCAAGGCGCTGGACCTTCCGTACCCTTCGTATCGATTCCGGTAACCTTTCCGAAGTACTCCCACGGCAGGATGGAAAGGGACGTCACAAAGAGGGTAGTCGGCACACTCAGCAGGACCGACAGGAAACCCAAAAGCAGTGTTCGAGACGGCGCCAAAGCAGAAGGCTCGAGGCGACGCAGGAGTTGGTAAAACACAAAGATCGGCAACAGAGCTAAATGCAGGATATACAAGTGCATTGGCGTCCAGATGACCCAATCGTTTTCAATAAAGAAAGACGCCAACAGGAAGGCCACTATCCATAGGAGCAGCAATTTAAAGTGCAGACCGGCCTTGCCCAGTCCGGGGGCGCACAGCGCCAGTGCAATCACCAGCACCAGCGCCAATACCGGTGAGAGCACGCCAGCGACTACCCATAATGGTACTTTCTGCGCCAGAGCGGGCGGTGACACCAGCACCAGCAACACTCCCGCAAGGCAGCGATCTAACAAGACGCGCGGCATAATTTGAGCCTGACCCCTTTTTTACTACGAGGTGACGAATGACGGCTGACGACTGACGGCAGCTTCATAAGGCGTGATGAGTGACGAGTGACGAGTGTTTGGGCGCGCGAAGGCGCGCGGTTCCGATTCACGATTTACGATTTACGGAAGTTTCAGTCCATTCATCATTCACGAAGTGTAAGGCCTTTCCGCCTTTCGCCTTTCGCCTTTCGCCTTTCGCCTTCAGTTCGGTGGGGTCTGTCCTCGTGCTATTTCTTCAGGTCGTTCTGCGCTTGCTCCAGCACGACTTCGAGTCGAGCAAGCCACGGACGAAACTCTTCAAACCACCGCTCCCTTTGATTCTTCAAGATGTACCGATGTGCCTCTTGAAGGGCGCGGAGCCGTCCGGGCGCGAGAGTGACTGCCCGCTTGCGGCGCTTGGACCGGTTCATGCGCTCGCAGAAATCGAGAATGGCGTGCCAGTGAGGAATGGCGCTTTTACCAAAAAGTTCCTGGATCGCTTCCCGCCAGCTTTTCTCAGGATCGTATGCGGCGGGAGCCGCGGCATAATCGAAGCAAGTAGCGAGGGGGATAAGACTCAAGTTCTCCTGCAGCAGGGGATTGTTCAGATAACCGTAAACGGTCTCTGGCAGGCGCGGGTCGCGGCCGGTCAGAGGGGCGAGGTGCATCTCATCGCTCATCGAGAGATCGTTGACGGGGTAGTTATCCCAGAGAATCAAAGGGTGCATGATTTGATGCGCCACTTTGCGCGCATGGGCCAGGGAGATTCTCCGGGGCACGACGGCCGGGCCGGTCCAGAGACAGGCGACAGGTTCAGGCAAATGCTTGGCGAGGGTTTTCCAGAAGGAGGGCTCGAAGGCGCCGAACGTGTGGGCGAGCCGGAGATCTTCCGTATAACGGGAGGGACAGACCCACCACTCCACTCTTTTCCAGGACGCCGGCTGCCGGTCGAGGATTTTTTCCAGCCATAACCCTTCAGCTTTGGCCAAGCTGCCGTTGAATTGCTTTCGATCTTGCTCATGCTCCAGGCGCGACGGGATATCGTCAAAGAGAACGGCGAACGTTTGTACGCCGGCATCGTAAAAGCGCGCCGCCTTGTCGAGCAGGACCTGCGCGGGCTCCGGGGCAGAAAACCGCAGACCTTTTCCAGGGTGGAAGCCGTAGACGAAATCGATCCGGTGCTCTTGCGCGGCCCTGATGAGCTTCAGCAGCGCTTTCCAATTGCCTTTCGGATAGGGCTCCCTCCAGCGCTCGCGGTGATAAGGGTCGTCCTTGGGGGCATAGAGATAGGTGTTCATCCCTCTCTTCGCGCCGAAGCGGAAAAGGGCGCCGCGCTGCGCCATGCTCCAGGGAGGTCCGAAGAATCCTTCGACGATTCCGCGGCGTTGAAAAGGAGGCCCGCCTGGCATTTGAAGTTAACTCCCGCCCGAAAATGTTTCTTGAGGTGGTAATGTTCAGGGGTCTGCCCCATGCGTGAGCAGAACGTGCACGTGGTTCGTCATCAGCACGTATGCATGGACTTCGCACTGAAAGCGCTTCGCGAGTTCGGCGAGGTGATGAAGGAAGAACTGGTAGTCCGCCTCGACGTAGAAGCACGCCTGGCGGTGG
>JAOTTL010000201.1:0-6141 GCA_029864385.1 Betaproteobacteria bacterium | reverse complement strand
ACGCGGAACACGGTGTGCTTGTCGCCGCCCCTGGCGGCCGTGCGGCGGATGCGCCCCGGCTCATAAAGCCACACGGAGATCACCGATGCGACGACCCCGAGCGTCCTGCCCCAGCCGACGATTGAAGCAATCTTCTCCTCGTTCAGGCAGTTCTGCAGCGACACCACGTAGCCGTCGGGCGCGAGATAAGGCTTGATGAGCGCTGTCGCCCATTCGGTGTCGTACGACTTGACCGAGACGAATGCGATGTCGACGGGCGCCTGCTTGCACAGCGATTGCACTTCGGTGATGTGCATGGTCTTGGCGCGGGTCACCGTGATTTTCTCTTCGTCGGTGATCCCGTCGAGGTCCAGCCCGCGGGCGCGGATCGCGTCGATGTTCTCGGGCCACATGTCGATCAACGTCACATCCTGCCCCTGATGGGCGAGATGGCCGCCGACATAGCCGCCGAGCGCGCCTGTGCCTACCACTGCAATCCTCTTGCCCATCATCGACTCCTATATGGCTTGAGCGAACCGCGTGCGTCCCGCAGGGCCGCGGGATCCGGAAGCCCGCCTGAAGACGTTTCGTTCTTCGCAGTCTATGCGGAATCTGCCAGTTCTTCTACACTTGGCCACCTGGCGCAACCCGGATTGAATGTTCTATTTGTTAAAGGAATGTCAGTGTTGAAAATCGGAATTGTAGCGGGAGACGACATCGGGCCGGAGGTCGTGCCCGAGGCCGTGAAGGTGATGAAGGCGGCCGCCGCGAAGACCGGCCTGCAGCTGGAATGGCAGGAGCTGCTCACCGGCGTCAAGGCGCACGAGGTGCACGGGCACACCTGTCCACAGAGTACCGTGGACGCTCTGTTCAAGCTCGACGGCTGGGTCTTCGGCCCTCACGGGCACGACGCCTATCCGAAGAACGACCCGACCTGGATCAACCCGCCGCTGCGCAAGAAGTACGAGATGTACGCCAACGTGAAGCCGGTGAAGTCTTACCCCAACATCCCCTCCGTGCACAAGGACGTGGACATCGTGTTCCTGCGCGAAACGACCGAAGGCATGCAGGCCGGCGGCGTCGTGGTCGCGGGGAGCGGAGAGTTTCGCCCCAATGACGATATCTCAATCGGCATGCGCGTGATCACGCGCAAGGGCGCCAACCGGGTGGCGCGTGCTGCTTTCGAGATCGCGAAGACCCGCAGTCGCAAGATCGTGACCTCGGTGCACAAGGCCTCGGTCTACAAGCTCTGTTGCGGCATGTTCGCGGAAGAGTGCCGCAAGGTGGCGCAGGATTTTCCCGACGTCAGGCTGGAGGAGGTGCTGGTCGACGGTTTCGCGATGAAGCTGGTCATGGAACCGCAGCGTTTCGATGTCGTCGTCACGACCAACCAGTTCGGCGACATCCTGACCGACGAGGGTGCAGGGCTCGTCGGCGGCCTTGGGCTCGCCCCGGGATTGGTGATGGGCGAGCGCTATGCGATGGCGCAGGCGACGCATGGCTCGGCGCCCGATATCGCGGGGCAGAACATCGCCAACCCGTACGCGATGATCATGTCGGGAAAGATGCTCTTCGAGTGGCTTGGTCGGAAATATAAGGAGCCGAACGCGGTCTCGGCTGCCGAGCTCATGGACACCGCGATGGAAAAGGTGATTGCGGAAGCGAAGCACCTGACCGGAGATCTCGGCGGCAAGGCGAGCACAACGGAGATGGGTGACGCCGTAGCCGCGGCGGTGTAACCAGAGCACGCATTCAATTTAGCCGCAGATAAACAAAGCGTTTTGACGAATACGAAAATCCATATTAGCCGCCGATGAACGCCGATACACGCCGATAACGGCTTAATCAAAGAGCATATACAGTTTGGAGGAACCCGTTTTACAGAAAATTATCGAAAAACTTTGTGGGTCTTGTTGGTCTAGGTTTTTAACGCGTGTTGATTCGTTATTTCGGTCGGCGTTTATCGGCGTTCATCGGCGGCGATAACTGCAGTAACCAGCGACCGGTGACCAGTGAGGCGCGCGGTCACCGGCTCTTGCGAGCGTTTCTCGCCCTTGCTTTGATAACGAATCCCTAACACCTTCTTTATTACCGCCATGAAGCTTTATCTCACCGATATCTCCGGCAACTCGTACAAGGTGCGGGTCCTGGCTTCCATTCTCGGGATTCCGTACGAGAAAGTGTATGTGGACTGGCCAAGCCGCGAGCACAAGTCTCCCGCGTTTCTCAAGCTCAATCCGCGCGGCCAGGTGCCCGTGATGGAAGTCGAAGGCAAGGTGCTCTGGGACTCGACGGCGCATCTCGTCTATTTGGCGCGCAAATTCGGCGGGGAGCAATGGCTGCCGATTGAACCGCTGGAGATGGCAGAGGTGATGAACTGGATGGCGTTTGCGCAAAACGAAATTTACTTCGGGCTGCAGTGGGCGCGGGGCGTCATCGTGTACGGCATACCGGGAGATCTTGAGGTATACCAAGGTTACGGCCGCAAGGCGCTGGAAATCCTGGAGGGCCACTTTGACAAGCATGAGTGGCTCGCGCTCGGCCGCGCTACGATCGCCGATATCGCATGCTACCCGTATGTCAAGCGTGCGCCCGAGGGCCGGATCCCGCTGGAGCCTTATCCTGAGGTCAACGCCTGGCTGCGGCGCTGCGAGGCGCTTCCCGGCTGGCTCAAGCTCGACTGAGCGTTTTCACGAACGCCGGGGCCTGCTCGCGAAAGAACTCCGAAACTCCGAGCTCCATTAGCCACGGAATCACACGGAATCACACGGAAAAGAAAACCGTGTCATGCCGTGCGCCTGATCGCAGGCGTTATTGTGTTTCCGTGTGTTTCCGTGGCTAAAAAGGTTTTTGAAACGGCTTCTAGCCAAATTCGCGCATGAGCCAGTGCGCTGCGGCGCACAAAGCGCCGTCTCCGTGTGGAACACCGATGAGCTGAACACCTTGGGGAAGGCCGTTCACCTCCAATAGTGGCAGGCTGAAAGCGGGCACGCCCAGCCACGAGCCGTAGACCAGGAACGTCCGGCTCCCGGTGTATTCCAGCCCCTGGATTGCCGGCCCGGAGGAGGCGAGCGTGATGTAGCCGTCGGCTCCAGCAGCTGTTTCCCGCACGAGTTCCATGACGCGCTGGCGGTTTGCGAGCAGGGCCTCATAATCCGCCGGCGAGAGCTTTCCCGCGCGCTCGATCAATCCATGGATGCGTGTGCCGATGATCTTGCCGTAGCGGGCGATGTAGTCCTCATACGGCCATTTCATCTCATACGCGACGATGTCCAGCGCGCCATCCACGCCTTCGTCGAGCTGCCGCTCGATCCTCGCGACCTGCGGGTCATTGTCGCGGCTCCGGATCTCTACGCCCGCTGCCTCCAGCGCCGAGACGGCCGCCTCGAACGCGTCCTCGGTGTTGCTGTCGATCTCGGTCCAGCCGCGGGTATAGAGGCGGATCAGGCGCCGGGGTCGGCGCGGCGCGGGTGGCTCGGCGCCTGCGCCGGAAAGGAAGCGATTGCCCGGACTGCCGATGCCGAGCGATACCTGGGACGCCACGCGCCAGGCGTCTTCCAGGGTGCCAGCGATGACGCCGAGGTGATCGCAGGTGGCCGACAGCGGGTGGATCCCCCCGGTGTGCAGCGTGCCGATGGTCGGCTTGAAGCCCACGGCGCCGCAGTAGGCAGCCGGGCGAAGCGTGGACGCCTGGGTCTGGGTGCCGAGTCCCGCAGGAACCATGCCTGCGCCAACCGCGGCCGCGGAGCCGCTCGACGAGCCGCCAGGCGTGCGCGTGGGATCAAACGGATTCGTCGTCGGACCCGAATAGCCAATGGCGAATTCGGTGGTGACGCTTTTGCCGACGATGATGGCGCCGCCTTTTCTGAGGGCGGCAACGCACGCGGCGTCCTGGCCAGATTGCCAACCCTTGAATGCGGGATTGTTCATTTGGGTTGGCAGATCGGCTGTGGCAATGATGTCCTTGACCGCGATCGGAAATCCGTCCACGGCCGAAAGCGGCTTGCCCGCTTTGTAGCGCCGCGTCGACGCGTCCGCCGCCTTGCGCGCCGCAGCAATGTTCAGCGTCACGAAAGCCTTGACCGTCCGGTCGCGCGTGCTGATGACATCGATGCAACGCTCGAGAAACTCACGCGGCGTGCGCTTGCCTGCGACAAAGTCAGGCACGACTGCGGCGAACGACAGAATGTTCGGATTATTCCAGAATCGCATTTCCCACTCCCTTCAGGCTGGCAGCCGGCGGTCAGCGCGTTATAATGCCACCACAAGCTGTTTATACGAACACGAAGGAGCACACGGGATGAAGCGCTCGATCGTGGCTTGTTGCGCCATTGCAATCGCGCTGGCGCCTTCTGTTGCCTCGGCGCAGAGCAAGAAGCGCGCCAAGAACAAGATCGAGAGGCTGGCGTGCAAGCTGGGCGACAAAGACCGCCACGCCCGCATCGGGGTCGAGCTCGTCAATCGCAAAGTCAAACGGTTTGCCTACTACAGCAAGTTGAAGCCGCGCACCTGCTCGATTAACGTGGAGCGCGATGGACCTTACAGCTTGTGGCAAGACACCGGCCGCTTCACCTATGTCACGACTGAAAACGGGCGCTTTCTCATCGAGAACCGGCAGCGCGAGGTGCATTTCATCTTCCGCGAAGTCGATCGCCATTTCTACTGCGGTATGGAGCCCGGACGGATCAACGGGAGCCTGACGGTCATCCGCGGCAAGCGTGAATGCAAGCTAGAGGGTGTCATGCGAGCCCACGATACGGACGACCTGGCGCCAGGCGAGGCTGTTGCTACGCCGGGCCGGCATTAAGAGATCGGATTTTGTGTGCCAGTTCCGCGGCAGGGCTACGCGCGCAGCCGCGCTGTGATCCTGCGGTCTCAACTCAGGTCGAGGCGACGGTGTTCTCTCGCAAGCGGTCGTAGAGCACGCCGTCGGTGAAAAGGCTGTCCACTTCGGTGTCGCTGTAGCCGAGGCTCTTCACCATTTCCACCGAATGCTGGCCGAGCCATGGCGCCGCCTTGCGGATCGAGGCGAGCTCGCCCGTAGATTTCACCGGCAGGCCGAGCATTTTCATGCGGCCGATCACGGGATGATCCATCTCGACCACCATATCGCGCGCCTTGATGTGGGCATCGGCGAGAGTCTGCGCGTACGTGTAGACCGGGCCGCCGGGCACCTCGGCCGCGTCCAGTTTCTCGACCCAGTGAGCGGTAGGCTGGGTTGCAAACACAGACTCAATCTCGCGCTCGAGCTCGTCGATGTTCGTGAGCCGTGAGGGCAGGTCGGCGAAGCGCGCGTCAGTCAGCCATTCGGGCTTGTTGCACACCTTCGTGCAGAAGTTCTGCCACAGTTTCGTGTTGTTGGCGCCGACGGTTACATAGCCGTCCTGCGTCTTGTAGGCCTGGTAGGGCGTGGAGCGCCGGTGGCGCGTGCCGGTCGCGATCGGCAGTTCGCCCGCGCCGAAGTACGCGCCGGCCTCCCAGAACGTCCAAGCGAGCGGCGCTTCGAGCAGCGAAGTCTCCAGGTATTGCCCCGCACCGGTCTTCAGACGCTGGATGTAGGCGCCGAGGATGCTGTAGAGTGCCGTGACGCCGCTCGCGATGTCGTTCATGGCAATCCCGACTTTCGCCGGCCGCCCGCCGGGGTAGCCGGTCATCATCATGATGCCGGACATGCCCTGCGCGACGATATCGAAGCCGCCCTTCTTTCCGTACGGTCCGGTCTGGCCAAAGCCGGACATGGAAGCATAGATGATGCCGGGATTGATCTTGCGGATCGTGTCGTAGTCAACGCCAAGCTTGCGGGTCACTCCGGGACGGAAATTTTCCGTGATGACGTTGGCCTTGGCGGCGAGCTTCATGAAAATGTCCTTGCCGCGCGGGTCCTTGATGTTGAGCCCGAGGCTCTTCTTATTGCGGTTGAGCACCGCGAAGCAGTAGCTCTCGCCGTTGACCTGGGGGTCAAAGTGCCGCGTGGTGTCGCCTTCCGGGACGTTCTCGACCTTGACCACGTCGGCGCCCATGTCGCCGAGGACCATGGTGCAGTAGGGTCCGGCCATGACGCTCGTGAGATCGAGCACCCGGACGTCTTCAAGGGGCAGTGCCATCAAAATTTTCTCCAAAAAATCAGGCGCCAAGAAGAACTTCTTGGCCCTAACCGTGTCA
>JAOTTL010000200.1:0-6158 GCA_029864385.1 Betaproteobacteria bacterium | reverse complement strand
GTCGTCTCGTGGCCCTGCAACACGTTGCCCAGCGAATCGCCGACCAGCACGCACTCGACCCCGGCCGATTCGAGCAGCACGGCAAAGCTGGCGTCGTAGCAGGTCAGCATCGCGATCCGATTGCCCTCGTGCGCCATCCTGTGCAACGTGCTGAGCGTGATTCGCATGATGACCCCTTTCTACCGCAGAGACACAGAGGCGCCGAGAACGAGGATGAATCATTAAACCGAAGAACACAAGCGAGCAAAAGTATAAACGACTACTTTGATATTCAGCGTTCTTCTCGTTCTGATGACCTTCGACTCCTCCGTGGCTCTGTGTCTCTGTGGTTGAGGCTAGTTTCCGAGGTTGAAGAATTCGCGCGGACCGCGCATGGCGTTGACGCGCTCCAACAATAAATCAAAATCGCCGGGCTGATCAACAAAATTGAGATTCTCCGAGTTGACGATGAGTACCGGCGCCGCCTCGTATTGATAGAAGAACCGCGCATAGGTCTCGGCGAGCCGCACCAGATACTCGTCGGGAATGCCGCGCTCGTAGGCAACGCCGCGCTGTCGCACGCGCTCGACCAGCGTCTCGGGCGACGCCTGCAGATAAATCACGAGATCCGGCGTGGGGGCCCGGGGCTTCAGGCTGGCATAGACCTGGTCATAGAGCGTGAGCTCATCATCGCTCAGCGTCAGACGCGCGAACAGCGGATCCTTTTCCAGCATGAAGTCGGCGATCGTGACGCTTGTGAACAAGTCGCTCTGGTTAAGCGCGCGCACCTGTTTGGCGCGGTGGAACAAAAAGTAAAGCTGAGCGGGCAGCGCATAGCGGGCGCGATCCTGGTAGAAACCGGGAAGAAACGGATTGGCGTCCGGCTCCTCGAGCAACACCGAGCTCCCGCTGCGCTCGCCCATCACCCGCGCCAGGCTGGTCTTGCCTACGCCGATCGGCCCCTCGACAACGATGTAACGATACTTTTCCGGCAGGCGCTTCATGTGACACGCTCGTCGGAAAGCTTCACCATGCCGGCGGCATCCAGCCGGGCGGCAAGGCGGGCCACTGGCCCCGCACCCGGGATCACCGCCGTCGGCGCGATCTCGGCGAGTGGCACGAGCACGAACGCGCGCTCGAGCATCCGCGGGTGCGGAATCGTCAGACCGGCCTCAAAGACCACCTGTTCGCCGTAGAGCAGGACGTCCAGGTCGAGCGTGCGCGGCGCGTTGGGGAAATCCCGCACCCGGCCGTGCGAGCGCTCTATCGTGAGCAACGCGTCCAGCAGCGCGCGTGGCGCAAGACGCGTTTCGATCTGCGCCACCGCATTCACGAAATCGGGCTGATCGCGGTAGCCTGCGGGCGGATTTCTATAGAACGATGATGCGCCGATCAGCCGTGTCCGCGGCAATCCGGTCAGCGCGCGCAGGCCTGCGCGCACCTGCGCGACCGGATCCCCCAGATTGCTGCCCAACGCAACAAACGCGGTGATGAGTGATGAGTGATGGGTGATGAGTGTCAAAGCTCGCTACTCGTTCATCGTTCATCGCTCATCGTTCCACGCTGCCGGTTCATCCTTCCGCCCTCATTCTCCGGCCCGCGCCTTCTGCGACGGCGGCGCCGGCGCCCCGGCTCCTCGCCGCGCACCAGCATCTCGGCCCGCGCCGCCTCCCCGGCATGCTGGAAGCGTTCCCACCACTCGCCAATCGCGGAATCCACTTCACCGCTCTCGCAGCGCAACCGCAGGAAATCGTAGCCAGCCCTGAAGCGCGGATGCTCAAGGAGCCGATATGGCCGTTTCCCAGAGCGCTGCAAGAAGCGTGGCTGCAGTGCCCAGATGTCCTTCATGTCCGCGCTGAAGCGGTTATGGATTGGGAGCTTCTCCGCCTGCCGCTTGAGGACGTAATCCATTGCACGATATAAAGCCGGCACGGTGGGTTCGCCTTTTTCCTCGAAGCGCTTCCAGGCCGCGAGCGCTTCTTGCCACAGCAGCGACGCGAACAGGAATCCGGGCGACACCGATTTGCCCGCCAGCACGCGCTCGTCGGTCGCCTTGAGCGCGGCCGCCACCAGGCGCTCACCGGAGCGCTGTGCCATTACGTGATCGAGCAGCGGCAACACGCCATGCTGCAAACCTTCCCGGCGCAATTGCGCGATGCCCTCCGCCGTATGGCCCGACAGCAGGAGCTTCAACAGCTCGTCCATCAGGCGCGCGGCCGGAACGTTGGCGAGCAGCGGCGCAAGCCGGCGTATCGGTTTGCGCGCGCGCGGGTCGATTTCGAGACCGGTGCTTGCCGCCAGTCGCACCGCGCGCAGCATCCGCACCGGATCCTCGCGATAGCGCGCCTCGGGCGCACCGATCATACGCAGGCGCCGCCGTCGCAAGTCGGCAACGCCATCGTGGTAATCCCAGATCTCCTGCGTGGCCGGGTCGTAGAAGAGAGCGTTGATGCTGAAATCGCGGCGGGTGGCGTCCTGCTCCTGCGAGCCGAACACGTTATCGCGCAGAATGCGACCGTGCTCGTCCGCCACTCTTCCGTCGTTTTCCTCCGTCGAGCTGGCGCCACGGAAAGTCGATACTTCCACGGTCTCGGAACCGCACATGACATGCACGATACGGAAGCGGCGCCCGATTATGCGCGAGCGGCGAAAGAGCGCACGCACCTCTTCCGGCGTGGCATCGGTCGCCACGTCGTAGTCCTTGGGTCGTCCGCCGAGCAGCAGATCGCGCACGGCACCGCCCACGACAAACGCGGAAAATTCGTGACGCTGCAGCGTTTGCGTCACGCGCAGCGCGCACGCGCTGATGGAATCACGAGCGATGCCGTGGGCGCTGAGCCGGATGATCTTTGGCTGCCGCGGCTTGAACAGCTGCCCCGAAAAGACGCGCCCGAGGAATCTCTTAATCATTTGTTCCTGATAACAAATTGAGCGGCGCGCGGCAACGGCGGGTCCGCTCGAATTTGCGGCGGGGGTAATTATACGGGAGCGAAGAACGAGATGCCGTCCACCGCAATTTCGCGCAGCTGGCACCCGTAAAGGCGCTCGAGCCGGTCCCGTGTAAGCATGGCCGTTGCCGTGCCGGCCTCGACCACGCCGTTCTCGTGCAGCAGCAAGGCGTGGCTGCATGCTTGCGCCAGCCAGAGCGTATCGTGGAGCACCATGATCACAGCTTTGCCGCGCTCGCGCGCGAGCGACCCGAACAACCGCAGCACAGCCACTTGGTGACGCAAGTCGAGGTGCTGGAGCGGCTCGTCGAGCAGGAATAACTGAGGGTCCTGCGCGAGCAGCTGGGCGATCCGCGCGCGTTGACGCTCTCCGCCGGAGAGCGTCCGGTAGCTACGTCGCTCTAAGCCGGCCAGCCCGACGGCAACGAGCGCCGCGCGCGCCGCGTCCTCGTCCTCACGGCTCCAGCCGAACACCGCGCGCGCGCGCGGGAAGCGGCCGAGCAATACGTAATCGAGCACGTCGCCCCAGAACGCCGTGTCCTCCTGCTGCAGCAGGATCCCGACCAGCGCTGCGCGCGCGCTCACCCGGCGCGCATCGAGCGGCGCCCCGTCCACGGATATCTCAGCGCGCATCGGCGGCGTCAGCCCCGCGAGCGCGTGCACCAGCGTCGTCTTGCCGCTGCCGTTTGCGCCCAGCACGGCCCAGGTGTCGCCGCGCTTTACCTCGAAGTCGACATCATGCGCGAGCACGCGACCGGGTACTGCGAGCGTCAGCCCTTCACACTTGAGCACAGGAGCCCATCTCCAGGGCCGTCGTACGTGCGCCGATCATGTCGTCAAACGCCTTCTGCCGAGCAGCCATAACATCAGCGGTACCCCGATGATCGCCGTTAACACGCCGACGGGCAGCTGTTGCGGCGCGACGAGCGTTCGCGCCACGGTATCGGCCACCGTGAGAAAGACACCGCCGAGCAGGACGGAGAGCGGAAGTAGCCAACGATAGGCGGCCACTCCCATCAATCTCACCGCATGCGGCACCATCAGACCGACGAAACCCACGCTGCCGGCCAGCATGACCGCTGCGACTGTCGCGGCGGCAGCCACGGCGAAAATCCCGACCTGCAATGCCTTCACCGGCAGTCCGAGCGAGCGAGCCTTGGTCTCCCCGAGCGCAAGCAGGTCGAGCCCGCGTGCGCCGCTGGTAGCGAGGGCCGTGCCGAACAAGAGTACGATCCACGCCGCCAGCGGACTGTCCGCATAGGACAGGTCCCCCATGAGCCAGAACAGCATTCCCTTCACCTGCATGTGTGAGGCCGTCACCAACGTCAGGCTCACGAGAGCCGAAAATCCTGCAGCAAGCACGACACCGGTGAGCAGCAGGCGATATATGTCCCACTCGCCGCTGCGGAAACTCAGCCCAAACACGATCGCGATCGCGCATGCGGCGCCGGCCAGAGCCGCCATGCTCATGAGTGCGACTCCCGCCCCTGCGACCAGCGCAAGCAGCGCACCCAGCGCAGCGCCGCTCGAAACTCCCAGCACGTATGGGTCTGCCAGCGCGTTCCTCAGCAATGCCTGCAGCAAGGCACCGGCGAGCGCGAGCAGGCCGCCGCAAGCGAATGCGGCCAGGGCGCGCGGCGCGCGCAACTGCCAGATGATGTCGTGCACCAGCCCCGGTATGGGAAACAGAACGCTGTCGAGCACCTGGCGCGCCGAGATCGGGAACGGTCCGGCAACCAGCGCAAGGAAAACGCTCGCCACGGCAGCAACGACCAACGCTGTGCCGAGCGCTAGCGGGCGGGACATAACCAAAGGATGAAGGATGAGGGATGAGGCGGAGGCATGAATAGCTGTTCAAGGTTCAAGGTTCAAGGTTCAAGGTTCAAGCAAAACCGGACGAATCACGAATACGAAGTTCCCCGCTTTTAACTTGAAACTTAAAACTTTGACCGTTGAACCCGGAACATTGAACTTTGGACTCGGAACATCGACGGAAGACTTCCGTCAGTCGCCACGCCTCACTGGTCACCGCTTTCAGTCAAGACTGATGACGGGCCAGCCGCGGCTCGCCGCGTGCGCGCGCAGCGTATCGTCCGGATCGACGGCGACGGGGTGCGTCACGCGCTCGAGCAGCGGCAGGTCGTTCAACGAGTCGCTGTAGAACCACGACTCCTCGAACGTCCCCAGTGACGCGTCTCGGGACGCCAGCCATTCTTCGAGCCGCGCGACCTTGCCGTCGCGAAAGCACGGGGTACCGCGCACGGCGCCGGTGAACTCGCCGTTCACCTGCTCGGGGTCGGTGGCAATCAGGTTCCCGATTCCGAGCTCGTGTGCGATGGGTGCCGTCACGAAACTGTTGGTCGCCGTGATCACAGCGCGCAGGTCGCCGCTGTGTCCCTCGAGAAGCGCGTGCGCCTTCTGTCGCATGATCGGACGGATCTTGCGTTCCATGAACTCGCGGTGCCAGGCGTCGAGCTGGGCGCGCGAGTGCCGCGAGAGTGGCTTCAACTGAAAGTCCAGAAAGGCGTGGATGTCGAGCGTGCCCGCCTTGTACTGTTCGTAGAACGCCTGGTTGCGTGCTTCGTACACCTCACGGTCCAGCACGCCCTGCTCGATCAGGAACTGCGCCCACTCGAAATCGCTGTCGCCAGCGAGCAGCGTATTGTCCAGATCGAACAAGGCCAATCGGTTATTCAATCTAAGTTCCCTGAATCCTGGATCCCGCTGCCTGCGCGCCCGCCGCGTGGACCAGTTCGCGCACCAACGTCACCGTGACCGGCCGCTTCGTCTCCCTCGAGTACCGGTCCAGCGCGTCGAGCACCGCAAGCAATGATGGCAGATCGCGACGCACGTGCGCGAGCAGATATTCGCCGACCTCGGGCAATAGCGGGAAGCCGCGGGCCGCGGCGTGGTCGGTGAGCGCCCTCACCTTCTCCGCATCGCTCAGGCCGTGCACCCGGTAGACCAGCCCCCAGCCAAGTCGCGTCACCAGGTCGCCGCGCAGGGTCAGCTGGACCGGCGGCGCGGCACCGCTGGCAACAAGCGCCCCACCGCGCTCGCGCAGAGCATTGTAGAGATGAAACGCGGTCTCCTGCCCTTCCGCGCCAAGCTGGTCCAAATCGTCCAATGCCACGCAATCCATGCAGTCCAGTCCGTCCCGCAATCCCGTCGTCGGTCCGCACGCGACATAGGCAGCGCTGGTCCCCGCGCTGTGTAGCGCGGCAACCGTGG
>JAOTTL010000229.1:0-5057 GCA_029864385.1 Betaproteobacteria bacterium | reverse complement strand
AGCGATCTTGATGAGCGCGACCATGCGTATATCATGCCATGAACCGCGATCTGCCGATTACCGCACTCGGATCAAATATATGCGGAGTACAGCCGGATTCACCCGGCAGCAGGTCGCGTTCTGGGCCAAGCTCGTTCAGCAGGTCGGCCTCGCCGGCAGGCAGTAGCGCCCGCCGGGTCACCCGCCGAGCACGTTCGCTTCCAGATCAGCGACGGGGCTGCGATGGAGCCGGCACAATCCGCTTTCCGTCAAGACCACAGTGTCGCCTACCCATACCCCCATGCGCTCGTCCCTGTCCACGACCCATCCGGCCACGTTGAGACAGTAACCCGCTTTCAGCTCGAACTCCCAGTCCGCCGCCTCTGCTCGCCGCGAAAACAGGACTGGGCGACTGTTGTAGGTGCTCCAGCCGGTGATGAACGAAAGCGACTTGTAGCCCGCTGCCGCCGCCGTGCCGGCCAGTGCCGGCGCAAGGTCCCTGCCCCGTACTCCAGGTTTGATCGCCGCAATGAGCTGGCGGTAGCTCTCTGCGGCGAGTTCGAACATGACCCGGTACGCGGGCACCGGTGGCCCGATGAAGGAAGTGGTGTAGAGCTTCCCGAAATATCCGCCAAAGCCGCCGGTCAGCTCGGTCATGACGGCATCCCCGCGCTGCAGCACGCGATTGGTCGGATAGAAGCCCGGATAGGTCATGTCCGGATCCCGCATGGGCGTCGAGCCAACGTGGCCGAAAGCGATGCGGCCGCCCAGTGCGTGCACGACCCGCAAGGCTTCGTTATGCAGGGCGACGTCCGTCACACCGGGAGCCGCCATCTGGCGGAACGCGTCGAAGGCGCGGTCGCAGATCGCGGCGCCGGCCGCAATGAACTCGATCTCTTCCTGCGATTTCGCGAGCCGGTGCTGCTCGTACCACTCCGTCACGATCTCGAGACGGGCATCGGGAAGATTCTCCTTCAGCGACTGGAAATGCTCCAGCGGAACCGAGGCATTGGACCACGCAAAATTTCCCACGATGCCGATCTTGCCCCGGCCGCAACCGAGTTCCCGGACGCGCTCGCGAACGATCCCCGGCAGGTCGGTACCGGCGCGAACGTCGGCGATCACGCTCAATCCCCGTGCGTTGGCAAGGTGCCCGGCGACGTAGATCGCCAGCGTCGGATCGCCTTCCCGCGGGAAAATAACGTAGCCGTGAAGGCCGGGCGCGTAGGCGGACAGATAGACGAGGTTCGGTGCGCCGGGGTCGGTACCGAAGAAGAGCGGCGCACCGTAAATGGCCAGGCAGTCCAGGCCCCGCTCGGCGATCGCCTGGCGCAGGGCATCGTATCGCCGCTGATACTCGTTCTTCGAGAACTTCGGCCACCAGTCGTTTGCACCGCGTTCCATCCAATACTCCGCGCCTGTTGATCGAAGGCGGCATGCGACGTCCGTTACGCCACTGCGCGCCCCTCACCGATCGTTCGCGCCCGCGCACTTTTCGCGCACGTCGCGCACCGTCCTGCGAATCTCGTCGAGCTCCTGGGCGAACTCCATCAGCCCCACGTGCTTCTCGTACAGGTCCGGCGCGACTTGCGCCCGGACGTCATCTTCGGTCACATGAAACACGGGCAGGCCCAACCGGGTGCCCGCCAGCGCGCCGGCCCACGCCGGATCACCCTCGGTGACGGTGAGCGCGTAGAGCCGGCTGCTCTCGGCCGTGGGGGTGCCCAGCAGCACCACCAGCTCCTGGGGACGATGCTGCGCAGCGATGCGCTTGATTGCGTCTTGACCATCCAGGTCAAGTGCACCAGCGGAAGTTCACACGAAGCAGTGTGTCATCTCCAGCACCACTTCGGCCCCGGCGCTGGCCGCGCACTCGGCCAAGGCCGAGCCCTGGACGCCATCACGCTCGCCGAGAGCGATCACTTTCCTGCCTTTGAGATCCATATTCAGTGCTCCTTGGAAATGGAAACGGTAGGCGTCTCAGTGCCGAGCCCGGGTTCAACGCCCATTGCGCTCGAGAATAAACGAAAGGCCATCGGCCTGCTGGGTCATGCGCCCGAGAAACAAGCTGCCCTTCGCCAGGAACAGCGTGCGACGCAGTGTGCCCTCCCGGAGACCATCTACGGCGTGGGCCATGAATGGGAGCGCAGAGGCTATGTGGCCCTGCGTGGGCGAGAAACCGGTCACGCCGCGCTCGGCCACGAACCGCTCCACGTCCCCGGGATCGATCTCCTTTTCGAGCGCGGCGAGCCCGGCCAGCATGCGGTAGTTGAGCAGGGGCACGTTGCCGCTGCCGGCCGGCTCGGTCACCTCCGGGTTGTGCAGCTCGGTGGCGAAGCGGTCGATATCAAGGAACTTGAGGCCCAGACGCCGCAGCGGATGGCTGACCAGGTGCTCGAAAATCGCTCTTTGCGAAGAGCCCGCCTCGACCGTGTGCCGGCCCAGCGAGTCGAGCCGGAAGACGGGAGAGCGGCCGTCGTCTGCGCTCACGAGCACCGCGGCCCCGACGAGCGTGTCCTCGAGTATGGGCTGGCCTGCGTCAAGATGGCCCCGGTACTTCATGCCGAGCTTGGCAAGGGAGCAGCCGCCCACCACCGCCACGTGGTCGTACACGCGCGAGGCCACGAGGCTTGACGCCAGCGCAAGGGCGTGCACCGGCCCGCAGCAAAATCCCTTGATGTCCACTCCCGTCGCGCACGAGCAGCCGCTCATCTCCGCGACGGCCTTGGCGAGATTGCCCCCGCCGCGCTGGTAACGGTCACCCACGGCCTCCTCCCCGCTGTTGAGCACGTAGCCCACTTTGCGAAGATCCACTTTCTCCTGCTCGAGCAGCGCGCGCAGGGCCATGATCGCCGTGACCTTGCAGGCCAGATTCTCGAGGAGCACGTCGGGAAACAGCGTGTTGTCCTCCGCGTGATCGCCCCGGATGCAGCCGATGCGCCGACCCTCGCGTCCCCTCAACGGCAGGGCCGGCAGGGTGCCCCTCAGGGTCTCCTCGATCCTCGCCTCGGCGACGCCCTTCAAGCGTGCGATATCCCCCTCGGTCAGGAGTGGATGCGCCTGCAAAGCGGGCCGAATCGTCGCGGCGAAATCCTCGCTCAGGCTTACCAGACCCGCGCTGTCGAAGACCATGAGCAGGGCGAAGAACTCCTCTTCGGGCATGATCTCGCCGTGCGGTCCCCAGCGCTCGACACCCGCGCGGTGCTCGAACCACGGCCGGGGTAGCTTCGCCAGCGCGTCGGGCGAGAGGCGGCCGAGCATGGTCTGGTTCGGCGGATAGGCTGCTGCTTCCGCAAATACCCGCAGACGCGCGCCAATCTGCGCCTCGAGCGAGGGTTCATGAGCGATATCACGAGAGGGCCTGGAGCCGTAGCGCACGAGCCCCGGCGTATGAGCGAGGAAGAACCGCGCCCCACGGACGACCGGTTGTTCGAGCGTGGTCATGATCGCGTCCGCACTGTCTCCCGAACGGATCGCCGCGGGGCAGCCCTCACTCGATGCAGCTCATGCTTTTGAAACCGCACATGTCCTCCACCCTGAACGGCGCGTCGAGTTCGCCGGCGGTCGGCAGGAACTGATCGCGCAGGAAGGAGAGCGGCAGGATGTAGTTGGGGTTGGTGTTGACGATGTGATTGAAGTAGCCGCTATGAAAGGCTTCCCAGTCCCTGGCGCTCAAGCTTTCGAGCTCGGCCGCGGCGTGGCGGTGAAACCGGGTGGCCATGCGCGAGACCGCCCGATCGGGGTTGCCCTTGCGGACGAGCCCGCCCGTGGTAACCAGGCCGAGCCTGGCGCGGGCAACGTTCGCTACGGCCTTTGCCGGAACCACGCGGTCCGGCATCTGGATCGGCACTTCGGTCGTGAAGGGCCGTCCGTGGAGCTTGTTGAGCAGCATGTCGAGGGCGCGCTGGTACCCCGGCACCTGCCGGTCGAAGCTCACGCGCCGCCCCTGGGGAAGATAGCCTTCGACGGAGGCCGGCCCCAGTTTTTCGCCGCGGGCGAGTTTCAGCGCGAGCGGCGCGACCCGGGCGAGCGCCTGGGCCATGCCTGCTGCCGTCTCGTCGGTGGGAACGATCGTCACTTCGCCACGATAGCTCAACGCCCCGGGATTCTCCTCGTGCATGGCCGTGAGCGCACTGAGCCCGACCTCCCGCGTTTTGCGGCACACCTGGGCACAGGCAAGACCGTAGCGACCGGAGCCGAAGGCAGGACCGGCCACGAGTACTTTGGCATCGGCCGCCTTCAGGTGCCGCTCGATCTCGGCAAGCGCTTCTACCGTGGGCTCGTTGAAGAAGTTGTCGCCGCAGACGATCGTCTTCACGACGGTCGCGGCGCTCCCCAGCGCCTGCTGGAGCGCGCGACCGGGACCGGCCGCGCCGTCGCTCGCGGAGACGCCCGCGCCGGCCGCCTCCTCGCCGCCCATGCCCGCGAAGAACTGGTTAATGTAGTGCGCGACCCGGACCGGTTGCGCCATTGTTTGTTCTCCCTTCGGCCAACGAGTCCATTGTGCCGGAATACGGAGCTGCGCCTCCCGGCAAAGTCCGATTTTCGCTGTCTGCCGTAAGCGCCAGCTTACTGGTCTTACGCGTTTTGCGGGAAAAACTTCTGCTCTCTGATCTCGGCTTGGAGGGAGGCGAGCGCCCGCTCAACGAGGGCACGTCGTAATGCCATTTCCGCTCCTGGATCCAGGTCCCTGTCTCCCATGGGAATGCCGACTTTGGGAGCGGGGATGATCCGGTTTGAACCCAAGGTCCGGGCCACCGATGTGATGGAACACACGTGGGCACTCGGTATTCCAGCACGTTCGAGTTCCTTGACTAACGCTGCACCGCAGCGCGTGCTGGTTCCTCACGTGGAAGTCAGGATAGCCCCCGACACCCCCTCTGCCTTGAGCTGCTCCGCCATACGTTTTCCCATCTTCTCGCTGCTCTTCACAACGCTGGCCAGGCCAGAAGTGCTGTAGAACTTGTCATGGAATTTCCCGATGACGCCTTCTCTTTCCAGATCCCTCATGACATCCACGGGGAGAAGGCGGTTCGGATCTTCCCTGACGAAAACATCATCGTAGCCGCCATGAACCA
>JAOTTL010000038.1:0-24223 GCA_029864385.1 Betaproteobacteria bacterium | reverse complement strand
ACGAGCGCGGGCTTTTCCTTGGTCGCGGCGAGGGCCTGCCGCAACGCTCCTTCGACGTCGCCCGGCTCGGTGACGCGGATGCCTTCGGCGCCGCAGGCCCTGGCGATGTCGGCGAAGTTGGGGCTGCGGAAGGCGGTGCCGTAGGTGTGGCCGTAAATGTTGGCCTGCTGCATGAAGGTCTGCCCGAAGGCGCCGTCGTTCAAGATGATCATGAGGATGTTCGCCCCGTACTCCGCTGCCGTGGGGAGATCGCCGATGGTCATGAGGAAGGCGCCGTCTCCAGCGAGGGCGACGACGTCGCGCTCGGGAAACACCATTTTCGCCGCGATGGCCGTCGGCAGTCCGTAACTCATGGCATTCCAGACGCCAGATTGCATGAAGGACTCGGGCGTGGCGATGCGGCGGTAGGCGCGCGCCCACATCTGGCAGTTGCCGACATCACTTGCGACCACGGCGTTATCGCCGAGCACGGTATTCATGGCGTCCATCAGGACGCCAGGGTGGATCGGCTTGTCGTTCGCGTGCGGCTCGTTATGGGCGGCGAGGGCGCGCCGCGCCGCGGCCTTGCGCTCGGCCATCTGCGTGATGCGCGCTTCATCGCGCGGGCGCTGATAGTTTCCCAGCTGTTCGAGCAGCGCCGCGAGGAAGAGCCCGGGATCGGCCACACGCTGGTCCTCGCCTTCGTAGCGCGCATTTGCGGCGTCGTCGAAGCCGACCAGGATCATGTTTTTTTCCGGCGCGCAGTTCCTGAGATCGGTGAGTTCCGCGGCGCCTGCCCGCAGCCCGACTCCCAGGATCAAGTCGGTCCGCTGCAGCGCCTCGACGCAAAGCGGATGGTTGCGGAGCGGGGAGAAGTGGCCGGCGAAGAACGGGTGGTCCTCGGGCAGGACGCCGATCGCGTCCTGCGCGAAGATGACCGGCGCCTGCAGCTTTAGCGAGAGCTCGGCGAGTTCCTGCATCGCGCCTCGCCGGATCACGCCCTTGCCTGCCGCGATGACGGGAGAGCGGGCATCCATGAGCCGCTTTGCGAAGCGGTCCACATCCTTCTTGTCGGGCTTCACGACGACCGTGGGCAGGGGCTTGTACACCGGGAGGACCGCCGGGTCCTTCTGGAGCACGTGTTCGCTGTAATCCGATAGCCGCGGCAACTCGACGTGCACCGGCCCGGGCCGGCCGCTGCGCGCGATGTGAAAGGCTTTGGCCATCACGTCCGGAATATCCTCGATGCGCTCGACGCGAGCCGTCCACTTGGTGATCTTCTTGAACATCTCGTGGACGAAGGCAGGGTCGTCGACGCCGTGAAAGGCCTCGAGGTCGGCCTTCAGCGGCACAGCCCCGCTGATGTGAACCATCGGGGAGGCCGCGCCGTAGGCCTGAGCGACCCCGGCCATGGAATTGACGCAACCCGGCCCGGCGGTGACGATGGACACGCCGGGCTTGCGCGTGAGGCGGCCATAGGCCTCCGCCATGAGAGACGTGTTCGGTTCCTGCTTGCACGTGACGAAACGGATGGACCTCACCCGGCTCAACCCGTCGTAGATCGGGTGGATGTGGGAGCCGGGAACACTGAATACCGTCGCAACGCCTTCCTCCCGGAGGGCCTCGGCCACCGCCTCGCCCGCGTGCATTGCCTTGCGTTGTGAACTCATGCGCTACTCTTCCTTTTCTTAAGAGAAGTGATGAAAACTGGTGATGGACAATGGTGATGAGAGATGGTGATGAAAACCGTCGCTCGTTGCTTCGTTACCCATCACCAGCACTCATCACCATCACTCGTCACCAGTAATCATCACCATTATCGGGCAGCGGCGCTAGCCCAGCGCCTTGCGTATCAGATTGAGACCGATCAAGAATAGCACCGCCGCCAGCGTCTTGCGGAAGAGATCCTCATTGATGTAGCCGCGCAGCCATTGGCCGATCGCCAGCCCCGTGAACGAGGGAATGAGGGCGAGTAGGGAGGCCACGAAGTCGGTGCCGCCGAAAAGTTCGAACCGGGCCATCGTCGCAGCGAGAACGATGGTGGCCCAGACATTGCAGAGCGCGATCACGGCGACGAGGCGTTCCTTGCCGAGCTCGAGCCCGGCGAGATACATCGCATAGACCGGGCCGAACAGCATCGACAGCCCACCGACGAGTCCCGATGCGGCCCCAACCGCTGGCGCCGCCCAGGGCTCGGCGCGCGGGGAGACGGGCAACACCAGGCTCCGATGCAGCAATACTGCAAAGACCGCGACGACGGTACCTAGAATCAAGTACAGCACCTTGACGTCGAAGGTTGCGAGCATCCGGACGCTGATCGGCGTTCCGATCGCCATTCCCAGGAGGAGCGGCCAGAAACGCTTGACCGAAGGCACGAACAATCCGCCGTGAAAGGTTTGCCACACGCTGGTCGCGAATGAAGGCAGCAGCAGCAGCGCGATCGCCTTGGGGATGGGGATGAAGGTTGCCATTACCGGCAGCGACACCAGCGGCAGACCGATACCCACTACGCCCTTTACCGTGCCGCCGGCGATCATCGCGATTGCACACGCGAGGACTGCCATCGCTCCGAGTCCCAGAAAGTCCGTCATGCTGGAAGATGGTGATGAGTACTGGTGATGGAATAATGGTGATGAATACTGGTGATGACTACCCGCGAAGCGTGAGCCAGCGATGGCCGATGCTGTTCATCACCATCTCCCATCACCATTTTTCGTCACTATCTTCCGTTGCCCGTTCCCGGCTCAATCGAGCCAGCTCGACTTCGCGGCCTCGGCAAGCGCGAAGGCCTGCGTGCCGCCGCCCACCACGCCAGAGTAGCGCGAGAAGAAGAGGTAGCCGTCGAACGGCGCGATGAGCTCCTCCAGCACCTTGTAGCTGTAGAGATCCACGACCTCGCCGAGCTTGGTGCCGCCCTTGATGAGCTGGCAGAGGTCTTCAGGTCGCTCGTAGCAGGAGACGAGGTAACCGCTCTGCTTGGGCCGAATTTCGCGGCGCGCCTTGAGGTCGAAATGAAGCTGCTTCGGGGGGGTCGCGGCGCCTTCGCTCATGCCAAGGTGGCGCGTCATGCCGGCGAGGCCCTCGACCATCATCTTCGTGTAGTAGTCCGTGCTGTGCGGGCCGAGATAGGCCCCGCCGACTTCGGGATTGACGGCGGGAATTCCGCGGCCATTCAGATAGTGTGCCGCGGCGCCGGCGAACTCGTTCTCGTGTACGAACGGCGCGCCGAATGCGCGGGCAAGCGCGAGATTCTTCTTCTTGAGATCGTCGGGTGTCTTGGTGTTGTAGTCCACCCGCGCCTGGAGCCGCCCGCCATTGCCACCGGAGTGGAAGTCAATGAGCGCGTCCACATGATGCAGAACATGCTCGGTGATCGTCGCGGCGATCATCTGCGTCGCGTTGCCGCGCGCGTTGCCCGGATACACCTCGTGGAGATCGGTGCGGCCATGCTGCTCGGGCGTTTGCCGCCCGAAGCCTGCGGTCGCCATGGGGTTTGCGACCGACACAACCACGATGCGGCCCTTCAGCTTCGCGGTGTCGAGGCCCTCCAGGAACTGCCGGATCGCGATCGTCGCAGCGAACTCATCGCCGTGGGTGTTGGTCACGATCCCGAACGTCGGTCCCGGTTGCCGCCCCATCAGGACATGCAGCGGGATCGCGAGCGTCGCGCCGGTCAGCATGGTCGTCACTTCGAGGCGCCGGAACGACCGCCCCTCCTTCTCTTTGACCCACAACGGTTCATCTGCGCTCATCTTGAAGCACTCGCCTTTGGTTTTTGCAATGCCAGATAGTGATGAATAATGGTGATGAGATGATGGTGATGAAAAATGGGGATGAACACCATCGGCCTTCATCGGCTCACTTATCACCAGTACTCATCACCAGTATTCATTCATCACCAGTTAGGGAATCGGAAGACAAGCGCCGGTTCCTCGAACCGGTCCCGATCCTTCCGGATCCGGTCCGCCATCGCGAGCGCATAAGGCGCCGTCTCCAGCAGGATCGCCTGCTGCCGCTCATTGAGCTTGAGCCCGGCCCGCGTGGCCGTATCGAGGATCAGCGCACGGGCCTTCAAGTCCATGTCGGCGGGTTTCGGCTCGTTGGCGGCAGCGTTAACGGGCGGTTGCGGCGTGCCGGGCGTGAGCTGCGGGCGCCGCAGGTGCCAGTCGGTAGCTTGCTGGTAGGCGTGCCCCACGCGCAACACGGTTGCCTCATCGAACGGGCGGCCGATCACCTGCATGCCGAGCGGCAATCCGTTTTTGCTGAAACCGTTGCAGAGCTCGAGCGCCGGTCCTGCCGTCACATTAGAGGGCGTGAAGATATTGGAACGCTGCCAGAAATTGGGCGTCCGGTAAGCGTCGAGCCGCGGCGCGGGACCGAGTCCGGCGGTAAGGAGCACATCGTACTGGTCGTAGAGACGCCGGCCTTCGAGGATCATGCGCCGGTGCTCGCGTGAGGCGGCGACGTAGTCCGCGGCCTGGAACAGGCAAGCCGGCAGCATGCGCCCAAGGATATCCCGGCCAAAATCGCCCCCGCGCTTCACGAGATCCTGGTAGTGGATGGAGAAGATCTCGGTCTCGGCGATGATCACCTTGACGTCGAGCGCGTCCTGCATCGGGCGCGTGTGGCAGTCCTCCACCTTGGCGCCGAGCTTCCTCAGCACGACGATCGCTGCGTCCATCGCGTGACATACGTCTTCGTGCGCGGGAAGATCCTTTTCCCAGTAGTGGCGCACGACGCCGACTTTGAGTCCCTTGATTCCGCGCCTGAGCCCGGCGCTGTAGTTGGGAACCTTGACCGGGACGCTGCCGGCGTCTTCCGGGTCGTGGCCCACGAGCGCCTGCAGCATGAGGCCGCAGTCCTCTACGGTCCGCGTCATGGGCCCGCAGTGGTCGAAGGTGTACGAGTTAGGAATGACGCCCGCGCGGCTTACGAGTCCGTAGGTCGGCATGAGCCCCACGATGCCGCAATGGGAAGCCGGACCGCGGATCGAGCCGCCGGTGTCCGAACCCATTGCGCCCATCACGAGCCCGGTTGCGAGCGCCGCGCCGGAACCGCTCGACGAACCGCCCGTAAAGTGCTCGAGGTTCCAGGGATTGCGCGCCGGTGGCCACGGCAGGTCGAACGAAGGCCCGCCGTGCGCGAATTCGTGCGTCGCGAGCTTGCCGAGCAGCACGGCGCCGGCTTCGTAGAGCTTCGTCACGGTCGCCGCATCGCGGTCCGGAATATTGTCGATGCAGACCCGGGAATGCCCCGAGGTCAGGATGCCTTTTGTGTTGTAGATGTCTTTCAGTCCGATCGGAATGCCGTGGAGCGGGCCTCGATACTTGCGTTTCATGATCTCGCGCTCCGACTGCCGCGCCTGCTTCAGCGCGAGGTCGGCGGTCAGGGTAATGAACGCGCTCAGTTGGCCGTCCAGCTTGCCGATGCGATCGAAGTGCGCCTGCGCAAGTTCGACCGGTGAGAGCTTGCGCGATTTGATGAGGCGCGCGGCCTCGGCAATGGAAAGGAAGTGGAGTTCACTCATGGAAGAGACGTCACTATTTGGACTGCGATGCGCTACCCAATCGCAAGTGTATCCAATAAACTTGGGGCCCCCAACACTGCGTGCGAATACACGGGCGCGACCGTGGACGATCGTCCGCACCGGCAGATCGTGCGTTCGGGAGGGAGAACTCATGCCGTTCTATCGTTTCGAGAAGATGAAAACCCACCGTTTCAATCCGCACCTGTCGACCGCTGTGGGTCCGGTGATCGAGGGCGAATTCATGTATTTCCGGATGGTCAAGAAGCGCGCCGGAACCGGGGCGGAGCTCCACTATCACCCCAACGAGTTGATGGCGTTCCCCCTGCGCGGCAAAGTCGACTGTATCGTCGGCAAGGATCGCCGGATTGTTCAGCCCGGAACGTTCGTGCATTTTCCGCCATACGCCCGCCACGGCTTCAAGGCGACTGAGGACGGCGATCTGCACTATCTCTATATCAAGGACCGCACGTGGACGATGATCGGGGCGGCCGCTGACGAAGCGCTGCCGGACCAGGCGCTCTCGGCCCGCGAAGTCCAGCGCGCGGTGACGGAAGGCCGATATCCCGGCAGGAAAAAAGAGCCGGAGAAGTCCCGGGCGATTATCGAGGGCCTCGGCAACTGCTACTACCCGATGATCGAGTCGCTCGAGGCACCGGCTGCCTCGGGGCACTGCGAGCGCTGGGTCGAGGGCACCAACATCGCGTTCGGTTTCGTTGAGTCCCCTCCGCTGCACGTGCAGGAGGCGAAGCGCGCCCCGCACGAAATGTTCCTTTATGTGATTCGTGGCGGGCTCCAGGCTCATATTGGCAGGGAGAAGCGACGCGCGGGTGCAGGCGACGTCCTCCACGTTCCCCGTGGCAGGAATTACCGGTTCACCGTGACGAAAGGCCGACCCGTTCGTTACGCGGCAGTGCGCTCCACCGAGCGGCTCGAAGCGGCGGTCAGGAAGCACGGCGCGGCGGACAACTGGCGCGGCTGACAAAAGACATCATTAACCGCAGATAAACGCTGATAAACACGGGGCAGCAGTTGATCGGTGGCGCGACGCCGGAGCAGCAGAGTAACTTTGCCGTCAGCTGAAATGCTCGACCTGCTCAGGCCAACCGGCTAAACTTACCGCCTCTCCCCGGGGGTCTGACCCCAGGTATTCTTGCAGGTATTCCCGGGTATTCGATCGGCATATCGCCTGGGAGTGGTAGTACCACAGGCACGCATTGGTTCGCGATTCGGGGAGCTCTCCTGTGCGCTGCGTTTTCCTGTTCTTTGTCCAGCATCGGATTTTCTGTCCTTTCCCGTCCTGTTACCCTTCCATTCAAAATAAGTGCTCAATTGCAAAAGGAGGCAAACATGGCTTTTCCTAGATTGTTGAAAACGTTGGCCGGCGCAGCCGCGATTACTGTGTCCCTGCTGCTGGTGCCAGCGGCCAACGCCGAATTTCCGGAAAAGGGGCTGACGCTGATCGTCGCCTACGGCGCGGGCGGCGGCACGGATGTGACCGCTCGCCTGCTGGCCAAGGACCTGGAGAAGACGCTCGGCCAATCGGTGACCGTACAGAACATCACCGGCGGTGGCGGCTGGAACGGCTGGGGTTCCATCGCGGCCGCCAAGCCCGACGGCTACACGATCGGCTATATCAACATTCCGAACATGTATGCCGGTTACCTCAATCCCAAAATCGGCCGCAAGGAGAGCTTGGAGAGCTTCACGACGCTGATGAATCACGTCACCGACTATTGTATCTGGGCGGTGAAATCAGACAGTCCCTTCAAGAACGTAAAAGACCTTATCAATGCCGCGAAGAAGAACCCCGAAACCATCAGCATAACGGCCCATGGGTTTGGCAACGACGACCACCTTGCAATCCTGGCCATGCAGGACGCGACCGGCACCAAGTTCAAGGTGGTGCACAACAAGAGTACGGCCAAATCCAAGGCGCAGGTGCTCGGCGGCCATGTCGATGTAGTGGGTGGCAATGTCAGCGAGGTTGCGAACGAACTCAAAGAGGGCAATCTGCGCGTGCTTGGCGTAATGGCGCCAAACAGGTCCAAGTTCCTGCCCGGTGTGCCAACCTTCAAGGAGCAGGGCTACAACCAAGAGTGGTCGGTGTCGCGCGGCATCGCTGGCCCTGCCGGGCTGCCGGAGAATATTAAGAACAAGCTGCTCACCGCCCTGGAGCGGACGATCAGCTCCAAAGAGCATCGGGCGAAGGCCGAAAAACTGAGCCTGGCTCCTGAGATCACCAAGGGCGAGGCCTATCGGAAGTTCTTGAAAGAGACCGAGCAGAAAATCAAGAAACTGATGGGCTGGTAGCCGGTACGGCGCGCAACGGCCGGTGCGCCAGCCGGTCCCGCGCGCCCATCGCGCGACCTGCTGGCGCAAAGCGGCATCATCCGGACCTCCCCGTGCTTTGGGTCAATCGTATAGTTGGGGCCGCGATCATCGTCGCGGCCTTTCTCCTGTGGGAGCTGGCTGCGGAGTTTCCGGCCGATGCGCGCCAGTTCCCGCGCGTTACGCTGGTCGCGATCGCTCTCCTCTCCGCCATCATGATCGCGCGCAGTTTCATTTCAGCGGTGGCGCCGATCGGCGACGGCGAGGGAACGCGCTCGCTCGCGGCGATCATCCGCCCGATTGCGGTCTTCGTTCTGGTCGTGCTGGCCGTGATTGCAATGCACTTTATCGGCTTCTTCCCGGCAATGGCGGCGCTGGCGCTTTGCCTCATGCCGCTGCTCCAAGTCAAATACCGAATTTCTTACGGGCTCGCCTGTCTGAGCCTTTTCCTCTTCATTTACGTACTGTTCGTCGCCTTCCTCAACGTGCCGCTCACCACCTCCCAGCTTCTCAGCTTCTGAGCCATCATGGAAGCGCTCGCCATCATCGCTGACGTGCTGACGCCGGGCAATCTGTTGGCGATGCTGGTCGGCGTTGTCGGTGGATTGTGCATCGGGTCGCTGCCCGGGTTGACCGCAAATCTCGGCGTGGCGCTGCTGCTGCCGGTGACGTTCAAAATGGACGTAACGCCGGCGCTGCTCATGCTGATGAGCCTGTACACGTCGGCCATCTATGGCGGTTCCTTTTCTGCCATTCTGCTGCACACGCCGGGCACTTCCGCCTCGGCGGCCACCGCCATTGACGGCTTTGCGCTTACGCGCAAGGGCGAGTTCAACAAGGCGATACGGATCTCGACCTTCGCGTCGGTTACGGGGGGCGTCGCGAGCGCGCTGGCGCTGCTTCTGATCGCGCCACCCCTGTCTTATCTGTCGCTTAAATTCGGCCCGGCTGAGTATTTCATGCTGGCCGTGTTCGGTCTCACCGTCATCGGAACCCTGGCGAGCGGGAACATGGTCAAGGGGCTGATCGCCGGCGCGGTGGGCCTTTTCCTGAGCACGGTGGGACTGGATCTCGATTCAGGCATCCCGCGGTACGCCTTCGGCTCCACCGAGGTGCATGGCGGCATCGGCTTCGTGCCGGCCGTGATAGGACTGTTCTCCCTCTCGCAGGCGCTGCTCATGTGCGAAGAGGCGCACCGATCTATCCAGCTGACCGATGTCATCAAAGGCGCTTGGCGATACCTGCCGACGTGGGACGAGTTTCGCCGCATCCGCATGACGGTCGGCCGATCCTCCATCATCGGCATCATCGTCGGCATCCTGCCCGGCGCTGGCGGGGATATCGGTTCCTGGGTCGCCTATAACGAGGCCAAGCGGTTCGCGAGCAAGGACAGCGAATTCGGCAAGGGCTCGATCTTGGGCATCGCCGCTTCCGAGACCGCCAACAACGCCACGACCGGCAGCGCTCTCATACCGCTGCTGACGCTCGGCATTCCCGGCAGCGCGACCGCAGCCGTGCTTCTCGGCGCCCTCATCATTCACGGCTTGCTCCCGGGCCGCACGCTCTTCACCGAGCACGCGCACGTCACCTACACGGTGATCATGGGATTCCTGCTGGCAAATCTGTTGATGGGCGTCATTGGCATGACGGTGGGCCGCTATATGAATCACGTCACGCGCTTGCCCAACAGCAGCCTGATTCCGGGCGTCGTCATGCTGTCGATCGTCGGCTCCTACTCCCTCGGCAATAACTTGTTCGATGTTTACACCATGCTCGCCTTCGGCGGCATCGGTTACCTCATGCGCAAAGGGGGTTTCGCACCGGCGCCGATGGTGCTGGGCCTGATCCTCGGCCCTATCGCCGAGACCGGCTTCCGCCAAGCGGCGGTCCTGGCCAAGGGGCCGCTCCTTGTTTACATCCTGGGCAGCCCCATCTCGATGGTACTGTTCGCGCTCACGCTGCTGTCGATCGCGAGTGCCCTCTATCTCGAGATAAAACGAATCCGTTCGATCCGGCAGGAGCACGCAGACGCGTGAGTTGAAACTGCGGTTAGGATGAGCGTAGCACTGGCGTCACGATAGATTCGGGAGGTCATCATGCAGCAGACACGGATTGAGGCTTTGCAGCGCAACCGGATTTTCGGCGGCATCCGCAGAGATATGCATGGAATCATGCTTCGCTTGAATGTTTCTATCCGCGTTTATTTGCATCTATCTTCGGCTAATCCTTGGGATCTAAACGCGACCCGAATCGCGATTTACGATTTGCTAGATATTGATCCCGGCCCCCACACAACGAAGGAGTGAAAGCGTGAACGCGACCAAAAAGGCTCACGGCCCGGTGAGGACCCGCCGCTGGGTGGAGCAGCGCTGGCTGATCGACAACGTCATCCGGGCGAATGGTGTCGACTGGGACCAGCCGCGCTCGATCAGCTACAACGCGCCGTGCGGGCCCGAGGCGAATGGCGATTTTGCTGCGATTCGCGAGAAAGTAAAGAAGTACGCCGACATTGGCTCGGCGTTCGAATCGGCCGGGCGCCGGCGTGAAGCGAAGGCGAAGGCTGCCGAAGGGGATGGAAATCTCGTGACTGCGCGCCAGAATTATTTCATGGCGGCGATTCACTACGCGGCATCGCAATGGCCGCACGACGAGAACAACGAGATGAATCTGATGCTGAACGAGCGCAAGCGCGCCTGTTACACGCGCTACGGCGAGTTGGCCGACCATAAGGTGGAGGCGGCCTGGGTGCCATTCCAGGGCAAAGCGCTGCCCGGCTGGTTTCACCTCCCGCCGGGCTACAGCGGGGGACGCCTGCCGGCGGTCTGGGCGATCCCGGGGATGGACGGCTTCAAGGAGACCGGCGTGGCGATGTACGGCGATCGTTGGCTCCAGCGCGGCATCGCGGTGCTGACGCTCGAAGGACCGGGCCAGTACGAGAGCGCGGTGAACGGGATCCACGTCAGCATGCCGAACTGGATCGAGGCGGGCCACGCCGTTATGGAATGGCTGCGTGCGCGGCCCGAAGTCGACCCGGAGCGCATCGGCGTTGTTGGCCAGAGCATGGGCTCGTTCTTCGGCACCATCGTCGCGGCGACCGAGCCGCGCTTCAAGGCATGCGCAGTGATGGCCACCTGTCTTGAGCCCGGCATGCACACGATCTTCGAGGAGGCCTGCCCGACGTTCAAGCGGCGCTTTATGTACATGTCGGGCTTCACCGATGAGGACACTTTCGATGAGTTCTGCAAGACGCTGACCTGGGAAGGGCATGCACAGAAGATCCGCGCGCCGTATCTGTGCGTCGCGGGCGAGGCGGACGAGCTCGCGCCGATGGCGCACACGGAACGACTCATTGCATCGCTCGAAGGCCCGAAGCAGCTCGTCGTCTACCAGGACTGCCGCCACTCCGTCGGCAACGTGCCCTCAACCAATCTCGGGCCGACGCCCGCGGTGCTGATCGCCGACTGGATGAACGCGCGGCTTGCCGGGAAGTCTCTGACGAGCGAGCGCTGGTTCGTTCAGTCCAGTGGACAAGTCGTCAGGACGCCACTCTAGCCGCTCTCGGATGCCAACTGGTGATGAAAAATGGTGATGAGGGATAGTGATGAACAATGGTGATAAAGAGCGTCTGAAAATCGGATTGCATTACGGTTTTACCCATCACCATTCATCATCACCAATATCCATCACCAGTACCCATCACCAGTTATGCGGCGGCGAGGGCGCTCCATTGACAGCGCCCGAGCGTGCTTTGTATAGTGCGCGACACTCCCGCGCCGCCGCTGTGTGGCTAAGCGCCAGGCGCGGCGTCCGATTATCCCCAGACGAACCCAAAGGAGGAGTTGATGCCCAAGCTTACGCTCAAGCAAGCCAATACCATTATCGAGAAGGCCTTCGCTAAAGCCGCGGAGAAGAAGTACAACGCGCTCGGTGTCGTCGTGCTCGACGACAGCGGCAATATCGTCTCCGCTCAGCGCCAGGACGGTGCCAGCATGTTCCGCCTCGACATCTCCCGCGGCAAGGCGTGGGCGTCGGTGGCGATGGGGGCCTCGAGCCGAGCGCTCTCCAAGCGCGCGAAGAACAACCCCAACTTCTTCGTCACGTTGGCGGCGACTGCAGGGGGCAAGTTTCTGCCGCAGGTCGGCGCTGTGCTGATCAAGAACGCTCAGGGCGAAATTCTCGGAGCCGCCGGCGGCAGCGGCGGCACCGGCGAGGAGGACGAGGCGTGCTGCGCTTATGGCATCGAGCAGGCGGGGTTGGTCCCTGATGCCTCGGAATAAAAGGCCGTGACCTGTGAACCGTGACCGGTGACCAGAACCGCTCGCAGGAAACCCGTAAGACCGGAAGATTATTAACCACGGAATCACACGGAATTACACGGACGAAGCGCTGAACCGGAAAGTGCGCTGTAGCGGAACAACAATTTCCGTGTGCTTCCGTGGCTGTGTCGTTCTTCAGATAACTTTTGACGACGTGCGATTTTGACTAGGGGCGGGCGCGGTAAAGAAAAAGGGCGGCTTAGCCGCCCTTTTCTGTTTAGCGTCCACGCCGCTCTCATTTCTCGATTTCCATCCGCGTTTATCTGCGTTTATCTGCGGCTAATGTTTTTGGCTATGTTGCGCAATCTTAACCCGCTTTCTGTTGAAGAACGCGCGCCCGGCTCAGCTCAGCGTGCTTACCCCGGGAGACCGCCAGGTGCTCGCGCATCAGGCTTCCGCCATGGACAGCCAGCCCATCGAATCCGGCCGTGCGGAGCGTATGCCACATGGTCGTGGTGTTGCTGGTCAGGACGGGTTTCCCAAGCTCCGCCTCGAGTTCTTCGACACCTTCCAGAGCGCGGAAATTCGTGCAACTAATGAAGATGCCATCTGCGTCCGGACAGTCCACCTCGCGCGCGAGCGCTTTGGACCGTTCGGGCGGGAGAAACGCCGGGCACTCGGTGTCGAGCCCTTTTTCCCCGACGACCTCGATTCCCTTGGTGGCTAGAAAAGAGACCAGCCGCTCGTTCAGCCATCGCGGGTAGGGGGAAGCGATGGCAACGCGCGACACATTCATTTCGCGCATGGCTTCGACGAGGGCGGTTGCAGTTGTGGTGGCGGGTATCCCGGTCTTTTCTTGAATCAGGTCCGTGATTTCGCGATCCATGTTGGGCCGAACGAAGCTGCCACCCGTGCAGCCAAAGCAGATGGCATCAAGACTGGCGTGTGCGAGAAGACCGGCCAGCGCGGGAACCTCGTGAATCATGTGAAGGAGGGTCTCTTCCTCGTCATTGGTGTGGGCGATCCGGGTGAAGTGGACCGAGACGCCCTCGGGTGCCAGGCGCTGGCACTCGTACTCCATCACCGTGTTCCAGGAGGGAACGATAAACCCGAGTTTCTTCTTCCAGTCCGTCATATTCCTGCCCTCAATTTGACGTGTGGGGAGCCGCTCACTATGCTTCGCGAACACCACGACCACAAGGATACTCCATGAGCACGACCGAAACATCCCGAAAACAGACCAAGACCGAAGGCGCGGCGAAAGGCGGCGACGGTCAGTACATCTTTCCCCTCATGCAGATGGCCGGCATCGAGGCTGGGACCGGCTATTCGACCGGGCATGGACCGGTCGTCGAGGGCGAGCGTATGCAGTGCGCGCTGGTGACGAAAGAGCGCGGTACCGGCTCCCGGCCCCACCATCACCCCAACGAGCAGTGGAACTACATCGTCAAGGGCACGCTGCGGGTCAAGGTTGGCGACGGGCCCGAGCAGCTGTGCGGGTCGGGAACGCTGCTCTACTTCCCGGCAAACATCGTGCATTACACGATCGCGACGCCGGAGGAGGACGTCATCTTCTTCGCGGTGAAAGATCTCTCGCACGGCATCATCGGCATTCCCGCCGACGGCAAAGCGCTGGGCGGCCACTATGATCCAGGCTTCGGGCCTGGGAAAAAGTGATGAGTTGCTGGTGATGCGTACTGGTGATGACTACTGGTGATGGGTGAAGCTAGATCATAAAGCGGTTTTTACGGCGCTGTTCATCACCATTTCCCATCACCATCTTTCATCACGAATTCTCATCACCATTTCCCATCAGGTCGTGAGATGAGCCCGTATCGTCCCGCTGAAGTCGGGATGCCACTCGAGGAAGTGGACACCCCGTCGTTGATCCTGGATCTCGACGCGTTCGAGCGTAATCTGGACCTGCTCGATGGTTCGCTGGCCGGCAAGAAGATCAGGGTCCGGCCGCATGCCAAGAGCCACAAGTGCCCGGAAATCGCGCTTGCACAGCTGGCCCGCGGCGCGGTCGGCGTGTGCTGCCAGAAAGTGAGCGAGGCCGAGGCAATGGTCGAAGGCGGCGTGCCCGACGTGCTCGTGGCCAACGAGGTAGTCGGCGCACTGAAGCTCAAGCGCCTTGCTGCGCTCGCCGGGCGGGCGCACGTCGCCGCGTGCGCGGACGATGCATCGAATGTCGCGGCGCTCGACACTGCAGCACGCGAAGCGGGTGTCCGTCTCGACGTGCTGGTAGAGGTCAACGTCGGGGCGAACCGGTGTGGCGTCGAGCCGGGCGAGCCGGCTGCTGTCCTCGCCAAGCGCATCGCGTCTTCCGGCAACCTGCGCTTTGCGGGACTCCAGGCCTACCAGGGGGCGGCGCAGCACCTGCGCAAGGTGGAGGAGCGGCGTGCGGCGATCGAGCAAGCGGTGGCGCGCGTCAAGGCGTCGGTCGCGGCCATCGAGCGGGCAGGCATCAAGTGCGAGCGCGTGACGGGCGCCGGCACTGGCACGTATCTGTTCGAGACATTGAGTGGCGTCTATGACGAGATCCAGCCCGGCTCGTACATCTTCATGGACGTGGACTATGGGCGTAACGACTGGACGGAGAGCGGCATCCCTCGCTTCGAGCACAGCCTGTTTGTCTGGACCACCATCATGAGCCGCACCATGCCGGATCGTGCGGTCGTAGACGCCGGGCTCAAAGCCTCCAGCGTAGATTCCGGAATGCCGCGAGTGGCAGACCTCGAGGGCGCTGAGTATCTGAAGATGTCCGACGAGCATGGCGTGCTCGGTCTGCAGCCGGGCGTGCGGATCGCGGTGGGCGACAAGCTCAAGCTTATTCCCGGGCACTGCGATCCCACCGTGAACCTTTACGACCAGTACGTCTGCGTGCGCAAGGGCCGTGTGGAGGCGCTGTGGCCGATTACGGCCCGTGGCGCCGTCTGGTGACAGCCAACTGGTGATGAGTACTGGTGATGACAACTGGTGACGAGAGATGGTGATGAAATAGCGTTGCGTAGGTTAACGCAGGTGTTAGTCGCGATTTTCATCACCACTAATCATCACCATCATTCATCACCACCTTTCATCACCATTTAGTCTTGAGGAATTCGAGACCGAGGTCATTTCCAATGAGCGCAATCAGAAAGATCGGTTTTGTGGGTGTTGGGAACATGGGCAACCCCATGGCCGGGCACCTGGTGAAGGCGGGGTTCGATGTCACGGTGTTCGACGCCCGTCCCGAGACGATGCAGGCGTTCGTCGCGCAGCATGGCGGCAACAGCGCCGCGTCGCTGGTGGACGTCGCGCACGGGGCGGACGCAGTGATCACGATGCTTCCCGACGACAAGGTTGTGCGCGAGGTCATTCTCGGCGAGGGATCGGAGAACTGCGTCGCGGCGGGTCTCGCCAAAGGGGCCGTCGTGTTGGACATGAGCACCTGCAACCCAACGGGTACGCGCTCGCTCGCGGAAGCGCTCGAGCCGCGCAGAATTGGCGTAGTCGACGCGCCGGTGATGGGCGGCGTCGTGTTCGCGAAGGACGCCACGCTCGACATCATGGTGGGCGGCGAGGCTGCGCTGGTGAAACGCCTTGAGCCTGTGCTCAAGGCGATGGGGCGGAGCATCATCCACTGCGGCGCGGTAGGTTCGGCGCACGCCATGAAGGCGCTCGCCAACTACGTCAACGCCTGCGCGCTCATCAACGTCATTGAAGCCATGGCGGTAGGCAAACGCTTCGGTCTCGACGCGAAGCTCATGGCCGACGCGCTGATACCCATGTGCGCCGGGCGTAACCACCCGCTGGAGAAGAAAGTGGTGCCGCACGTCTTGACGCGGCGCTTCGGCACCGGGATGGCGATGGGCTTCATCGCCAAGGACGTGAAGATCGCGGTCGACACGGCGCGCGCGATCGGCGCCTTTGCGCCGCTCGGCGAGCGCGTGTCGGAGCTGTGGACGGCGGCGGCGGAGAAGCTGGGCGCGAGCCTCGATCAGACGGAGATCGCGCGCTACTGGGAAGACGCCAATGGCGTGGAGCTTCGCGGCCCCACGCAGTGACGACTGACGAGTGACGGGGACTACGCCAAGTCAGAAGGCAGAAGTCGGAAGGCGAAACGGTTCTTATATAAATAAAACGGCGTTCATCGGCGTCTATCGGCGGCTAATTCTTGGATCTCAAACGGGTGTTACGATTCACGTTTCACGATTTACGATTCACGAGGAGAGGTGATTAATGGCTCAGCAGGAAAAAACGAAAATCGTACTTGGAACCGCGACACCTGGGGGCGGGTTCCCCGCCTATGGCTGGCCCTACGCGGAGGTCTTGAACGAGACGGACGCGACGCTCGCCATCGAGCCGATCAACACCAAGGGCAGCAACGAGAACGTGGTGTCTCTCGATCAGGACAAGATCGATCTTGGTCTCGTCACCGGCGAGGTAACCTACGAGGCGATCAACGGACTGGGCCGGCCCAAGGCCTCGAACATCCGCATCATCAACGCCACCTATTCGCAGGCCGGGATGTTCATGGTGCGCGCCGACAGTCCCGATCGCAGCATCTCGGATCTCAAAGGCAAATCGATCGCGTGGGGCGCGTCGAGCTCCGGCTTCATCGTGCTGGCGCGCTACGTGATGGACGGCCTGGGGCTCGACATGAAGAAGGACTTCGAAGCGCACCTGCTCGAGAAGGCCGGAGACGGCCCGCCGATGGTGCTCGACGGACGCGCCGCGGCGATGTGGGGCGGTGGCGTGGGCTGGCCGCCATTCATGGCGATCGCGAAAGGGCCGGCCGGCGGGCGCTTCGTGGCTCCGAGCGCCGACGAAATAAAGCGCATTCAGGCCAAGCACTCGTTTCTCAAGCAGACCACCATGCCCACAGGCAGCTATCCGGGACAGGAAGGCGCCGTTAATTCGGTCGGCTCGTGGCCGTTCGTACTGTGCCGCGCTTCACTGCCCGACGAGGTTGCCTACCGCCTGGCGAAGGCGCTGCACAAGGGACAGGCTGCGTTGAGCAAAAAGCTCGACCAGGCGAAGGAATCCACGCTCGAGAACACGCTGGCCGCCGCGCCAAGCCGCGACCTGATCCATCCGGGGGTGCTGAAGTATATGCGAGAAATCGGCTTGCTCAAATCGGCCTGATCGAGTGATCAGGCCGATTAACGAGATCAAGCCCCAGACACATCGGCTCACGACTCACCACTCACGAATCACGATTCACGCCTTCCACTAGAGCAAGTTCGCTGTGGCTGAAACCCGGGTTGACCTGCTGCATCTTCTCGAAGACCTGCGGGATGCGTACCCGGGGGCGGTGGAGGAGACCATCCTTACGGAAGTCATTGCCAATTCGCTGGACTCTGGCGCTGATCTGATTCGAATCACCGCGAGTTCCGCGGATGCCAGCCTGACGATTTCGGACAACGGCTCGGGCATGCCGCGGCGGGATTTGCGCCGGTATCACGATCTGGCCGCGAGCACCAAGACCCGGGGGCAGGGCATCGGCTTTGCCGGCGTGGAGATCAAGCTGGCGCTGCTCGTCTGCAAGGATGTGGTCACCGAATCGCGACGCGGCAAGAGTCATGTGGCGACGCAGTGGCATCTCGCCTCGCGCCATCGGGCACCATGGAAATGGACGCCTCCGCCGGGGATGGTTGCGCAGCAGGGAACGGCGGTCCGGCTTCATCTGGCGGACCCGCTTTCACCGCTTACCGATGGCGGCTTCATCGAGTCCGCGATCCGGCGACACTATCAGCCGTTGCTCGATCCCGCCTGTGATTCGATACTCACGCCTCTCTATCCTCGGGGCGCGAGCTTCGAAGTCAATGGCGAACCGCGTGCAAAACAATCCAGCCGCGCGCCGGAAACGGCGCCGCTAGCCATTCATACCGGCCGGAAACGGAAGCCATCCGTTGCCGGCTATCTGTTCCGCGAAACCGCTTCGCTGCCGGAAGACCAGCGCGGCATCGCCGTCAGCACTTACGGGAAAATCATCAAGCGCGGCTGGGACTGGCTCGGCGTTTCGCCGAGCATGCCGGACCGGATCGGCGGCGTGATCGAGGCCCCGGTGCTGGCGACTTCGCTCACGCTCAATAAAGGTGATTTCATCAGGACCGGCCAGCGCGGCGCCATTTATCTCGCCGCACGCAAGGCGATCCAGGAAGTCGTCGTGCGTCAGCTCGCTCAATGGGGAGACGCTCCCGGTCCATCCGAGACGGCCCGGCCGCGCGCAATGCGCACGCTGGAGCGCGATCTGGAGCGGGTGTTGCTTGAATTGACCGAAGGTTTCCCGCTGCTGGCCTCGCTGGTGGAGCACCGGCCGGGCGGGCAGAAGCGCCTGCCTTTGGCGCCGGCGGCGGGCCTCGGAGGCGAGCCTGGATTCAGCCCGATGCCGCTTCCCGGGGCGGCGCATGCGGGCGCGGAAACGGGAGAAACTACCACCGCGCCTGAGTCATCCGACGTCCCGGAAGGACAAGAGTCTCCGTCACCGCCGTCTGGCAAGGATTCTACGGACGGCGGCGTGGCATTGCCGGATTCGCGGCGGCGGAGAAGGCCGATCAGGCTGGGGCTGGCAGTCCAGTTCGAGGAGCGGCCCGACGATCCGGAGCCCGGCCGTCTCGTGGAATCCACGGTCTTCATCAATCGCGCGCATCCTGCGTATCAGCGCGCCGCCGCGTCGCGGTCCGAGGGCTACCATGTCGCGCTGTCCGTCGCACTCGCGCTGGCTCCACTGGCTGTCGAACCGGTGGGGGAGCACGCGTTCATCACTACGTTCCTCGCCCGCTGGGGCGAAGCGGTGTCCGGTACTCCCCGCCGCAGGAAGTCCTGATACGAGGGTAAATGGGGTGAGCAGTGTAACTTTTCCCTTCCGGCCTAAGAAAAGTTACTCCGACCCCGATTACCCCGGACCCCGATTGCCCCGCTGCGCTACTGACACGCGCGAGCGCTAGCTTCCCGGTCGGGCGAAACGGCGCATTCACGGCAGCGCGGGGCATCGCGCGCCGCCGAAAGTTGATCTGGATCACCAGGACACGCGGGGTTAGACGCTAGGATGGCGTTAGCCCGTCCTAGCGGGCGCACGATTCGATGAGGCGACCTGTTACGACCACGGCGGTCCCGCTGCGCCATCCGCTTTTTCGCGGTGAGCGCCGGCTGCGGATTGCGCTCGTGGGGCTGCCCGGTTGTGGCAAGAGCACGTTCTTCCGCGCGGTGGCGAGCACCTCGGTACGCACCGGCGCGTTGACGGGCACGCGGCAGGCCTACGACGAATGTGCGGTGGAGATCGGGCTCGACGAGGCACGGGTGATCGACCTGCCGAGTCTGCGATCGTTGCGCGATCCGGAACCCGGGGACCAGGCCGCGCTCAAGTACCTCCTCTGGGGTGATGAACAGCCTCCGGTGTCCGCGCACGAACCGCAGGGCCCACCGGCCCCATTCCCGCCGCCGGACGTCATCGTGCAGGTGGTTGACGCCACGGCGCTTGAGCGCCACCTTGAACTAACCCTCGAGCTGCTGCAGCTCGGTCGCCCCCTCGTCGTCGCGCTCAACAAGATAGACGAGGCGCGTGACAAAGGACTGCATATCGGCAGCAAGGTGCTTGGCCGTCGCCTCGGTGTGCCGGTCGTGCCCACGGTCGCGGTAATGGGGCATGGCATCGCGGAGCTGTTTGCTGCGGCCGTAGAGGCAGTGCGGCGCGGGGTGTGTCCACTGCCCGCGTCGCCAAGTCCGCACATCGGCGAGGGCCTGCGCCCGTTCGCGGTGGCGTTGCGCGCCCCTGAGATCCGGGGCGCCTTCCGTGTGCCGATGCACTTTCTGGTCGCGCGGGTCGCGGAGGGCGATCGCTACTTCCTCGATGAAATGCGACAGCATTTTCCGCAGCAGTGCGCCGAGGTCCTGCGTTTGCGGGCCGCAGCGGACCGCACGCTGCGGCGCCCGCTGCGCGAGGAGTTTCACGCCGACCGCCACCACCGTGCGGCGATCCTCGCGGAGGCCGCCATGCGGCCGGGCGGAGTGCGCGAGCGCCGCAACTGGCGCTACTGGCTCGACGAGCTTTTCCTCAGCCCGCGGTGGGGCCTTGCAGGGAGCGTGGCCGTTTTCGCCGCGGTGCTGTTCGTCGTTTTCGACGTGAGCGCTTGGCTCGATGCCCAGACCTCGGCGCGGCTCGTGGAACTCATCTCCGCGTGGCAGCCGCAAACGATGGCGGGCGTGATCGGGCGGGCGGTTGCCGATGGCATGATAGGGCTGGTGGGCATCGTCGTGCCGTACATGATTCCGCTCGTGCTGCTGCTGATCGGGCTCGAGCAGGTTGGCATCATGGCGCGCATCGCTTTCGCGGTCGACCGGGGTTTCCACCGCTTGGGCCTTCACGGCGGCGTCGCATTTCCTTTTCTGCTTGGGCTGGGGTGCAACGTGCCGGCGCTGTCGGCGATCGCCTCGAGCACGCGCGGGCGCGAGCGCGTGCTGGGATCGCTCCTCGTGATATTCGTGCCGTGTTCGGCACGCTCTGCGATCATCCTCGCGCTGGGCGCGAAATACCTCGGTGTTGCGGGCGTGCTCGCAATTTTCCTGCTGGCGATGGTCGTGATCGCGATCTTGGGGCAGGTCCTTCGGCGCCGCTATCCCGAAAGCGGGCCCGGGCAGGTGCAGGAAATCCCGCCGTACGCGTTCCCGCGCTGGCGCCCACTGCTGAAAGAAACCTGGTTGCGCACCCAGGACATCCTCACCATCGTCACGCCGCTCCTGGTGGGAGGCAGCGTCGTGCTGGCGCTGCTCAATCACTTCGGCGCGGACCGCGCGATCAACGCGCTGCTCACGCCGGTGACCGCTTGGTGGCTGGGGCTGCCGATGGTGCTTGGGGTGCCAGTGCTGTTCGGAGTCTTGCGCAAGGAGCTCTCCCTCCTGATGGTCTATCAGGCGCTCGGCACCTTCGACGTCGATCGCTATCTCGACCCGGTCCAGCTCCTCACGTTCCTGCTGTTCATCACCTTTTACGTGCCGTGCGTCTCGACCTTCGCTGTGATGCTGAAGACCATCGGCGGGCGGGAAGCGTTCTTTTCCGTCGCGCTGTCCGTGGGTGTCGCGCTCGCCGTAAGCGGGGCGGTGCGCTTCGTGTTGGAAACGATGCGACTGTTGCTCACCTAACCCAGCGCTCCGCCAATCATTCCTTACCCATTGCCGGTGTCATCCGCGTTCATCGGCGGTCAATGTGCTCTCGTGATTCTCTTGGCGCCTTGGCGGTTCAATATTGTCTTGGCCTCTCTCCCCATCTCCACGGTTCAATTCATTATCACTGCATCCTCGGCGGTTAGGGGTTCGCTTTCTCAGAACCGGTAAAGCCGCGCCGGATTGCGCACGAGCACCCGCGAACGCATGCTAGCGTCCGGGATCCACTCCGATAGCCGGTCGCAGAGCGAAGCGTCGTTGGGCATCGTGCCCTTCAACATGACGTGCGGCCAGTCGGTGCCCCACAGGATCTGGTCCGGCGCGGCTTGAAGTAGCGCATGTGCAAACGGCGTCACGTCGGGATACGGCAGCGGCTCGGTCGAGATGCGGTACGGGCCGGTCAGCTTCACCCAGCAATGCCCCGATTTGGCGAGCCGGAGCAGCGCCTGGAAGCCGGGATCCTCGAGCCCCTTTTCGGTCTTCATATAACCCAGGTGACCGAGCACGATGTCGACCGGAAAATCCGCGAACGAGCCGTCGAGGTTCGGGAACTCGTCAACGTGCATCAGAAACTCCATATGCCAGCCGAGCGGCTTTATGCGTTGCGCCTGCTCGCGCAGCGCGTCGATCGGTAGCGTGCCAGCCTTGCGGTCTTTCACGTCGACGATATTCACGCGCACGCCGCGCACGCCGGCGTCGTCGAGCTTCTTTAGCTCGTCGTCCGGGATGTCCTCCTCGACCACCGCGACGCCGCGGAAACGATTGCCTGCGGTCCTCATCGCATCGAGCATGACTGTATTATCGGTGCCGTAGACGCTGGGCTGAACCAGCACGGCGCGCTCGACCCCGAGGCGGTCGAGCATGTGCAGGTAGTCCGGCAGCAGGCAGTCGGGCGGCGTGTAGACGCGCTCGGGCGCGTAGCCGTATTTGTCCTTGGGCCCGAGGATGTGCGCGTGGGTATCGCACGCATGCACCGGCAGCCGCAGCAGCGGCATGCGCGGGTTGAAATCGGGCGGGGCGCATGTCGGCGCCTCGGTGGCTTTTGCCGGTTGTTTGCTCATCGCGTGTCTCCGCTTTCGGCGAGGCCGTGATTCGTGAGCCGTGACCTGTGACCCGAAAACATTAAAAGCCCAAATCTTGTTGAATTACCGGCCATCGATCACCAATCACGAGTTGCGCCTCCGCTCCGGGCGTCAGGCAGCGGCTTGCGCGGATGGCGAGCCGATACCTGGCATGTCGAAATCGAGCTTCTTCAGTCCGTCGATCACGTTCTTCGCCTCCGCGGCGGTGAGTCCGGTGAGCGGCGGGCGCACGCTCGCCCAGTCGGGATCATTGGTGAAATGCGCGACGACCGCCTTGAGTGAAGGGATCATCACATACTGCCCGACGGTCTTGCGCACGACGTCGAGCGCCTGCTGCTGCGCTTCGGCATCCGCGCCGCGCCACTCACGGTAGAGCTGGTCGATTGCCGCAGGATTCACGTTGGCAGTGGCCGAGATGCAGCCCGCGCCGCCGTTCTTCATGTTCGCGAGCAGAAACGACTCGCTGCCCGCGAAGACGTCGAAGCCGGACTCGGCAAAGGCGTCGAGCATCATCTTGGTGTTGTTCCAGTCGCCCGAGCTGTCCTTCATGCCGGAGATTGCGGTCGGATACTGCTTCATGAGCCGCTCGACCAGGCCCGGCTTGATGCCCACGACCGCGACGGGGGGGATGTGATACAGATAGATCCTCAGGCGCGAATCTCCGACCCGCTCGATCACTTCCGAGAAACTGCGGTAGAGGCCATCCTCGGAAACGTCCTTGTAGTAAAAGGGCGGCAGCATCAGCACGCCCGCGCAGCCCGCTTTTACCGCATGCTCGGTCAGCCGAACGGTGTCCGTGAGTGCGCAACAGCCGGTTCCAGGCATCATGCGCGCGGGATCGACATCGGCCGCAAGCAGGGCATCGAGCAGCGCGATGCGCTCGTTAACGGATAGCGAGTTCGCCTCGCTGTTGGTGCCGAAGACGGCGAGGCCACAGTTTTGCGTAAGCATCCATTTGCACTGCGCGATGAAGCGCTGGGGATCCGGGCTCAGGTCCTTGTTGAACGGGGTGACGACCGGAGCGAGCACGCCGCGAATGCGTTGCGCCTGGGTCATGTGACTCCTCCTTGAAATCCTGGAATGGCGCGCGGGGCGGGAGCCCTTCGCGCGGCAATGGCTTGCGCGTGCAGAATAGCATATCGACCAGTCTCGCCCAAGCCGCTCGATTGTGCGGGCCGGGAGCGTCTGCTACCCTTGCGACGCTCCCTCCATTTCCCACCAGCCGGTCGCGCGCACTCTGCGTCCAGCAACTGCGAAAACTCGTGAAGGGTGAATAGTAAGTGATAAGTAGGGGCGGCCTCAAAAGCAAAACTGTGGCCGCCGATGGATGCCGACGAAACCGGACGATGATGATTTCTTGAGTTTTATTATCTGCGTTCATCTGCGGCTAATGTTGTTTTTCTATTCTCCTTTTGGCGAGTGGACACTTCGCCCTGAACCACCTTTCGACAGCGCCATGATCGATTCACCATTCACATCTTAGGGATATTGAAAACGGAGATGGCTTCAAACGACAAATCCTCTGATGGCACGTTGAAGGTGCTGAGCGCCGGTGCCGTCAAGCGCGGCGTGGCAAAGATCGCGCAGGAGTTCGAGCGCGAGACGGGAACGCGCGTCACGGTCGAGTTCGCTCCGGTGCCCGAGGTCCGCAAACGCGTCGCGGCAGGCGAGAGCGCGGATGTGCTGGTCGCGACGCCGGCGGCGATGGACGAGTTCGCCGCGCACGGCAAGATCGCGCCGGACAGCCGCGGCTTTGTCGGGCGCTCCCGGATGGGAGTCGTGGTGCACACAAGCGCGACCAAACCCGACTTGTCCAACACCGACGCGTTTAAGAAGGTGATGCTGGGGGCGTCGGCGGTGGTCTACAACCGGGCTTCGAGTGGTCTCTATGCGGCAAAACTTCT
>JAOTTL010000199.1:0-6249 GCA_029864385.1 Betaproteobacteria bacterium | reverse complement strand
GAGCGCCGTCTTGCCCATCGAAGGCCGGGCTGCGATGATGATAAGCTCACCCTCCTGCAATCCCGACGTCATCCGGTCAAGGTCCACGAAACCGGTCGCGAGCCCGATAACGTCGTCCTTGTTCTCACGGTTGTAGAGGACGTCCACCCGCTCGACCGTCTCGGTCAGCAGCGGGTCAATCTTGACAAAGCCCTGCCGCGATTTCGAGCCAGCCTCCGCGATCCGGAAGATCTTGGTCTCGGCCTCGTCAAGGAGCGCCTTTGCGTCGCGCCCCATGGGGTTATACGCGGCGTCCGCAATCTCGGTCCCGATTCCGGCGAGGCTGCGCATCACCGAGCGCTCACGAACGATCTCCGCATAGCGCCGGATATTGGCCGCGCTGGGGGTATTGGCCGCAAGCGCACCCAGATAGGCGTGTCCGCCCACCTCATCCAGCCGCCCGCTTCGCTCGAGGCTCTCGGCCACCGTCAGCGCGTCGGCTGGCCGAGCGTTCTCGATCAGCTGACCGATATGCTCGAAAATGAGGCGATGGTCTGCCCGGTAAAAATCCGCTGCCGTGATGACGTCCGCGATCCGGTCCCAGGCCGTGTTATCGAGCAGTAGCCCGCCAAGCACCGATTGCTCGGCTTCGATCGACTGTGGCGGAACTCGGGTGGCTTCGACCTGCGCGTCTTTGACGATCGAGGTAACTAGTGCCATGACGCGTGCCGCCGTTGTCTCGCTTGTCGATCCAGTATGCTCTAAAGGGGAACGCCGCGCGCCAGAGTCGTGCGCGACCGAACAGGGAATTTACAGAAAAAAAAGGGCTGTCGCCAGCCCTTTTTTTCAAAAATATTTTTGCGTTGTTTCGATTGGTTTTATTGCTCGCCCAACACGGAGACCGTGACAGTAGCAACGACATCTGCATGCAGCGCAACCTTGATCGAGTGATCGCCGACCGTCTTGAGCGGTCCCTGCGGCATGCGAATCATCGAACGGGGAACTTCAACGCCTTGCACCTTCAGCATATCGGAAATGTCGACGTTCGTCACCGAGCCAAACAGTTTGCCGTCCACGCTGGCCTTTTGCGTGATCTGAACCATCATGCCGTCGAGCTTCGCTGATTTTTCCTGAGCTTGCGCAAGGGCTTCGGCCTGCGCGCCTTCGAGTTCGGCGCGGCGCTTTTCGAACTCGGCGAGATTGTTCGCCGTCGCGCGCTTCGCTTTGCCGTGCGGGATCAGGTAGTTGCGCGCGAACCCGTCTTTCACCTTCACGACGTCGCCGAGCTGACCAAGGTTTACGATTTTTTCGAGCAGTATGATTTGCATGCTTGCACTTCCTCGCGTAATGAAACGACTAAGTGACTGAGTCATCGAGTGATTACTTCACACCATCAGGATCTCGCCCGGTCACCTTGTCATTTCATCTTATTTTCACGGTTGTACTCGTTACCGGAACGGGTTGGTAAATTTCAGTGAAGATCGGTGTAAGGCAGCAGCGCGAGGTAGCGCGCGCGGTTGATTGCCACCGAGAGCTGTCGCTGGTACCGGGCCTTCGTGCCGGTGATGCGGGCCGGAATGATCTTGCCGTTCTCGTTGATGAAGTCCTTCAGAAGATTTACGTCCTTGTAATCAACCCACTTGATGCCCTCCGCGGTGAAGCGGCAGAACTTGCGGCGCCGGAAAAGCTGGCCGCGCCCGCGGCTGTCGCGCCCCTTGCCCTTGCTGAATTTCCCGCCTTTGCGGCCGCCTCTACCGCCGGACTTGCCCCGTCTCGCCATCGCCATGACTGTCGTCCTTTGTTGTCTCTGCTTCGGTTGCGTGCAAAATGACCTGTCTACTCATTCGGTTCCTGCGGTTGAGAAACCCGCTCACCGTGACCGTCTGCCCCGCCTTGAGCCGGGCCAGCCTGACCGCCACCTCTCCCATCGCCACGGCGCCCATCTCGCACTCGACCTGGCGTTTGAAACCGGCCTCGTTCTGTTGCGAGCGGTGTTGCAGCTTGAAGCGCAGGAGGGGAATCCCGGCCGGAGTGTGGCGGAGCGGCTCGACCTCGGTGAGTTCACCGTGGAGCGCGACCGCGTTCACATCCGCTAGCTGGCTAATTCTGTTGGCGCTGGAGCCAGAGCTGGATCCAGAACTGGCGCTGGAGCCAGAGCGGGCGGCGCTGGCGCGGGCCTGGCGCTTTCGGCAGCAGGCGCACCTAGCGACCGCGATTTCTCTTCCTTCATCATCGGCGAGGGCGCGGTCACGGCCTCATTCATTTTCACGATAAGGTGCCGCAGCACGGCGTCATTGAACTTGAATGCGTGCTGGAATTCGCTCAGCGTCTCGCCGTCGCATTCCACGTTCATGAGCACGTAGTGAGCCTTGTGCACCTTCTCCAGCGGAAACGCAAGCTGGCGGCGGCCCCAGTCTTCCAGACGGTGGATCTTGCCGTTCCGCCCGGTCACCATCTGGCGATAGCGGTCGATCATGCCCGGGACCTGCTCGCTCTGGTCCGGATGGACGATGAAAACGATCTCGTAGTGACGCATCCTGATATCTCCTTATGGGTAAAGCCTCCCGTGATGCGTGCGCGGTGAGGCAAGGGCCAAGGCCACCGACCGAACAGGGCCCCAACTACAGAAGGCGCGGATTATACAGGAGCTTTTGGCGAGGTCAAAGCCTCGCCAAAAGCTCATCAGAGAGCCGGAAACAGCGAGCGAGAATCAGTAAGCCTGCAGATAGCACGATAACGCGGACCTGGTTTCGAGCTGATTGACGAGTTATGCTGGCTAAGCTCTCAAAACCTGCAAATTCTTGTGAGCGAATTGCTCGCGACGCCCCGGAATTCTTTCTGCGAACCCGCGTGGCGCGCAAAATATATTACCGAGCGGGCAGCGCGCGCTGACGGCGCGTTTCCGCGAGACAGATGCCGGCCGAGACCGAAACGTTCAAGCTCTCGACCGTGCCGATCATCGGAATGCGCACGAGCTCGTCGCAATTCTCGCGCGTGAGCCGGCGCATGCCCTCGCCCTCCGCGCCGAGCACCCACGCCAGCGGCCCTTCAAGCTTGACCGAATAAAGCTCGTTCTCACCGTCCTGATCGGCACCCATCAGCCAGACCCCGCGTTCCTTCAGGTCACGCATCGTGCGCGCGAGGTTGGTTACGACAATAAACGGTACGGTTTCTGCCGCGCCACTGGCAACCTTCTCGACCGTCGCATTAATCCCGACAGCCCGATCCTTCGGCGTGATCACCGCGTGCACGCCCAAGGCATCAGCCACCCGCAGGCATGCGCCCAGATTGTGCGGATCGGTGACACCGTCGAGGATCAGCAACAGCGCCGGCTCCTGGAGATTCTCCAGCACGCTCTCAAGATCCCGCGCGGGACCCGCCATCTCGACGCGCGCTGCCACCCCCTGATGGCGGGCATGCTGCGTCATGCCGTCGAGCCGCGCGCTGTCCACCCGGATCATGCGCACGCCACGTTCGCCCGCGAGCCGCTCGAGCTCGCGCGCGCGGCGATCCTCGCGCCTTTGGTCGAGCAGGATTTCCTTTACGCCGGCGGCGTTCTGGCGCAGCCGGCTCGTGACGGCGTGGAAACCGTAGATGAAGCGCGCCTCAGCCATGAAGCTCCGACGCCCCGATTCGAATGAGGCCCGAGTACCTGCTCACGTCCGGAGAGGCGCGCTTAACAAGGAAACTCATGTTCTTCTCGTTCATCGATTTCACGCAAGCGTGAAATCGATCTTGCTGGTGTCCAAGTCCACCCGCACCAATGTTACCTGGACACGGTCGCCGAGCCGAAAACGCTTGCGCGTGCGCTCTCCCATGAGCTGGTGCTTGGCTGCATCGTAGTGAAAATAATCGTTGCCGAGTTCGGAGACGTGCACCAGCCCCTCGACATAGACCTCGTCGAGCGCGACGAACGCGCCGAAGGCGGTCACGCCGCTGATGGTGCCGCTGAGCGTCTCGCCAATCCGGTCCTTCATGGAATAGCACTTGAGCCATGCCACAACGTCCCGTGTCGCGTCATCCGCCCGCCGCTCGGTCATCGAGCAGTGCGCTCCGAGATCGTGCCAGTTGCCGGGATCGTAGCCCCGCTTGTGCAATACCGCCTTGATCGCCCGGTGCACCAGCAGATCGGGATAGCGCCGGATCGGCGAGGTGAAATGAGTATACGACTCGTATGCGAGCCCGAAATGGCCCACGTTGTCGGGACTGTACACTGCCTGCCGCAACGATCGCAGCATCACGGTCTGCAGCAGCTGCGCGTCCGGCCGATCCTTGACGCGCTCGAGTAGCCGGGCGTAATCATGAGCGCGGGGATCCTCACCGCCGCCAATCTGCAAACCGAAGCTGCCGAGGAACTCGCGCAGCGCGGCGAGCTTTTCCGGCGTCGGTCCCTCGTGAATACGGTAGAGCATCGCCTGCCGGTGGCTGTGCAAGAACTCGGATGTGCACACATTTGCCGCCAGCATGCACTCCTCGATCAGACGGTGCGCGTCGTTGCGCACGACTGGCACGATGCGCTCGATCTTGCCGCGATCGTCGAACATCATCTCGGTCTCGATGGTCTCGAAATCGATCGCGCCGCGTCGCGCGCGCGCCTGCGCAAGCTTCTGGTAAAGCCGGTAGAGCGCCCCGATGTGGGGCCGCAGCTCGCGGTGATGGCGCGCCGCCTCGCTGCGGTCGCTTTCCAGCATGGCTGCGACTTCCGTGTACGTCAGCCGTGCGTGCGAGCGGATCACTGCCGGGAAGAAGCGGTAGGACGCGACTTCCCCGTCGCCATCGATCTGCATGTCGCACGCCATCGCCAGGCGCGGCACTTTGGGATTGAGCGAGCACAGGCCGTTCGAGAGCTTCTCCGGCAACATCGGGATCACGCGCCGCGGAAAATAGACGGAGTTGCCCCGCAGCTTCGCCTCGTGGTCGAGGGCATCGCCGTGCTTCACGTAGTGGCTCACGTCCGCGATCGCGACGACCAGCCGGAAGCCGGCATCGGCGCCCTTCCCCAAGGGCTCACAATACACTGCGTCGTCGAAATCCTTCGCGGTTTCCCCGTCGATGGTAACCAGCGGCAGCCGCGTGAGGTCCGTGCGTCCCGCCCGGTCCTCGGTCATGACTGTATCCGGAAGTTTCGCGCACAGGCGCTCGACCTGGCGCGGGAACAGGTATGGCAGTGTGTGCTTGCGCAAGGCGATTTCGATCTCCATGCCCGGATCGGCGTAGTTACCGAGCACTTCGACGATTCTGGCCACCGGCTGCGCGTGCTTGGATGGTTGCGCGACAATTTCGGCCGTGACCACCTGGCCCGGCTCGGCGCCGCGCACCTCATGTGGCGGTACGAGAAGTTCATGGCTCAGGCGCTTGTCCTCGGCCGTCACGAACAGGATGCCGTGCTCTCGGTGCAGCCGCCCGACTACCCGCTGCTGGCCGCGCTCCAGCACCTCGACGACCTTGCCTTCCGGGCGCCCCCGCCGGTCCGTCCCGGCAATACGGCACACGGCGCGGTCGCCGTGGAGGAGCTGGTGCATCTCCTTCGGGCCGAGGAAGAGATCGGGACCGCGGTCATCTCGCAGGAGAAACCCGAAGCCGTCCGGGTGGCCCTGTACCCGTCCACGGACGAGGTCGAGCTTCGCCACCACACAGATTGCGCCGCGGCGATTGCGCATGATCTCCCCGTCTCGCTCCATCGCGGCGACGCGTCGCTCGAACCCCTCGCGCTGGTGTGGGCCGATGCGCAGCAGACGTTCAAGCTCCCGCTCCGGGACGGGCACGCCGCGCTCGGTCAGACGTTCGAGGATGAGCTCCCGGCTAGGCATCTCGTACGCATGACGCGGTGTGCGCTCGATGCGTTTTCGGGCGCGAGCAGTTTTGTTTTCTTTGCGTTGATTCATTTGATAAATGGGGCGCCTTCAGCTAGAATCGCGCGCCTAGGAGTTTGTCGGATTGTTAGCCGACAAACTCCTTAAGCAGCCTGGCGAGGGCCCACTCCGTCAGGCTGCTGAGCCCAGGTGGCGGAATTGGTAGACGCACCAGGTTCAGGACCTGGCGCCAGCAATGGTGTGGGGGTTCGAGTCCCTTCCTGGGCACCATAAACGTTCCAAGTTCCAGGTTCAGGGTTCAGGGTTTTCAAGGCGGGCGGTTCCGCGCCGGACTTGGCGCATCGAACTTTGAACATTGAACCTTGAACGTTGAACCTCATTTGAAGGGGTGGCGAAGCACGATCGTCTGGGTACGATCCGCGCCGGTGGAAATAAGGTCGATCGGAACGTCGCAGAT
>JAOTTL010000198.1:0-6337 GCA_029864385.1 Betaproteobacteria bacterium | reverse complement strand
CGGTTTGGAGCGCTGGTTCACGGGGCCGATGCGACCCTACGAGACCGTGCTATTCATCGCCGGCGGCCTGCTGCTCATCTTTCCTGGGGTGCTGACCGACGTCGTCGGGCTCGCCTGCATCGCCGTCGGGATCGTCAGCCAACGGAGCAACCGGCGCTCCAGCGCCACCGCCACGGTCTGATGCGCGCACTTCCGCGCTGCCGATCCGGCGCGCATAGTCGTCCACGTCGGCGACGGTGATACCGACGGCGCGCTTCTGGCGACGGTTCACTTCATCGGGTTCCAGGTCGGTGCGAAAAGAGTCGTTGAGGCAATCGATCATGTTGAACATGGCGGTAATCAGGATGCGCTGCAGGTTGGCCACGCGGCCGAGCAGGCGGTCGCAGGAATTGATCACTTCGGCGGCCATGCCGCTCGCTTCGTCGTCCATCAGACCATGTAGTCTCTGGCTCATCGAGGGTCTCCGTTGTTGGTCGGTCAGCCGCGGGTTGCTTCACGCTGTGGCATCTCGCGTGGGCCGGGGGGACTGCGCTGTCCCCGGACGCTTGCGCGGCGACAGCACGCAGATCACCCGTTTTGCGGAACGTCCGTTGCGCCGCGCGAGCTCCCGCAGGTCATGCAGATTCAAGACGAAAAGACTCGGATAGCAAAAGCTGCACGCACTACGGAACAGAGCTAGTTGCGCATCGTGAGGGCAAGCAAGGTTGCTCCCCGCGGAAACGTCAGGGTCGATCGCGCCTGCCCTTCGTCGGCGTAGAAAAAATCCCATTCGCCGAGGGTCTCGCGGCCCACGACTGCGCTGCCTTCCACCACCAACGCTGCCAGGAATTGAGGCTCATGTTGCGTGCCTGGGGAAAAGCGCATGGCCTCGACGAGGAGCCGCCCGGCGCCACGATCCACGAGTGTCTTCGCCTCGAGGCCATCCGCATCCCGGACCCATGGGATGTCCTTCGCCTGGATCAGACGATACTGTTTCTCGCCGGAGAGCGTTTCGACTTCGCTATGGTAGTAACTGCCCTGGAACGCGGACAGGAGCTTGCATCCGTCGGGGTAGTTGAGCGGGCCATGGGGCTCATTGCTGGGCCCGAGCACGACGTCAAGCGGGCCGAGCGTCAACCCGTCGACGATGGCACGCCCTTTGAGCACCGTAGTGGCGTGCGTCCCGCCATGTACATGGCGCGGCTCGATGGATCCGAGCGGATAGTCGATCAACCGTATACACAACTCCAGTTTGCGGTTGTCGTAATACATTCCGGCCCGACTCGGCCAGTTGTCGACGTTGATCCGGTCTTCCCAGGCAATACCGGCGAGGCGCACAACATTCATGTTCGAATCCTCATCAAGTCCATGTCCTCAGGCAACCGCGTCGTGTGACGAGAACGCGATCGTACAAGGTTTTCCGGAGCGGTTGCTCCAGGCGTGGTTCGTGCCGCGTTGCACGACAGTATCGCCGGCCTCGAGCCGAACTGCGGCGGTATCCAGCACCAGCGTAATCTCGCCGTCGAGCACAAGGCAGAAGTCCAGCGTGCGGGTCCTCTGCATATAGGGGTGCGGCGCGCCTGGCGAATACGTCGACGCACCGGGCGAACCCATGGCGGCGAAGTAACTCTGCACCTCCTTTGCTCCCACCTTCCCCTTCCAGGCGTCGTCCGGGGGAAACGTCACGACGCGACAGACCGATCCGCCGCGCGGCGGCTCCAATCTGTGTGGGGCATCGAGCGATTCGCGCACGCCTTTCAGCCGGCATGGCGTGCGGTCGGTCACCCAGATGCGGGTGGAGGAGAATCCCGGGCGGGCCGGGTCGGTACGCGCGTCCGGCGACGGGCCATCGGCGATGGCTTTGGACCTGTCGTTTTCGTCGATGACCACGATGCGGCGAACGGGCTTGATCTCTGCGGCCATATCCATTCTCCTCAGTCTTCGAAGCTGGCGCCCATCATGATGAACGCCATCTGGCTGCCTTCACGCGGATTGCCCCAGGCGTGCCAGCTGCCGATCTGCACGACGGTATCGCCGGGCTTGAGCACCCGCTCGCCGTCGTCGAGCAGCAGCACCCGTTCGCCCGCGAGCAGGATGCCGTAGTCCAGGGTCTCGGATTTGTGTATGCGTGTGTTGTAAAGATTCTGGCCGCCGCGCTCCCACGTGCCGCCTTCGGTTTTCTTGGGCGGATGTTCGGGCACGATGAACGTGTCCTTCGCCGGGTCGTAGTCCCTGGGCTTGGGATCGGACTGGACCACCCGCAGATGCCCGCCCGCGCGGGGCGGCTCGAAGTGAAACGGCAAATTGCCGTCGTCACGTGCGCCGGAGATCGGCGCCGGGCAGGCGTGATACACCCACAGATCCGTCATGCCCGTGCCCTTCTTGAATGCATTGGCGTTAACGTTCGGCGCCGCGCTGTCGTAGAGCACGCAGGAGCGGCCCTGCGCATCGGTTCCCGTCACCACCCGCCGGATCGGTTTGATGCCGTCTGTCATGCCTGCCTTCCTCCTAGGGTAACGATTAATCCACGGGGCTTCTGAAAAAAGTGAGACTCCTGCCCGGTGGGCGTCCACGGCGCGTCGGCAATCGCGCAGAAGTCACAACGTCCAATACCGCCGCGTTATTCAACTCGATCTCTTGATCGCGCCTGCCGTCGTTGTCAATGACGACGACGCTGACGATGGTGTGGCGGCGCGCGGTTTCGAGCCTGGCTATATGATAGTAGAACCTGCCGTAGATGGTGAAGCAGATAAGCGGCCGGTGCGCGGGATGGAAAAGGTGTCAGGAAACTTTTGCTCAGGTAGATAGCGGATAGAACCCGGGTAGAAAACAGGCCTTCCTGCTCGCACCTGTCGCAGCCGTCGTCCGCTCCGATCACCGTGCGACGTTCACCGCGGGACCGGTCACCAGCCCCACGGAGATTCTCACCAAGTCCGGCAAGCTCACTCGGATCGAGTTCTTGCTGGTCAAGGGACGTGCGCAGGCCGGCTTCGAGGTGCTGAAGGATGTGGAGTTTCCGTGGCGCGTCGCGAAGACCGCCCTGCAGCACTACGAGCAGCTGGAAAGCAGTAGCTATCCGCGTGGTCTGAAGGGCGAAGATATTCTGCCCGCAGCGAGAATCCTACGCTAGACGCGCAGCTACTCCCGAGATCGCCCCCTCACGAACGCGCCTCGCGCGGATCCGCGGCAGCGCGTTGTTCGATGCTCTCTTCGGCGCCGGGGAATTCCGCGTAGACCACGCGATTCTTCCCGCTCTTTTTCGCCCTGTACATTAGCGTGTCAGCGTACCTGAGGGCATCGCCCTCGCTTGGTGGAGCGGAGGGAAAGACGGCGACTCCCACGCTCAGGCCGACCGACCAGCCGTGATCCCGCATCACGTCTAGAAGCCGCTGGTGAAATCGGTCGAAGAAGACCTTCACGCCCGCGGGACCCGTGTTGGGCAGGAGCACCACGAACTCGTCTCCCCCGAGGCGCCCGACAACGTCCGTGGAACGGGTGGATTCCGCCAGCGTCGCGCCGACGCATTCAAGGACGCGGTCCCCTTCGGCGTGCCCCATACTGTCATTGACCGTCTTGAGATCGTCCAGATCGAGAAACCCCAGCGCGCTTGGCGCCCCCGTGCGGGAGGCCAAGCTGAAGAGCATCGCGGCCTCCTCCCTGAAGGCGCGCCGAGTCCTTACGCCGGTAAGCGCATCTTTTCGCCCGAGCATCGCTTCCCGCTGGAGATTCTCTTCCTCGGTGAAGTCATGCATCAACGCAAGCACATGCTCCAAGCCGTCCGCAGAGGTCAATCTGGATGTCGATATGCCCAGCGCACGCTTGCGCCCGTCCGCGTGCGTGATCTCCCAGCGCTCGTAGCGAAGATCCTCGCCCTTTCGCATGCGCTCCATGCGCTCGACCGCCCTCTGCTGAACGTCCGGGTCAGGGTAGAGGCTCTGGTACCAGCCGAGGCGGTTGATCTCGTCCATCGTATAACCGGTGATCTCGGTCATCCGCTGGTTCCACACCGTGAACTGCATGAACGGATACGTCGGGATGACGTGACAAACGCAGACGCCCTCAGCGGCGCGCTCGATCACCGCCTCGCGAAAGGAGTGCTCCCCACGAAGCGCTTTCTGCATCCCCTCCTGACGGACCAGGGTCGACTCGTGCGCCTTGATTTGGTGCCGCGCCTTCTCGAGCTCCAACCGGAGTAACGTGATCTCGCCTCGGCGCGATTCCAACTGGGCCATCGCGTGTCGCGCGAGTGTGCGCAAGGCGTCGATCTCCGCCACGCTCAACTCACCGGGCTCCCGATCAAGGACGCAAAGCGTGCCCAGCGCCTCGCCGCTGGTAGTCACCAGCGGCGCACCGGCGTAGAACCGCAAGTGGGGTGCACTCGTGACCAGAGGGTTGTCGGCGAAGCGCTCGTCCCGCTGCGCATCGGGGACGACCATGACTTCTGCGGGATTCAGAATTGCATGGGCGCAGAAAGCGACCTCGCGTGGTGTCTCGGCCACATCGAGACCCCGCCTCGACTTGAACCATTGACGATCGGCGTCGACCAGCGACACGAGCGCGATCGGACGCTTGCAGACGTGGGCGGCGAGCGCCGTGATGTCATCGAAGGCGGGTTCGGGCGGGGTGTCCAGAACGGCAAATTCCCGCAGGACTCGAAGTCGCGCCGTTTCGTTTTCGGGCAATGGGGCAGTCTTCATCGCTAACGCTCGCTCGCGGTGCTCATGCGAGCACCGGTGCCTGCGGATCGTTGACCATTCTGACGAAAGGACAATGGCGACATTCTGCCCATGCGTGCAGCCGTTTTCAAGACGCGGACGTTCGCGGAGGTCGGCATCCGGCCAAAAGCAGCCGCCAGTCGAACCGACTCGGGGTCTGGATAGAAGCGACCTAATCAGCTAGAGCACTTACACGGACCCCGCTGCGGCGGAGTTTTTGCTTGCCGACCCTGCAGAAAGATTGCGCTATGTGCGACGGCGTACGGAACAGGCCGGGTATGCGGCGTATCTTCTCGATCAAGATCGCCCTACGCACACACGATTTCGTTGCAAAGGAATTCGATAAGTGCGTCGGCGAGCTTGGGTAAACTCAATGCATCGGCTTGAAGGGCCGAAATGGCAGCAAAACTACCAGAAAAGGGAAGAGACTATCGGGTCCATGCCGCGCTGCCGGTGTCCCTTGAGAACGCTACGGGCATCACGCGCGACATGAGCGCCTCGGGTGCGTTCTTCTGGATAAGCGGCACGCATGCAATCGGGGAGTCAATCAGCTTTTCGATAGAACTCAAAACAACCGGGGGCAGGATGGCGTGGACATGCCGAGGAGATGTCGTCCGCACGGAGCCGCGTGGTACCGACGTCGGCGTGGCGGTGAGAATCACCAAAACAGCGGTGGAGCCTATGTAGACGTGAAGGAACAATTGGGGACCGACCCAAGCGAAATCCAAAAACGTGGTCTGCCCCCGGTTTTATCCAGTTCGTCGAGCCTGCCGCGCGCAACCGCGTCCCGGTCTGCACTTCCAAGCCTGCGGAGGCATGGAACTAGCACGGCCAGCGTTTCTCGCACATTGGCCCTCAGCGCGATCTCGGCGGGATAATTCTTTCCGATATCCCAATCCGCTTCGGTAATCTGAACGACGGGCAGGCCGTCGGGCAGCGCATCGTTCGGGCTGTACACCGACCTGCGGAGCGAATCTCCACCGAGGCTGATCAACCGGTCATGCGCAGAGAGCGTGTCGTGCACTTTGGACTGGTTTCTCGGCAAGCTGCCCATGTAAGCACGATGCTCGGACGGAAAATGCGCGGCATCCGGCACGGTCTGCTGGTATACGGCCACGCCGAGCAGCTCGCCAAGCGCGGTGCACTCCGCCCAGGCGTCATATCGGGAAATCTCGTTCCCCACGACGATGACCGGCCTTTGCGCCTGCAGAAGCCGGCGCGCCAGGCGCTCGATTGTGGCATCCGCAGGGCGCGCCGTCGGTTCGACGCGCGTTGAACGTCCGAAATCAAGCTCCGCCTCACCGTCAAGAATGTCCCCGGGCAGGCTGATGAACACCGGACCCGCCGGGGGAGCGGTCGCCACCTTGGCCGCGCGGCGGAGAATGCGCGGCAGGTCCTCCACCCGCGTGGCCTCGATATTCTAATGGCATAGAGTTTTGTTTTCGTTGTGACAAAGTTCACAAAAAAGGATGATTGCCCTACCCCAAAGGGGATGCTTGTCCCGTTCGCAAAAATGAAGGTTTGACGGATAGTGATCCCAGTAAGTGTTTAGCGGATCCGGCCTGTTTGGCTGGTGGGGTTTTGTGAAAATCTCAGCATTGCGTTGATGCGTTCACGAGAGATTGATGATGCGCTGTCTATTC
>JAOTTL010000197.1:0-6353 GCA_029864385.1 Betaproteobacteria bacterium | reverse complement strand
GGCGGCAGTCGCACACGATCCAATCGGGGTCGTTGAGATGTGCGGCGAGATCGCTGACGGAGACGAGGGTTGTGTATCTCATTTCCAATGCTTGGTGACGGGTGACGGGTGACGGGTGACGGGTGACGGGTGACGGGTGACGGGTGACGGGTGATGAGTGGCAAGTTACAAAATACAAGCGTTTCCGGAAGCGCTGCGGCAAAGCCTAGCGTGGGGCGGGATGCTCGTCGAGCAGTTTCGATTCGATGAGCCGCTGGTAATCTTCCGGCCGGTCGACGTCCCACAAGGCCTCGAGCTCGTGCCAGTGCCAGCCGAGCGCGCGAAGGCGCGCGCGGGTATCCGCGAACACGGTGTCGCTGCCCCAGGCAATGCCCTCGAAGAGGCGCTTGTCAGAACGCGTAAGGCCCAGCAGCACGTAGCCGCCGTCCTCGGCCGGGACGAGCACGGCAGCGGCCCCATCGAGCAGCGCCTGGTTGGCTTGCCGCAGGTGGCGCGCGGTGAGGGCCGGACAGTCGCTGCCGATCAAAAGCACGCGCGCATGAACCGCGAGGGCGGCGCTCACAGCGGCAGCCATGCGTGCGCCGAGATCCCCGTCGGCTTGGGCCACGAGGTCCGCGCGGTAACGATTGCTGCAGAAGCGGAAGAAGTCGTCATCGCAATCCGGGGCGCAATGCAGCTCGACCGCGTCGAGCGCCGCCTTGCGGACGGTCGCGAGCGTGTGCTTCACCAGCCGCGCGTGCAGCGCCGCGGCGCCTTCTGGGCCAAGCAGCGGTATCAAACGGGTCTTGATCGCCCCCGGCTGCGGCGCCTTGGCGAAAACCATTACGACGGTGGAACTCATCAAGAAAACGCAATCTAGCCGCAGATGGACGCCGATATTTGTTTCTCAACGGTGGATCAGCCAAATTGTTTCTAGCGATTTCCGTCATAGCGCAGCGCGAGCTTGCCGGGGTCGGCACCCAGCCAGTACGCCAGCCGCAGCCCCCACATGAGCCAGATAGTGCGCAGCACGCCGCGTTTCTCCCAGCGTCGTCCCGAGGTGACGATGCAGTGATTGAGGCACAGGGGCGAACCGAAGCGCTTGAGGCGCTTCGACAGCTCGATGTCCTCCATCAGCGGTATGTCGGGGAAACCACCCGCAGCGGTGAAGAGCGTGCGCGTGACGAAGATGGCCTGATCGCCGGTCGCAATACCCGTCAGGCGCGAGCGCGCGTTCATCAAGCGCTCAACTGCTCGCAGGAGGGGGTGCCGGCCGTCGATCCTGACATCGAAGCGTCCCCAGCTGCGGCGCGCGCGCTTGAGGCCGTCGATGACGAGGCCATCAGCCGCTTCCGGCAGCAGCGTATCAGCGTGCAGGAACAGCAGGATCTCGCCCCGGGCGCGGCCAGCACCTGCATTCATCTGCGAGGCGCGGCCAAGCGGTGCCGCGATTACGACGTCGGCCAGGGGCGCAGCGCGTCCCGTCGTCCCGTCGTCGCTGCCGCCGTCGACCACGATCACCTCCGCGCCACGGCAGCGCACCGGCTCGAGCGTCGCGAGCGTGCGCTCAATGCCCTCGGCTTCGTTAAGACAGGGGATGATGATTGAGAGCATTACGGGCTTTGCCGCTCAAATTTCCAGGTTCCAAGTTCCGGGTTCCGGGTTCAAAGTTCAAAGTTCAAAGCGGGGAACTTCGCGTGCAACGTTCGTCCAACCTTGAACAGCATTAGCGTGTGGCGTCGTTGAGCCCCCAATCATAATCCAGAAAAGCGATTTCCACCTTCTGCGCCCGTATGACGCGCCGGTGCCCGGGGTTGTCGGCGAGCAGATCCGCGTACGTGGCCAGGAACTGCCGCCGCGAATGAAGAGGCGGTGACTTTCCCTCGAAGCCGCGGTAGCCGCTCGTCCAGTCCGCCTCAAACCAGTCGAAGATCCTGGAGACCTCGAGCCGTCCACCGCGAGGATCAAAGCGGTTTCGCGTCCGGTCCGAGAGGAAACGCCGTGTTTGCTCTTCGAGCTGGGCCTCGAGGCTCGCGGCGACATACGGTTCCTCGCGCAGCATCGGGCAGCCGATCGAGGCGCAGTTTGCCGCGAAGTGAACGCGTGGCTCGTCATAGGCGCCGGGCCGCCGCAGCATCCCGTGCTCGATATCATCGAGGCTTAACTCGGTGCCGAGGAGCCGGAAGAAGCGGTCCTTGAACGGATTGCTGAAGAGCTTGCCAAAATCCCAGATCGAATCGATGTCGGGGTAGCGCATCAGGATCTTCTCGATGGTAAACGCATTGTACGCGTTGATCAGGAAGGCCATGCGTTGCGCCTTACTCCAGCCGGTGAATTGTTGTTTGGTAACGCGGGACAGCGAATCCAAATACGACGTCAGCGCGGCCCGGTCCTCCGCGAAGCCGTCATAGCGCACGCGCGACGCCTTGCCGCCGTCGATCAGCACCACGTGCTTCTTCACCAACGCATCCCAAGCCTTATATTCGTGGTCGAATCCTTGCGCTATCGCGCTGCCCGCAGCGAGCTGCGCGAGCAGCGCGATTAAGGAGATGACGGTTTTCATCCCTCATCCCTCAGCATCACCCGCGCACCCAGGCGTGATATTTGTCGACCCACCTTAGTAATTCCTTAGGCGTGTGGGCTTTTTTCCACACGCCTGCAGCGTACTTGTTGGCCTCGGCGAGGGTCGGATAGATGTGGATGGTACCGAGAATCTTGTTCAAACCGATGCCATGGCGCATGGCAGCGATGTACTCGATGATCAGGTCGCCCGCATGTTCTCCGGCGATGGTGACGCCAAGGATCCGGTCCTTGCCCGGGACGGTGAGCACCTTGACGACGCCGTGCGCTTCCTCGTCGGCAATGGCCCGATCGAGATCGTCGATGCCGTAGTTCGTAACCTCGTACGGGATGTTCTTTTCCCTTGCTTCGGTCTCGTTCAGGCCCACGCGCGCGACTTCCGGCTCGGTAAACGTTGCCCACGGAATGACGGAGTAGTCGGCCTTGAATTTGCGGAAGCGGCCGAACAAGGCGTTTACCGCCGCGTACCAAGCCTGATGAGCGGCGGTGTGGGTGAACTGATACGGTCCCGCGACATCGCCGCAGGCAAAAATGTTGGGGTAAAGGGTCTGCAGATACTCGTTGGTTTCGACGGTGCGCGCTCTCGTCGTCGGTATACCGAGTTCCTCCAGCCCGTAGCCCGAGGTATTCGCAACGCGTCCCACGGCGCACAGCAGCTCGTCGAAGGGAATGCGTATGTCACGCCCCTCGTGCTCGGCAATGAGGACTTTCTCGCCGTTCTCGACCTTGAACTGCTTGGCCTTGTGGTTGACCAGGACGTTGATGCCTTCCTTCCGGAACTGGCCCATCACCAAGTCGGAGATCTCGGGATCCTCGCGGATCATGATGCGCGGCAGCATCTCGACCTGGGTGACCTGTGAGCCGAGACGCGCGAAAGCCTGGGTCAGCTCGGAGCCAATCGGCCCGCCGCCCAGCACGACCAGCCGTTTCGGGAGCTGACGCAGCTGCCAGACCGTGTCCGAGGTGAGATAGCCCACCTCGTCGACGCCGGGGATCGGCGGCACGAAGGGCCGGGCGCCTGCCGCGATGACGATGGCCCGCGTCGTGAGCGTGCGCACCCCGGCCGGCGTCCTCACTTCGACCGTCCAGGGCGAGGTGATCTTTGCCTCTCCCTCGATGCATTCGACCCCCAGGCTCGTGTAGCGCTCGGCTGAATCATGGGGCTCGATCGTTTTCACCACGCGCTGCACCCGCTCCATCACGTCGGCAAAGTCGAATTCGGCGCTCGCCGACTTGAGCCCGAATTCGGGCGCGCGCCGGATCTGCGAGAGCAAACGCGCCGACTTGATGAGTGCCTTGGACGGCACGCAGCCGGTATACAAGCAGTCGCCGCCCATCTTGTGCTTCTCGACCAGCGTCACCTTGGCCTTGACCGCGGCCGCAATGTAGGCCGAGACCAGGCCAGCCGAGCCCGCGCCAATCACCACCAGATTGCGCTCGAAGTGCCGCGGCCGCTGCCATTTCTCGTACACCTTGCGCGCCTTGATTGCGTTGACGGCCCATTTGGCGATGAGCGGGAAGACGCCGAGCAGAGTGAAGGAAATGATGAGCTCGGGCGACAGGATGCCGCGCAGTGACTCAATCCTGGCGATCTGGGTGCCGGCATTCACGTAGACGATGGTGCCGGCGAGCATGCCGACCTGGCTGACCCAGTAGAAGGCCCACGTCCGAATCGGTGTGAGCCCCATGACGAGGTTGATCACGAAGAACGGAAAGGCGGGCACCAGGCGCAGCGTGAAGAGATAGAAGGCCCCGTCCTTTTGGACGCCGGCATTGATCGCCTTGAGGCTGTCGCCAAAACGGCTCTGTATCGCGTCGCGGAAGAGAAAGCGCGACGCCAGGAATGCGAGTGTCGCGCCCAGGCTGGAGGCGAACGACACGATCACGGTGCCCCACAACAGACCGAATATCGCACCGGCGATCAGCGTCATCAGCGCTGCCCCCGGTAGCGAAAGCCCGGTCACCGCGACATAGATGACGAAGAAGATGGCCGCGGTCTGTAACGGGTTCGCGGTGAAGTGCGCGTCGATCGCCGCCTGCTGCGACTTGAAGAACTCGAGCGTGAAGAAGCGCCCAAGGTCGAAGATGAAGAACGCCGCAATCGCGATCGCGATCACGATGATCAGTGCGAGCCTATTTTTTTTCATGTCGGATTTTCCTGTCGTAACGGGTGCTGGCGAGAAGAGCCAATCGGCGTAGCATGGGGACGGATCGCCCGGTCCGCCTCATAGTTCGGACCGCGCGTAATCCGCGTGTGGTAAGAGGTGTTCGCGGGCGAGCCCGCTGGCCAGTTCACGAGAAACTCGCGCTCGAAACGCGCAGCGTCGTAATGCACCGGCAGCGCCTCGACGCGGACGTCACCGGCGTAAACCGTGTAAAGCGCTTCGGTCGCGAGCGCCCGCGTCCCGCTGATGCGCGTGATGACGCCGTGTCGCGTCGCTCGGAAGTTGGGCATGCCGGCGGCGCCGTTGTTGACGAGAACGCGCTCGCCGGGAAGCTCGCAAGCCACCGGCAGGCAAGTGTGGCTGCTGGCAAAGACGTCCGCGCGAGCCTCGTCGAACCACTGGCTCACCCTCGCGAGCTGCCCCGGGTCGTCCAGCGCTTCTTGGGAGAATCCCCAGCCGGCCAGGGACTCCGCGTCTCCATGCACGATCGCGACGCGTGCCCCGCCGACGCGGGCCACCAGATTCATGGGGAGCAGACCGAGGCGCTCTCGCAGCTCGGGGAATGCGCGTGCGGTGTCACGCAGTCGCTCCATGATCACGTTCGAGTGCCCGACCTCGGCATCGCTTACCCAGTCCGGATAGCCGCAACCACAGCCCGCCGCGGTGTCGTTCGTGGTGAGTTCGGTTTCCACGTTCCCGCGCAGCGCTACGTGCTCGAGGACAGCGCGGTTGATGGATTCGAAACCCTCCGCATCGACGTTGAACCAGTTGAAGTCCCCATTGAAGACCACCGCTGCACGACCCATCTCGGCTGCGGCGAGATCGAGGATGCTGGCGAGCGCGGGGCCGTTGCCGTAGAGGCCGCCAACGACATAGAGCGTGTCGGCGACGAGCTCGGGCTCACGCGCGAGCGAAGCGGGCGCATAGCGGTAGGAAAGCGGGCAGCTGCGGCCGGGCGCGTCACCCCGTGATTCGTGAGTCGTGCTTCGTGAGTCGAGGCTCATGTGGACCGCGCACTCAGGCGTTGCCAGGCAAGGGGGAGCACAAAGCCAGCCAGGCAGATTGCCAGCCCGTAGGCATTGGTGCCGAGCAACAGCGCGTACTTGCCGGTCCCGATCGCCCACGCTGGCGGGATCGCGCCCACGGCGAGCATGACGCCGAGCACAACGCCGGGCCAGAACGCGAGGTGGAAGCTCCAGGGCGAGTACTGTACGAACGGGGCCAGCAGGAAAACCGGCGCGAGCCCCATTACCATGGTCCCGCTCAGCGTCGTTGCCTTCAGGATGTCGGTTCCCGCGATCATCGGGAGATTGCCAAAAACCGCGATCGCCAGCATCGCCCACATGCCGATGGTCACGGCTCGCGGCCCCGGCGCATGGCCGGCGAGCAGGGGCATTTCTTGCCCGACCGACTTGGCAAGCGAGGAGAAGGTCGAGTCGAGCGTCGAGCCGGCCGCCATGACCATCACGATCGTCATGAGGAGGTAGGGCAGAGCACCGAACGCCAGCGCAACCGCACCGGGCATGTTGTCCCCGGACGGCAGACCCTCGAGCTGGGCGTGCACGCCCACCAGACTGAAGGCGAAGATGCAAGCGAAACCGAAGATGCCGGCGATGATCATCGCGCGCA
>JAOTTL010000196.1:0-6443 GCA_029864385.1 Betaproteobacteria bacterium | reverse complement strand
CGTTCCTTCAGCTATCGATTCTCGGCCTGCAGGTATTCGATTACGATCAGTTGTTGCCGATGGACCCAGCCTGACACGACCATCAACAGGAATGTGAGCAGCGGCGGCACGGAACCCATGCCGGGAGTCCACCGCAGGTGTCGGCCGAGTATTTGGATAGCACGGGATTGCGCCGGAGACCAACGACAAGTCTTGTGGACAAAAAGGGCGCTCCCTTCGGGGAGAGAAAGCTCTACTCGGTTATGGGCAGGATCGAGTCCAGCGCTGCCGCGGGCCTAGGCCGCGCGTGCGACCAGCAGGAGCTGCTCCTGGGGCGTCGCGATACCGCCGTCCACTTCGTACTGGCGGAATGCCTCGCCCATCTCGTTCAGAAACTCGGTGCGCTGGTCCTCCCGCAGCCGCGACAGCGCATGGCGGGTGGCAACCGCGCCAGCGGCAAGGGCTTCGACAAAATGCCGGGCGGACGGAAACCGCACGCGAGCCGGCAATGCGCGGATGCTCGCTCCGTGAAACCCGGCATTACCGGTGAGTGCCTCGAGCTTCCCCGCGTCAGCCAGCGCGAATGCCTTGAGCATCGGCGTGGGATCTACCCCGCGGCGCTCGAGACCGCGCAGAACGAGAGAATGTCCTTTGCAGCGATCGACCGCGCTCAAGACGGTCACCAATAGACGCGCACCCGGCTTCATCACGCGGCGCATTTCCACAAGGCCGGCGGCGTAGTCGGGCAAGAATTGCAGCCCGTTTAGGCAAAATACTAGATCGAAAGCTCCATCGTCGAATGGCATCGACAGGGCGCTCGCGCAGTGCCACGTCATACTCACGCCGGGCGGGCATTCGACCAGCCCGCGCCCAACTGCGATCATGGCGGGGTCGAAATCCAAATTGCTGACCGTGCCGCCCGGAGCAACCCGCGGCGCGACGAGACGCGCAACAATTCCCGTTCCGCAAGCAACGTCAAGCACGCACTCACCCGGCTGCGGAGCGGCGGTGTCGATGACATCTTTCAGCAACGGCAACATGAACGCCGGCACTATGTACTTCTCGTACGCCTCGGCTGCCGCGGTATCCAATGGTTTTTCTTGTTCCACAGCCTCCCCGTTTCTGAACCGAAGACAAGCTATGCTACCCGTCGGGAAAAAAGCGGGCCAGCCAGAGCTTATTACTTCATGGAGGGTCCGCTTTCGGCCAAAAGCCGAGCTCCCGGCGCCTGCCTTGTCGTGGGCGTCGACCAGGCAAAACACAAGACTCGACCCCAAGTACCATGTACTGATTTGGGATTCTGCGCCCACAACGCAGCCGCCGTTGCACGCCAGACAGTTCCGAATGCAAAATGCCGTGTGCGCAGCCCGTCGACACTCCGGAATCGGCCGGCAATCGACGCGACCGGCAATGCTCCGGTCACGGGCGGAATTGATTCGGAATTGATTTGCTTATCCGTTTTTGGCCGCATAGTCAACAAAGACGGCTGAGAATCCGATATGCGCAAGGTATAGCAATACGTACGTGACGACGCCATATTTCAGCGCTTTGGTATTCATCTTCATGAGCGCTAGGGTTTCTCTGAATCCGATAGATCGTCCATTATCTAAGTGCGGAGCATTGCTCCCGGGGTTTCAAACATACGAAGAAGCTTAGCATCCGATCAGAGGGCATTTAGAGATCGGGTTCAAGAAGCCCGCAAACAACGGCCTGATCTTAGTGATGATGAGTTACTTGTCTATCCCCAATAATTGGACTTATCCTCTTTTTCTTGTACTCGCTCTCGCTGTCAGCGCGCCAGGAGCGGAGCCGTCGACAGTGACCTGGGGCACGCGAATCGCGGTCACCTCGGGTGACGCCTACCAGGGACCCTGGCGCATGAATGAGTCGGAGTTTCATTACGTCGACGACCCCACCGTGGCCATCAACGAAGCGGGGGTTGTCGCAGTCGCTTGGGTGGATCAGTCCCGGAAGGATATTTTCTTCCAGATCTACTCGCCCGACGGCGAAAGGCGGTTCGAGGCCCCGGTCAACGTCTCCCGGACTCCCGCGGTCTTTTCCTGGCTTCCGCGGATGGTCATCACATCCGGTAATCCGAGCGCGGTGTATATCCTCTGGCAGGAGATCGTCTTTTCCGGGGGCACGCATGGCGGCGAGATCTTTTTCGCGCACTCGACCGACGGGGGGAAGACTTTCGATGATCCGGTCAATCTCACGAACAGCATCGCCGGTGACGGCAAAGGGCGCCTTACCCGACGCTATTGGCACAACGGGAGCCTGGACCTCGCCCTGGGGCCGGCGGGTACGCTCTACGCCGCCTGGACCGAATACGAGGGGGCCCTGTGGTGGAGCCGTTCCACGGATGGCGGTGACAGATTCTCCAAACCGTTGCGCATCGCCGGCGGCCACGCGGCTCCCGCACGTGGCCCGTCACTGGCGGTTGCTGCCGCTAACACCGTTTATCTTGCCTGGACCGTCGGGGAAGACCTAGCCGCCGACATCCGTGTAGCGAAGTCGGGCGACGCGGGGCGCTCGTTCGGCGCGCCGCGGATCGCCTTCGAAAGCGACGGGCATGCCGACGCGCCGAAGATCGCGGTGGACAGCGCGGGCACCGTCCATCTCGTTTACGCGGAAAGTCCCGCAGGCCCCTTTGACCACTATCACATAGGTTACACCCGCTCGAGCGATGGCGCGCGTACGTTCGCCAAACCACGGGCGATTTCGAGTCCGTTACCGCAGGAGTTCGAGAGCGCGAATTTCCCAGCACTGCGTGTCGATGGCGAGGATAACCTGTACGTGCTCTGGGAACTCTTCCCCGATAAGAGGGGCCGTCCGCGGGGACTCGGGTTCACGGTTTCAAGGGACGCCGGGCGGACGTTCCCGCGGCCCTCGCTCGTCCCGGGCAGCGCTGATCCGGCGCTCGGCGACAACGGTAGCCGCCAAGGCTTGTTGATGAGAAAACTGGCCGTCAATGCGGCAGGAGCGCTCGCCATCGTCAACAGCACGTTCAAAAGGAGGAAAAGAAGTCACGTCTGGCTCTTTCGTGGCCACCGCGCGGCAACTCGTGATTGAGGTCGGCGCGGCATCGCCGTCATTGACACCGACCATGTATCGGGCGTGGGAAGACAGTTTGTCTTTTAGATAAACGCGAGATCCGGCATCACCCTAAACGTCCGCAATGGGTCGAAAGCGGACATTGCGTGACAGTTAAAATCCGCGATAACAAACGATGGATACACACCCCCGCTTCGGGGGTTTTGTTTATGGGGTCGCTCGCTTACCTGAATGTCCGCGACGGAGTCGTTTTCGCTGGGATCACACTTCGCAAGGCCACCTAACACCGACATATTTAAACGGCCTCTCGCCCGTGCAGTCGCGCAGTTAGGTGTGCCAAGAAGTTAGGTGGGCGTCTCTTTCGTGCGCGGGATGTCAATTAATTGACACTAGCCAAAAACGCCTTGTCCTATATGCGAATGGGGTACTCAGGACCTCTGCGCGCGCTTTCCCCCCATGCCACCCCTTCTGCCATTCGAACGGGATTGCAACGCTTTTACGCCGCATTACCCGCGCGAGGGGGAACAGCGAGCCCACACGAATTCGCCACGCATAGTTTCCATACATTCCATATATGCCGCCCCGTTCGCGGGTGCGAACAGGCTGTGCAGCAGGGGGGGTGAGAGCTACGTCCAGTCACGCGCTGGCTAGCTTAAGAATGCGCCACGATCGCGCCCTAACTGCGGGATGTCGTGGGTCGGCGCAAGTCCTAGCTCAAGATGGCGGTCACTATGACGGCTCGGTGGCTGGCGTGGCGCCATACGGGGGTAATTACGTGGGTAGAATGGAGCCTACTATAATATATGTTTTATTCTTAAGTACTTATATCACAGTCTGGCGGAGAGGGTGGGATTCGAACCCACGATACGCTTGCGCGTATTCCGGTTTTCGAGACCGGCCCATTCAACCACTCTGGCACCTCTCCGGCGTGAAGGCGCGATTCTATCAACGCACGTCCATTGGGCCTAGCTGCTCCTCCTGATGACCCGGGTCTCGCCCATGTACGGCCGCAGCACTTCCGGAACGAGGATGCTTCCGTCAGCTTCCTGATAGTTTTCCAGTATGGCGACCAGCGTGCGGCCTACCGCCAGTCCCGAGCCGTTCAGCGTGTGCACGAGCTCGTTCCTGTCCTTCTCGTTGCGAAAACGCGCCTGCATGCGGCGGGCCTGGAATGCTTCGAAGTTGCTGCACGATGATATTTCCCGGTAGGCCTTCTGACCCGGCAGCCAGACCTCGATATCGTAGGTCTTCGCGGCGGAAAATCCCATGTCCCCCGTGCACAACGTGACAATGCGGTACGGCAACCCCAGCTTGTTCAGAATATTTTCCGCGTGCCCGGTCAGCTCCTCCAGCCCATCGTACGACTTCTCCGGATGCGCGATCTGCACCAGCTCGACTTTGTCGAACTGATGCTGGCGAATCATGCCGCGCGTGTCCTTGCCATACGATCCGGCCTCGCTGCGAAAGCAGGGCGTGTGGCACACGAACTTTAACGGAAGCTTGTCGAGCGGAAGGATCTCTCCGCGCACGATATTGGTGACCGGCACCTCAGCAGTCGGTATCAGATACCAGCTGCGCTGTTGGCCAGGCGTTGCCTCTTTCTGTTGCCCTGCTCCCTCGACATCCGGTCCGCCACCGCCCATGCCCGACGCGTTGCCCCAAGCTCCCCCGAACCTGACCTGAAACAGATCGCTCTCGAATTTGGGTAGTTGCCCGGTACCTCCCAGCGAGAGATCGTTGACGATGTACGGGGCATAAATCTCCGTATACCCGTGCTCCCGGGTGTGCACGTCGAGCATCAGCTGGGCAATCGCCCTGTGCAGCCGCGCGACCTCGCCTCTCATCAGCACGAAGCGAGCACCGGTGATCTTGGTTGCCACATCGAAATCGAGCCCGAGCGGTACGCCCACGTCGACGTGGTCTTTGACTGGAAAATCGAATGCACGCGGCGTACCGACCTTGCGCACCACCGGGTTGTCGTCCGATGACTTGCCGACCGGCACGCTCTCGTGCGGAATGTTGGGAATATCCAGGAGAAACCCCGACAATCTCGCCTGAATTGCTTCGAGCTCGCGCTCCAGGGTCTTCAGACGGTCCGCTTGTGCGTTGACCTCGGCCATTAGCGCCGAGGCATCATCGCGCTTGGCTTTGAGCTGACCGATCTGCTTGGAAAGCTGATTGCGCTTCGCCTGCAGGTCCTGCGTTTCCGTCTGCACCGATTTTCGCTGCGATTCGATCGCCTCAAACCCGGCGACGTCAAGGTTGACGCCGCGCGTGGAGAGCCGCTTCGCTACACCGGCAAGGTCACTGCGCAGCAATTGGACATCGAGCATCGGACTGGGTCTCCACGGGATTCGCTTTTTCGGCGCACATTATCTCGGAGATTCGGGCGCCTCGCCACTCGGCGTGCGGCGAACGGCGTCCAGTGCGCCGTCGCTAGCGCTCGAACACTACTTCTTCTCGGGTTTGCTGCCGCGTCGCGCCTTCAGATCAAGCGCGCGCAATTCGCCAAGCCTCTCCCGTATCCGTGCTTCGAGGCCATGATCGGTGGGCTGGTAAAGGGCGGGGTGTTCCATGCCTTCCGGAAAATACTGCTCACCCGCGACGTACGCTTCGGGCTCATCATGCGCATAGCGATAATCCCGCCCGTAGCCGAGCTCTTTCATGAGCCGCGTCGGCGCATTGCGCAGGTGCGCGGGGACCGGGCGTGACTTGTCCTGGCGCACGAGTTCCTGCGCCGATCCGAAAGCGCGGTACGCGGCATTGCTCTTGGGGGCGATCGCCAGGTAGATCGCGGCCTCGGCAAGCGCCAGCTCGCCTTCGGGAGAGCCCAACCGCTCGTAGGTTTCGCAGGCATCGAGAGCGATGCGCAGTGCGCGCGGATCGGCGAGGCCGATGTCTTCAACCGCCATGCGCACAAGCCGGCGTGCCAGGTAAAGCGGGTCGGCCCCCCCGTCGAGCATGCGGGTCAGCCAGTAGAGCGCCGCATCCGGCGACGAGCCCCTCACGGACTTGTGCAGGGCCGAGATCTGGTCGTAGAACTCGTCGCCGCCCTTGTCGAAGCGGCGCAGCCGCTGCGCCAGCGCGTCACGCACGAACGTCTCGTCGACCTCCCGACGGCCGGCCTCACCCGCCGCGAGGCCGATCTGCTCGAGCATGTTGTAGAGCCGCCGCGCGTCACCATCCGCAAAGCCGATGATGATTTCACGCGCCCGATCGCTGAAACCAAGCCCTTCCAGCGACTCGCGCCGAGCACGCTCGAACAACTCGCCAAGCTCCGCTTCGGTAAGCGGTTGCAGCACGTAGACGGCCGCCCGCGACAGCAGCGCGCTGTTCACTTCGAACGAGGGGTTCTCAGTGGTCGCACCGATGAAGGTGAGAAGCCCGCGCTCGACGTGGGGCAGGAACGC
>JAOTTL010000195.1:0-6465 GCA_029864385.1 Betaproteobacteria bacterium | reverse complement strand
GAATTCATTTCATGAATGCTTCTTGCGTACTTAAAATCAATCATTTAGAAGCGAAGGAGCCTATTCATGAAACGGGCTCTCGTCAAAACGGCATGCTCGCGTTGCCGCCCGCCGATCGTTGGCCGCGTACCCTCACTGGCACAAAAACGCCAACGCAGCGCCGGCGTAAGATAACGTATCTGAACATGAGACAGCATCCGAGGCTGTTTCGATGAACTCCCCAATCAGACTACTAGGCTGCGTTGCTCTGCTACCGGCTGTGGCGTCGGCTTTCCAGCCGCTGGTGACCGACGATACCGGCACGCAAGGCGCCGGCGGCAACCAGATCGAAGTGGCTTACAACCGCACGGACAGCAAGGCGCCCGGCACAAGGGATGTGACGCATGAAGTGCCGCTGGTTTTCACGCGCGGCGTCACCGATGCGCTTGATCTTTATGCTGGGCTCGGCTACCAGAGACTCGTACCGATCGCCCCGGCGCCGGTGGAGCGCGGATGGGGCAACCTGACCGTGGGTGCCAAGTGGCGTTTCCACGAGAACGAGGCTAGCAAACTGAGCTTCGCCCTCAGGCCGGAAATCCAGTTTCCCGTCTCGAAGAACAGGGAGGCGCGGGGACTTGGCACAGCGCGAGCCTCTTACGGCGTCGCTTTCATCATGACTCAGGAGACCGCTTTCGGCGCTGTGCACGCCAATGCGGTCGCCGAACGGGTGAATTACTCCGACGATGCCCTCAACGCGGCTGAGCGGCGCAATCTCTATCGGCTGTCGGTGGCGCCGGTTTGGAATGTAGCGGAGGGCTGGCAGCTGGCGCTCGACGCCGGCGTCATGACTAACCCGGACCGTACGGCCAAGGCTCGCATGGGTTACATCGAGTTCGGCGCCATCTATTCGCCCAGCAAGGATCTCGACCTCGCCCTCGGCATCCTGCGCGAAATCGAGGACGGCAACGCCAGTACAACGCAAGCGACGGTCGGCCTCACCTGGCGATTCCGGTAAGCTCTTTACATTGGCTGTTCACGGCAACGCCGATACCGGAGCCCGAAACCTACGCGATGATGGCGATCGGGCTCACGGTGCTGGATTGCTTGTTCAAACAAAACGGCCCAAAAATGTCGCTGACGCGGGATATCGATGCAGCTGTGCGGCCGAGAATTTATCTTGTGAAGGGAGATCCAGATGAAGCAATTCGTGTCCGCGCTTGTGCGCGCGCTCATGCTCGCCGCTACTTTGGTGCTGCCAATGTTGGGAACTGCGCTCGCCGACTCGGTTTACTTGAAGAACGGCGACCGCATCAGCGGCAAGGTGGAACACATGGACAACAAGCACCTCAAAATCAAGTTGCCCTACGCCAAGGAGCGAATGCTAGAAATCGAGATGGCCGAGGTGGTCTCAATCGAGACCGACGGGGAGGTCAATGTAATGCTTGGTGATGGGACATTAACCAGGGCGAGGATCGAGCGCGCGCCCGAGGGTGGCGTCATTTTGCAACGGCCAGGTGACATTTCGCCAGTGGCGATTCCGTTAGCGCAGCTAGCGTACATCGAACCCAACGCCGCAGAGTCGGGCATCGGCGTGGACTGGAGCGGCCGCGTGATTCTGGGCGTTACGGACGCGAGCGGAAATACCGACACGCGAGACGCTTACTTCGAGGCAAACCTCAAAGCGGCCGCGAAAGCATGGCGGTGGACCACGGACGCGCGCGCCAAGCGCTCGGAAAGCGAAGGCACTACGACTGCGAACAACTGGCTCATCGGCACGCGCTACGACTGGTTCATACGGGATCCGCATTATCTGTACACCCGCGCCTCGGCGCAGCGCGACACCTTCGCGGGCATCGACCTGCGGTGGACAGTAGGGGCCGGCTACGGCTACAAGGTTTTCGACGACGAGCGCACCAAACTCGAACTTCGCGTGGGCCTCGATTACGTCACGAAAAAAAGCACCGCTCCCCCGGACCAAGATTATCTCGCTCTGGGCTGGGGCATCACGTTCGATCAATGGATCATCGACGACAAGCTACAGCTCTACCACGAGAGCGAAGGATTTGCCGATCCCAAGGGCGACGAGGGCCACGTCGTCCTTTCCAAGACCGGATTGCGAGCACCGATCATTGACAACCTGACAGCCAATCTCCAGGTCAATCTGGACTACAACAGCGATCCCGGACCTCGGATCAAGTCGACAGACAGAACGGTGATACTGGGCCTGGGATACACGTTTTAACCCGCGATATCAGCCCGGAAAGTCCAATCTACCGTAGGGGTTCTAGTCGCGCAGGTGCAACTCTAGGGTAAAAGGGCAGCTTCCCGAGCCACGTACGTAGCGTGGATCGGGAAGTGTCCGCTTTGGGTCGAAAGCGGACATCAGTGAACGTTGGCTTTCTGCCAATAGCGGACTTTCTGCTTTATTTTCAAGTGGTCTGCTTCCAACATTTCCTTCATTGCGCCATGTCGGGAAGAGCCGGCATGAAAACGCTCGAAAACGGTGCGCGCAGTCCGCTTTTGTAAGCTCTCAGTAAGCCGTACGTAAGGCCTGCGTAAGGCGACAAGACTAATGTGTGCGTGCGCTGGAAATGTTTCCGGCGCAACGGTTAGGAGGGTAAAGGAGCAGGCTCGCGGCGTATTGGCTGTCCACGTAGGGGAGGCACATGGTCGGACGTAAAAACAAGTTAGCATGGTCGGACGTAGGAACCAGTTTAAAAGAGAGGCTCAGCGCGTCGGCAAGTGGTGAACGCAAAAAAGAATCACCGACCGCCGACTGGATTCCCCCGTCCGCAATGATTGCCGTGATGAACAAGCAAGCTGAACTGGAATCGAAGTGGCAACGGCCCGAAGATGATTCGGCTAATGACTTCGACTTCGTTCGAGCCCGCGCATTATCCAAATGCGCTGGAAAGTATCGGAAGTCCCATTAAGGGAGCGTATTTCTTTAGCAGAAAGGAGAAACCGATGGCGACCGAAAAAGACAGGAATCTGGCGAACACCGTAAAGGACAGCATCGTAGGGTCCATCCGAGGTGTAGGAGACGTCGCGGGAGCGATTATCGATGTCGTGACCGGAACGCTGGGCAAGACCGTCCGCGGGACCCGAGAGGTCGGGGGCGATCTGAGCTCTCTCATCCTGGGGACGATTACCGGGACAATTCAGGGAGCGGTGGAAGTCGGAAGCGAGATCGGCTCAGCGGCCAAGGGAGCCATGATCGGGGTCCTGAAGGGAACCAAGGAGGTCGGGACCACTGCCCTGGAGACCGTGAGCCTTAGCGCGGGTGCCGTTGTCAAGGCCACAGCCGGTGTGGGTGGTGACGTGGGTACCGCAGCCAAGGGAGCTGTTGCGGGCGCTATCGAGGCCGCCAAGGACTTGGGAGTGGATGCGTCAGAGGCCGCCTCGGCCGCCGCCTCTGGCGCCATAAAGGCCGCCGGTCAAATCGGCGGCGCCGCGGGCGGACAGGTGCGAAATGCGGTTACCGGAACGATCTCCGGCATTAAGGTGGTTGTGAAGGAGCCCTTTACTAAGGATAAATGACAAAAAGATAGGGAAGCGGCCCTTCCCGAGACATGAGAACAAGGCCCCGATCACGGGGCCTTGTTGCCTCTGGCTGGAGAGGACTTCGGGGTCCCGTCTCCTTTGAAAGAAAAAGGCAAGCCTCACCTAGGCGGGAGCAAAATAAAGTAATCCCCCCGCGTTTCAATCGACATTCGACGTTTGCAAGCGGCGCCTTTGCTCGCGCGCGTGATCGGAACACGTTAGCCGCCGCACGAAGCATCGGAGGCATCAATGGAACTAGCTACCTTGCGCAAGATGGTCGTAGCTACGATCGCTCTCTTGCTCATCTACCAGTTCGGCACGTGGATTGCCGTCTTCTTTGGTGGTTTTTGGGGCGGCTTGGCGGCATTAGTTGTTGCGGCTGTTTCGTTCGTCTGCGTGCGCCTTGCCGGAAGCGGCGCAGGGAACATTGCTTGGTTTCTCGTACCCTCGCTTCTTTTTGTGGTCGTGCCGCTTGCAGCCAAGGTATGGAGAGTCCTTGCTGACAACCAATCGACTTGGATCGATCGTGCCATCTCGATCGCACCCTTTCTCGGAGGGTTCGTCATCCCCGTTGTTCTGCTTCTCCTCGTCTACATCGAGCTCCGCAGGAGAACACTTGGCGGTTAACTCTTCCAACGAGTGGAGAGCCACGTGCAAGCCGGCGTCTGCCGTTCCTGTCAACCGTTAGGCGGCTTGGAGTTCCTCAAGCCTGAATTTAAGGAGTCACACCGATGCGCAAGCGAATCATCGCCGCTATTCAGAAAGAAACCGATTCTGGTGAGCAGGACTGGTTAAATGTGGAGAGGCTCGCGGAGGTGGAAATCACGTCGGAGGACGCCGCTTATCCAATTGAATCTGCGTTGCTGCCCGGTCGGGCCTCGGGGTGGCGCGCCACAACGCCTGGAAAACAGACAATCCGGCTACTCTTCATCCATCCGCAACGGCTCCGGCGGATCTGGCTAGATTTCGTGGAGACCGGCACTGAGCGCACGCAAGAATACGTCTTGCGTTGGTCGCCGGATAGCGGGCAGTCGTTCCGGGAAATCGTGCGGCAGCAGTGGAACTTCAGTCCCCAAGGCGCAAGCCGCGAGACGGAAGACCATCACGTCGACCTCCCGGCGGTCAAGGTGCTCGAGTTGAGCATCATTCCGGACACAAGTGGGGGAAATGCGATCGCTTGTTTGGCGCAGTTGCGGCTTGCTTAACCCCGCGCTCAACCGGACCATTCAACAGCGTTGCGGTTGGGTCCCCCGCGCTCCGCGCGTCGTCGACTGATTAGCGCGATTGTTGAAGGTCGCCTTTTGGGTCGTAAGCGGACCTTCATGGCTTTAGCTCAATGCCGGCAGCGTCACGAAGCAGCGCAACGATAAAGGGCGGCCGTGGCCGCCCTTTATCTTTTCCTCTGACGGCTTCACATCGTTTCGTAACTCATACTTAGTGATTACAATGCGAGGCTCGTCGCTTTCGCGAGATCAATCATCATGACCGCTGAAACGCGCGCCTCCGGCGCACAGATCAATGTGTTGACTTCTACCAGCACGCGCACGGTGCTCGTCGCACAGGCAGCGCGCGGCAGCCTGCCAACCCCACAGGCCGATCTCGCCGAGAGCTTCGCGCGCATTTACTACGACGGCGCGGACCCGCAAGAGCTCGCCGAGCGCGACTTGAACGACCTGGTCGGGGCGGCTGCCGCGCACCTCGACTTCGGCCGCCGCCATGCGGGCGGTGCAGCCAAGGTGCACGTGTTCAACCCGAGGCTCGAGGAGAACGGCTGGCAGAGCACGCACACGGTGGTGCAGATCGTCAGCGACGACATGCCCTTCCTGGTCGATTCGGCGACCATGGAGATCAACCGCCAAGGCTTGACGCTGCACCTGGTGATCCACCCGGTGCTGCGCATGGTGCGCGACGCCAAGGGCAAGCTGCAGAACATTGTGCCGCCGGCGGCGACCGGAGAGGGCCGCCTCGAGTCCTTCATGTACTTGGAGGTCGACCGCCAGACCAATCCGGCGCGCCTGCAGGGGATCGAGCAGGGCATGCTGCGTGTGCTCGCCGACGCGGCTGCCGCGGTCGCGGACTGGAAGCCGATGCAGCAGCGGCTGCGCGAGCTGATCGACGAGCTCGCCGCGGGCAAGCCGCCGCTGGATGCCGAAGAGGTGCGCGAGGCGCACGCCTTCCTCGCCTGGCTGCTCGACAACCACATGACCCTGCTCGGCTACCGCGACTACGAGCTCGTGACCGAGAACGGCGAGGACGTGCTGCGCATCGTGCGCGGGTCAGGCCTGGGCATCCTGCGCGAGCGCGAGGGCACGACCGTGTCGACGAGCTTTGCCACCCTGCCCCCGGAAACGCGCGCCCGGGCACGTGCGCCCGAGATCCTGGTGCTCTCGAAGGCGAACACGCGCGCCACGGTGCACCGGCCGGGCCACCTCGACTACGTCGGCGTGAAGCGCTTTGACAACAAGGGCCGGGTGATCGGCGAGCGGCGCGTTCTCGGCCTGTACACGCACAACGTGTACACCGCGAATCTCTCCAAGATCCCGGTCGTGCGCCGCAAGGTCGCTCAGGTGCACAAGCGCGCGGGCTTCCTGCCCTCGAGTCACAACGGCAAGGCGCTCGCCTCGATCCTCGAGGACTACCCGCGCGACGAGCTGCTGCAGATCGAGCCCGAGGACCTGTACGCGCACGCCTTCGCGATCCTGCAGCTCGGCGAGCGCCAGAGAACGCGGCTGCTCGTGCGGCGCGACGCCTACGGACGCTATATCACGTGCCTGGTGTACGTGCCGCGCGACAAGTACAACAGCGAGCAGCGCCAGCGCTTCCAGCGCATTCTCGCCGAAGCGTTCAACGGCACGTCGGCCGAGTTCACCGTGAGCCTGTCCGAGTCGCCGCTGGCGCGCATCTGCATGGTGATCCGCACCCGGCCGGGCGCCGTTCCCGAGG
>JAOTTL010000036.1:0-25209 GCA_029864385.1 Betaproteobacteria bacterium | reverse complement strand
GTTCCGAAATTTCTCATCGCCCAGCCACATCTGCCCGCGCAAACCCTCCCACACCGTGGGCAGGCCGATGCCCTGGGTATAGCGGCCGTCCGGGCGATTCACGCCGCGTCCCCGGCGCGCGCGCCGCGGGACCGGACAACCCAGTCGTAGACCTCGGCGTAGCGGCGCGCGGCTGCGGCCCAGCTGAAATCGCGCCGCATGCCGTTCTCCTGCAGGCGCCGCCAGAGATCGCGCTCGCCGAACGCCGCCAGCCCGCGCTCGACGGCCGCGACCAGCGCGCCGGCGTCTTCCGCGTCGAACACGAACCCGGTCGCGTCGCCGCGCGCGAGCGCGTCGGGCGTGCAGTCGACGACCGTATCGGCGAGCCCGCCGGTGCGCCGCACCACCGGCGGGGTGCCGTAACGCTGGCTGTACATCTGGTTCAGGCCGCAGGGCTCGAAGCGCGAAGGCATGAGGAAGATGTCCGTTCCGGCCTCGATCAGGTGCGCGAGCGTCTCGTCGAAGCCGATGCGTGCCGCGATGCGGTCGGGGTGCGCGCGGGCAAGGGCGGCAAGCGCCTGCTCGAAATCGCGCTCCCCGGTGCCGAGCACGGCGAGCTGAACCGGCAGCTCGAGCAGGCGCGGCACCGCTTCGAGCACGAGGTCGATGCCCTTTTGCGCCGTCAGCCGGCTCACGACGCCGAGCAGCACGACGTCACCGCGGGGATCGAGCCCGAGCCGGCGCTGCAGCGCGCGCTTGTTCTTCGCTTTCGACTCGAGTGTCGCGGCGCTGTAGGTCGAGGCGATCCGCCGGTCGCGGGCCGGGTCCCATTCCTCGACGTCGATGCCGTTCGTGATTCCGTAGAGCGTGTCGCGACGCGAGGCAAGCAGGTCCTGCAGTCCGAAACCGAGCGGCTCGCGCTGGATTTCGCGCGCGTAGGTCGGGCTCACCGTGGTGATCGCGTCCGCCCAGCGCAGCCCCGCCTTGAGGAACGACAACCGCCCGTAGAACTCGAAGCCCTCGGCCGCGTAGCCCTCGTGCGGCAGGCCAAGCGTCGTCGCCGTGTCGGGCGGAAAAAGTCCCTGGAAGGCGAGATTGTGCACGGTCTGTACGCACGGCACGCGGCTCGCGAACACGAGCCGCAGGTACGCCGGGGCGAGCGCCGCCTGCCAGTCGTTGCCGTGCACAACCTCCGGCTTCCATTCCGCAATCAGGCCGTCGCCGATTCGCGCCGCGGCCAGTGCAAGCAGCCCGAAGCGCAGCGCGTTGTCCGCAAAGTCGCGCCCGTCCGAGTCGCCGTACGGCCCCGCATCGCGATCGTAGAATTGCGGGCAGTCGAGCACCCAGGCCGGCGTGCCGTGCGGCGTGCGCGCGACCAGCAGCCGCGCTCCAGGAAAGCCGCTCCAGGGCGCGAGGCTTGCCGCGACTGGGCGCGTGCCGATCGCCGCCAGCACTTCGCGATAGCCCGGGATCACCACCCGCGCGTCGATGCCCAGCTCGCGCAACGCCGTCGGCAGCGCGGCGCTGACGTCACCGAGCCCGCCGGTTTTGATCCAGCTGGTGTACTCGGGCGTGACGAAAAGGACTTTCATATCCCGGAATGCGCGCGACGCAAGAACGGACCGTCGAATCTTATCGAAGCGCGCGCTCTATGCGCTATTTGACCTGCGTCAATATGGCAGTATCCTGCGAGCATAGCTTCAGATTACTCGGATTGCGGAGAGGGCGGCATGAGCGTGTTCAATTCCACGGTGCACGAGGGCACGGCGACGCGCCACGGCATGGCGAGCGCCGCGGAGCGGCGCTTTGCGTCGCAAACGCTGGCGATCGTTCTTGCCGGCGGGCAGGGCAACCGGCTGCTGCCGCTGACCGAATGGCGCGCGAAGCCCGCGGTTCCGTTCGGCGGCAAGTTCCGCATCATCGATTTCACGCTGTCGAACTGCGTCAATTCGGGTATCCGCAAGATCGGCATCGCGACCCAGTACAAGGCGCAGAGCCTGATCCGCCACGTTCAGCGCGGCTGGTCGTTTCTCGACGGCCGCTTCGGCGAGTTCATCGAGTTGCTGCCGGCGCAGCAGCGCGTCACAGCGGACTGGTACCGGGGCACGGCCGACGCGGTGTACCAGAACCTCGACATTGTCCGTCGCTATGCGCCGCATTTCCTGCTCGTGCTCTCGGGCGACCACGTCTACAAGATGGACTACGAGCGCCTGCTGGCTGAGCACACCCAGTCGCAGGCCGACGTCACGATCGCCTGCGCCGAGGTGCCGCTCGCGCAAAGCCGACAGTTCGGCATCATGCAGGTCGACGAGCACATGCGCATCGTCGGGTTCCAGGAAAAGCCAGCCACGACGACGCCAATCCCCGGGCGAACCGATGTCGCGCTCGGCAACATGGGGGTGTACGTCTTCAATGCGCCTTTCTTGTACGAGCAGCTGGTGCGCGACGCCCAGGACAAGCGCTCGCAGCACGACTTCGGCAAGGACGTGATCCCGCACATGGTCGAGCGCGGCTACCGCGTGATGGCCCACAATTTCGTCACGAGCTGCGTCAACGTCGCGCACGGTGAATCGTACTGGCGCGATGTCGGCACGATCGACGCGTACTGGGAAGCGAACATGGACCTGGTCAACGTCGTGCCCGACCTCAATCTGTACGATGCGCACTGGCCGATCTGGACCTACCAGGAGCAGCTGCCGCCCGCGAAGTTCGTGCTCGGCGAGGAGCACGGCGGCGGGAGCGTCGTCGACAGCATGGTCTCCGGCGGCTGCGTCATGAGCGGTTGCACGCTCAGGCGCACGATGCTGTTCTCGGACGTACGCGTCGAGGAGGACGCGCGCGTCGAGGACTCGGTGATCCTGCCCAGCGTGACGATCGGCCCCCGCGCGATCGTCAAACGCGCCGTCCTGGACCACTATTGCCACCTCCCCGAGGGCATCCGGATCGGAGTCCATCTCGAGGAGGATCGTCAGCGCTTCTTCGTGAGCGAGGGTGGCGTCGTCGTCGTCACACCCGAGATGCTCGGCCAGAATTTCCACCACCTGAACTGAGCCGGTGGGCGTCCCTCGCCGGACGCCGCCGACCGGTCAGCCTCTCTCGCTCAATAGCGCGGCGCCGGGAAATGCGGCAAACGCCTGCGCCAGGGCGGCGCTCAAGCGCGGCGCAGCACCCGCTCGGCCCACAGCAGGCCGATGATGGCCTTCACCTCCGTAATCCGGCCGTCCCTGACCCATTTCAGGGCCTCCGCGAGCCGGAGCGGCACAACCTCCAGGAATTCCTCGTCGTCCGTGGCCTGGCCCACGTGGGTGAGCCCGCGCGCCAGATAGAGCTCGATCGCCTCATCCGAGTAGCCGATGCAGGGATGAATCGAGGTCAGGCGCTGCCACTCCGCCGCCTCGTAGCCGCATTCCTCCCGTAGCTCGCGCCTCGCCGTCGCGAGCGGCTCCTCGCCCGGCTCTCTCTTTCCAGCCGGGAGCTCGTAGAAATGCCGGCGCAGAGGATAACGGTACTGGTGCACCAGCACGACCGTATCGGTGTCGAGCACGGGCACCATCATCACGGCGCCCGGATGCCGGATGTACTCGCGCGTCGCGCTGGCACCGTCGGGAAGCCGCACCTGGTCCTCGAGCACGTGCAGCAGCCTGCCACGGTACACGGTCCTGGAGCTGATCGTTTCCTCGGTGAAATCTGCGTTTCGGCGCGTCATCCAGGAATCCGATATCGGCGTTTATCTGCGGCTAAAGTCTTTTTCACGCTTACAGCGAAGCCCGGATCGAATAAATGCAGAGGCTCATCAGCGGCCCGGGAAGGATCCCGAACAGGAGCATCGCGAGCCCGTTCGCGCTCATCAGCAGGCGCACGTCGCTGCTCGGCGAGATGGGCGCCGAATCGGTCGGCGCATCGAAGTACATCAGTTTCACCAGCCGCAAGTAGTAGAACGCGCCGATCAGCGAGAACAGAACCGCGACGACGGCAAGCCAGACGAAACCCGCGTCGATGACCGCTTGCAGCACGGTCAATTTGGCGTAGAAGCCCACGGTAGGCGGAATTCCCGCCATGGAGAACATCAATAGCAGCATCATGAACGCGTACCACGGATCGCGCGCGTTGAGCCCCTTGAAATCCTCCAGGTTTTCCGCCTCGAATCCGCTGCGCGACAGCAGTATGATCATGCCGAAGCTGCCCAGGTTCATCAGCACGTAAACGACCACGTAGAACATGCCGGCGCTATAGCCCACCAGGTCACCCGATAGGATTCCCAGCAGCAGGAACCCCATGTGACCGATCGTCGAGTACGCCAACATGCGCTTGAGGTTAGTCTGCGCAATCGCGGTGATGTTGCCGATGGCAAGCGACAGCACCGCCATCACGATCAGCATCTGCTGCCACTCCACGACCAGCTGCTCCGCTCCCAGCCCCTGGACCAACAGCCGCATGATGAATGCGAAGGCAGCGAGCTTTGGCGCCGACCCGATGAATAGGGTCACGGCCGTGGGCGCGCCATGGTAGACGTCAGGCACCCACATGTGAAACGGCACCGCGCCCAGCTTGAAGCCGAGACCGGCGACGATGAACACGAGCGCGAAGACCAGCACCAGATCCCGCGCCCCGAGATTGAGGATAGTCTCCGCAAGGCGCGTGATCTCGAGGTTGCCGGTCGCTCCGTAGAGCATCGACATGCCGTAGAGCAGCATGCCGGAGGCGAGCGCCCCGAGCACGAAATACTTCATCGCCGCCTCGGTCGCCGTGGCGGAATCCCGCTGCAGCGCCACCATCGCATAAAGCGAGAGCGAGAGCAGCTCGAGTCCGAGGTAGAGGCTGAGCAGATGGTTCGCCGAAATCATGACCATCATGCCCAGCGTCGAAAACATTGCAAGCACAAAGAACTCGCCCCGGAACATCCCCCGGGCCGCGACGTAAGGCCGCGAGTAAACCAGCATGACCATCACGGCGATATAGACCAGCAGCTTCAGCACGTCGGACATCAGGTCGTCGACGAACATTCCGCTGAAGGTGTAGACGGGCTGACCGGTCATCGTGATATAGGTAATGGCGAATGCACCCGCCAGCGCGAGCTGGGTCAACGCATAGGTAACGACGCGGTTGTCGTCGCTCACGAACAGATCCGCAACGAGGATCACGCACACCATGCCGAGCAGGAATAGTTCGGCGTAAGCCGGCGCAAGGGGTGTGATGTATTGCATCTCCGGCTCTTTCTAGCAGCCTGTCGGACTTAACAGTCCGTACAGGCTGCTAACAGCAAAACCGGCTAACCCTTCGGAAGAAAACCCGCCCGAAGCGGCCGAATAGGAAGAAGAGCGACGGTGAATTAGCATATCTGTCATCCTCTGTTGCAATTTTCCCAGCGCCGGTTTTGCATTAGGAGTTTGTCGGGGCCAAGTCCGACAAACTGCCTAGGGCAGCTTGCTTTGCATCACGTGATTCAACAATCCGTCCACGGAAACGTGCAGCACGTCCGCGAAGGGGTATGGCCATAGCCCCATGACCAGCACGGCCACGGCAAGCAGGCCCAAAACCAGAAATTCGCGCGTGCCGAGATCGGACAGGCTCGCGACGTGACTGTTCGCAACGGCACCGAAAATCACGCGTTTGTACATCCAGAGCGTGTAGGCCGCGCCGAAGATGAGCGTCGTCGCCGCGGCGGCTGCGTACCAGAAATTCACCCTGACCGACCCCATCACCACCAAAAACTCGCCCACGAAACCGCTAGTGCCGGGCAGCCCGGAGTTGGCCATGGCGAAGAGCATGAAGAACGCGGCAAACACCGGCATCGTGTTCGCGACGCCGCCGTAATCGGAAATCATCCGGGAATGCATGCGGTCGTAGAGGACGCCGACGCAGAGAAACAGCGCGCCCGACACGAAACCATGGGAGATCATCTGGATGACCGCCCCCTCCATGCCCTGGGCGTTAAAGATGAAGATCCCGAGCGTGACAAAGCCCATGTGCGAGATCGACGAGTAGGCGATCAGCTTCTTCATGTCGGCCTGCACCAATGCGACGAGGCCGATGTACACGACGGCGATGAGCGAGAGCGCGATTACGAAGCCCGCGAGCGCGTGACTCGCATCAGGAACGATGGGCAGCGACAACCGGATGAAACCATAGGCACCGAGTTTGAGCATAATGGCTGCAAGCACAACCGAGCCGCCAGTCGGCGCCTCGACGTGCGCATCTGGCAGCCAAGTGTGAACTGGCCACATCGGCACCTTTACCGCGAAAGCGAGGAAGAAGGCCACGAAGATCAGGATCTGCGCCGTAAGCGGCAGCGGGAGCCGGTAGAAGTCCAGAAGTGAGAAACTTCCATCGGCGGCGTTATAGAGGTAGATCAGCGCCACCAGCAGGAGCAACGAGCCCAGCAGCGTGTAAAGGAAGAATTTCAGCGCCGCGTAGACCCGGTTCGGCCCGCCCCACACGCCGATGATGACGAACATGGGGATGAGCGTCGCCTCGAAGAAAACATAGAACAACAGAGCATCCAGGGCCGAGAACACCCCGTTCATGAAGCCTGACAGGAAAAGAAAGGAGGCGAGGTATTGGGCGACCCGCGTCTGAATCACTTCCCAGCCCGCGATCACCACCAGCACCGTCGTGAAGCTGTTCAGCAGAATCAGCAGGAGCGACACGCCGTCGATGCCGAGGTGATAGTTTGCATGGAAGCTCGCGATCCAGGGGGCAAGCTCCTGGAACTGGAAGCCACCCGCTCCTGTGTCGAAGCGGGTATAGAGCGGCAACGTCACGAGCAGCCCCAGCACCGCGCCAATCAGGGCGAGCAGGCGCGCGACGCGTGCATTGCGGTCGGAGCCGGTCGCCAGCACGAGCACGCCGAACGCGATCGGGACCCAGATGGCGAGAGACAGCAGCGGGAAACCGAGCAGCATTGGGTCCTTAAATCAGGAAGGTCATCGTGAGCAGCACCAGGATCCCGATGATCATGGCGAAAGCGTAGTGGTAGATGAAACCGGACTGCAGATGACGCACCACCAACGCGAACCATCCCACCAGCCGAGCCGAGCCGTTGACGAAGATGCCGTCGATCACCGCGACATCCCCACCTTTCCACAGACCGGTGCCAAAACGCACGGCACCGTCTCCAAAGAGCCATTGGTAGAGCTCGTCGAAACCGTACTTGCGCTCCAGGACGGTATAAATGAGCCCGGCCTTCTCCTTGATGACCTGCGGGAGATCGGGACGTTTGAGGTAGAGGTACCACGCGGTCACAATGCCGGCAACGGCGAGCCAGAACGCAGGCGCGAGAAGGCCGTGGGCCATCATGGCGAAGACGCCGTGGAAGTCCTTGCCCATCAGTGCCAGGACGTCGTGCGCAGGCGCCACGGCGATGGATCCCCCGAAGTAGTCGCCGAAAAGCACCGGCCCGATCACCCAGCCGGCACAGACTGAAGGGATGGCCAGCAGAATGAGTGGCACCGTCACTACGGCGGGCGATTCATGTGGCTCGTGCGCATGGGCCCCCTCACCGTGCCCGTGCGCCCCTCCTTGCGCGCCGTGGCCCCGGAAACGCTCGGCCCCGTGGAACGTCATGAAAACCAGCCGGAAGGTATAGAGCGCGGTCACGAATACGGTGAGGAGGACGGCGGCGTATGCAAAACCCGCTCCCGGGAGCTTCGAGAGATGCGCGGCCTCGATGATCGAGTCCTTGGAGAAAAAGCCGGCAAAGCCCGGGATTCCCGCGCTCGAAATCGCCCCGAGCAGCGTCGTCCAGTAGGTCACTGGCAAGTACTTGCGGAGTCCGCCCATGTGCCGCATGTCCTGCTGGTGATGCAGGGCGATGATTACCGAACCCGCACCCAGGAACAGCAGCGCCTTGAAAAATGCATGGGTCGCCAGGTGGAAAATGCCCGCGGCGTAGGCCGATGCCCCGAGCGCCACGGTCATATAGCCCAGCTGCGACAGCGTGGAGTACGCCACCACCCGCTTGATATCGTTCTGCACGATCGCCACCAACGCCATGAACAGCGCGGTGATGGCGCCGATCACCATCACGACCGAGAGCGCGGTTTCCGACAGCTCATAGAGCGGCGACATGCGGGCCACCATGAAGATGCCCGCGGTCACCATCGTTGCGGCGTGGATCAGCGCGGAAATCGGCGTCGGGCCTTCCATCGAGTCGGGCAGCCACACGTGCAGCGGAAACTGGGCGCTCTTGCCCATCGCCCCGATGAACAGCAGGATGCAGATCACCGTCATCAGCGACCATGCCCCGCCGGGCAGAATTTCGATGGTGTTGCCGGCGAGGGTTCTGGCGCTGCCGAAGACCGCCGCATAATCGAGTGTGCCGAAGTACATTAGAATCAGCGCGATCCCCAGCAGGAAACCGAAGTCCCCGACGCGATTGACCAGGAAGGCCTTGAGGTTGGCGTGGATCGCCGTCGGACGCGTAAACCAGAAGCCGATCAGCAGGTAGGAGACCAGGCCCACCGCCTCCCAGCCGAAGAACAGCTGCAGGAAATTGTTCGCCATCACCAGCATCAGCATCGAGAAGGTGAAAAGCGATATGTAGGAGAAGAAGCGCTGGTAGCCGGGATCGTCCGCCATGTAGCCGATCGTGTAGATATGCACCATCAGCGACACAAACGACACCACCAGCATCATGGTGGCGGACAGGCGATCGATCAGGAAACCGATCTCGAAGCCGGTGTTACCCGATGTGAGCCACGTGTAGACCGGCCCGTTATAGACATTGCCGTCGAGGACGTCGAGGAACACGATCGCCGAGCCGACCGTTGCGATCACCATCCCGACAATTGTGATCCAGTGGGCCCCGCGGCGCCCGATCGCCCAGCCGAAGAGACCGGCCACAATGGCCCCGGCAAGTGGCGCCAGCGGCACGATCAGGTAGAGAAGCTGCATCCGGGTCACGCGCTTAAACCTAACCTTTCAGCTGGTCGAGATCCTCGACGTCGATGGTGTTGAGATTGCGGAACAGCGCCACCAGGATCGCCAAGCCGATGGCCGATTCTGCTGCGGCGACCGTCAGAATGAAGAACACGAAGACCTGGCCCGACGGGTCGTCGAGAAAATGCGAGAAGGCGACGAAGTTCATGTTGACAGCGAGCAGCATCAGCTCGATCGCCATCAGCAGCACGATGAGGTTCCGGCGGTTGAGAAAAATCCCAACCACAGCGATCGCGAACAGGATCGCGCCAAGCACCAGGTAATGCGACAATGAAACCAATTTTTCCCCTTTACTGCGTCACCCGTGACCGGTCACGAGTCACCGGTCACTGCGTTTTTCAGTCGGCATCTTTACGATGCGCACCCGGTCCTCGCGACGCACCCTGACCTGCCAGGCCGGATCCAGGTACTTGGTCTGCTTGCGGCGACGCAGTGTGATCGAGATCGCCGCCACGATCGCCACCAGCAGAATCGCCGCCGCAATCTCGAAGGCATACACGTACTCGGTGTAGACCAGCCGCCCGAGCTCCTTGGTATTACTGTAGCCGGGCGGCAGCGGCGGCGGCGCGGGCACGCCCGCGAACCTGCCGTATTTCCCAGCCAGCACGAGCACCATTTCCGCCACCAGCACGATCGCCACGAATGCCCCGACCGGCATGTAATGCCAGAAGCCCTCGCGCAAGCGCGCCAGGTTGATATCGAGCATCATGATGACGAACAGGAACAGCACCATCACAGCGCCGACATAGACGAGCACGAGGACAATGGCCAGAAACTCGGCCTGAAGCTGTATCCAGATCGCGGCAGACGTGAAGAATGCGAGGACGAGGAAAAGCACTGCGTGCACCGGGTTGCGCGCGGTGATCACCCGCAGCCCCGCGAACAAGAGGATCGCTGCGAACAGGTAGAAAATGAATTCGTTAAAAGTCATCAAATTCAGCCACAGAGAACACAGAGGTCACAGAGAGAGCCAACAAACGGGCTGCAACCAAACGTTCTTAGTCTCTTCTCGGTGTTCTCTGTGTCCTCTGTGGCTAAACGGTTTATCGGTACGCGGCGTCGTCGGCCCGGTCCTTCGCAATTTGTTCTTCGTACAGATCGCCAACGGCAAGCAGCATCGGCTTCGTGTAGATCAGGTCTCCGCGCCGCTCGCCGTGGTACTCGAATATATTGGTCTCGACAATCGAATCCACCGGGCACGACTCCTCGCAAAACCCGCAGAAGATACATTTCGTTAGGTCAATGTCGTATCGGGTCGTGCGGCGCGTGCCATCATCGCGCTGCTCCGACTCGATCGTGATCGCCAGCGCCGGGCATACGGCCTCGCACAGCTTGCACGCGATGCACCGCTCCTCGCCGTTCGGGTAACGGCGCAGCGCGTGCAGACCGCGGAAGCGCGGGCTCAACGGTGTTTTTTCCTCCGGGTACTGCACCGTAATCTTGCGCCGGAAGATATGCCGCCCGGTGAGCATCATGCCTTTCACCAGCTCAACGAGCAGAAACGTGCGGAAAAACTGTCGGATGCGCCCGATCATCACTGCCACCATATCCACAAGGGCGTCTGCATCCAGGCGCCGAGCACCACGATCCAGAGGATGGTCAGCGGCAGGAACACCTTCCAGCCGAGGCGCATGATCTGGTCGTAGCGATAGCGCGGGAACGTGGCGCGAAACCAGAGAAAGCTCGACACCACGACGAACAGCTTCACGAGCAGCCACCCGAAACTGTTGGCCGCCAGCCATGGCAGTCCGATCGCGCTCGCGATTGCCAGCGGGACCGGCGAGAGCCAGCCCCCGAGGAACATGACGGAGCACAGCGTCGACACCAGGATCATGTTGGCGTACTCGGCAAGGAAAAACACGGCAAACGCCATGCCCGAATACTCGACGTGAAAGCCCGCGACGATCTCCGATTCCCCTTCGGCCACATCAAACGGCGCGCGGTTCGTCTCGGCCACACCGGCGATCAGGTAAACCAGGAATACCGGGAACAATGGAATCCAGAACCAGTTCAAGAACCCCCAATTGCCCTGCTGCATGCGCACGATTTCGCCGAGGTTCAGGCTCTGCGCAGCCATCAGCACACAGACCAGCGCAAACCCCATGGCGAGTTCATAGGAGACCATCTGGGCCGCGGAGCGCATTGCACCCAGGAACGCGTACTTCGAGTTGGACGCCCAACCCGCGATGATGATGCCGTAGACCCCCACCGAGGTAATCGCCATGACATAGAGCAGACCTGCATCGATGTCGGCCAGCACCAGCGTGGGGCTGAACGGTATAACAGCCCATGCTGCCAACGCCGGCATGAGAGTCATGACCGGTGCAAGCACAAAAAGAGCCTTGCTCGCGCCAGCCGGGATGATGACTTCCTTCGCCATCAGTTTCAGGCCGTCCGCAACGGGCTGCGCCAGACCCCCGAGCCACCGAATCCCAAAAAACGTCACGCGGTTGGGCCCGATGCGAATCTGCATCCAGCCAATCATTTTGCGTTCCCACAAAGTGAGGTATGCAACCGCCCCCATCAGCGGCGCCACGATGCAGACGATGAGCAGCAGTATCTTGATGACGTGCAGCACCGACGGCGCCAGTTCCTGGCCGAAGATCCAGACCACGACGGCGGCCAGCAGACCCCAGAGCCAGTTGCCTAAATTCACCAGCGGCTGCACCAGCGTATTCATCGTTTCATACCGCCATCTTCTGTTCGGCCGGCACGCGTTCCAAGTGCACCTCTCCGAACATGTCGCCGAGCTGGGCCGTCTCGGGGCACCCCGTTGCCAGCCGGACGCAGTTCTCTGGCAGACGCTCATCGATTACGGTCCCCAGCACGGCTTCTCCCCCGCCCTGCCGCACGCTGACGTTATCGCCATTGCGCAAACCCAGCTTCTCGAACAACGCACGGTTCATGTGCACGACCAGCGCCTGGGCATCGCGCGTCTGCTGCAGTGACGACGCCCGCCGCACCACGGCATCGGCCGCGTAACTGGGTACCTCTGCGATGCGCCGGATTCCCGTCGACGCCTCTGACGCGAGGGCATCGAGGCTGAAGCCCCGCGACGCGTTGCCGAGCCGGGCCGAAAAATCGCCGCGCTCGCCAAGCGCCTCCTCCAGCACGTCCTCGCTGCTATTCTGGTCGAAGCCCGGCAACCCGAGCAGGTTGCCAAGCACACGCAGCACTTTCCATGCCGGTCGCGCCTCGCCGATCGGGCGCACCACGCCGGCAAAGCTCTGAACAGTACCCTCGGTGTTGACGAAGGTGCCGGATGTTTCCGTGAACGGGACGATCGGCAACAGGACCTGCGCATACCCAATCGCCTGGTGCTGGTAGGGGCTCATGGCCACCACGAGCTCGGCCGATTTCATCGCCGCCACCGCTTGCTGCGGATCCCCGGCATCGAGTTCAGCCTCCACCCCCAGCAGCAGGTAAGCCTTGCGCGGCTGCGCGAGCATTTGCCGGACGTTCATCCCGGCATGCGCGCCCGCGAACGGGACGGCGCCCGCGAGGTAGCCGCCGACGCTGTTCGCCCCCTCGCCGAGAACGCCCATGCGGCCCCCGAGCACATCGGCCAGGGCCTGCGCGAGCACGTGGAGCTCGCTCGCGCGCGGGTGATGCTGGGCAAGGTTCCCCAGGAAAATCCCCGTGTTTTTCCCTGACGTGAGGCTGGCGGCAATGCCCTGCGCTATCTCCGACACGCTCGCTCGCTCCGTAACGCTGCGCACGGCTTCCGGAAGCGGTGCGTTCCGGAGCTGCGCCGCCGCCTTCACCACCTGCGCCAGCCTATCGGGCATTGCGGAGGGCGCGACGATCGCCCGGTGCGTAACCCGCATCAACAGGTCGTCGTCGAACGGATTGACCAGGCTCAGCTCCAAGCCGCGTTTCGTTGCCTGGCGCAGCCGGTGCGCAAGGAGAGGATGGTCCTTGCGCAACGTCGAACCCACGACCAGCGCGCGGTCGAGCGTGCTCACATCAGCGATCTTCATGCCGAGCCACGGCGCGCCGGCAAGCTTGCCGTCTAGGCTGAAGTCTGCCTGTCTCAGCCGATGGTCGACGTTACCCGAGGAAAACTCGCGCGCGAGTTTTCCTAACAGGAAGAGCTCCTCCAGTGTCTGATGGGGCGTGGCCAGTGCACCGATGCTCGACGCGCCGTACCGATCCCGGACGCGCTTCAGCTCCGAGGCGACGAAATCGAGCGCCGCTTGCCATTCCACTTCCTGCCAGGCGCCACCGCGCTTCAACATCGGCCGCGCGAGACGATTCTCCGAGTTGAGGCCTTCGTAGGAGAAGCGGTCCTTGTCTGAAAGCCAGCATTCGTTAATCGCCTCGTTCTCGCGCGGCAGCACTCGCATCACGCGGTTCTGCTTGACCTCAACGGTAAGGTTGGCCCCCAGGCCGCAATGCGGGCTTACCGAAGGCCGGCGCGTGAGCTCCCAGCTGCGGGCCATGTAACGGAACGGCTTGGACGTCAACGCGCCTACCGGGCAGAGGTCGATCACGTTGCCCGAGAGCTCTGAGTCGACCGTCTTGCCGACGAACGCGATGATTTCCGCGTGCTCTCCGCGGCCGATCATGCCAAGCTCCATGACTCCGGCGATCTCCTGGCCGAAGCGGACACAACGCGTGCAGTGAATGCAGCGCGTCATATCCGTGGAGATGAGCGGGCCGAGGTTCTTGTTGGTCACGACCCGCTTCGCCTCGTCGTAGCGCGCGCCGCTCGCGCCGTACCCGACAGCCAGGTCCTGCAGCTGGCACTCTCCGCCCTGGTCGCAGATCGGGCAGTCGAGCGGGTGATTGATCAGCAGAAACTCCATCACGCCCTTCTGCGCGTCCACCGCCTGTTCGGAGTCGGTGTAGACCTTCATCCCGTTGGCGACCGGCGTGGCGCATGCGGGCAGCGGCTTTGGCGCTTTTTCAACCTGCACGAGGCACATCCGGCAGTTCGCCGCGATGGAAAGCTTGCGGTGGTAGCAGAAATGCGGGATGTAGATGCCGGCCTGGTTGGCGGCGTCCATGATGGTCACCCCTTCCGCCACCGCCAGCTGCCGGCCGTCGATATCGACCTCTACCATCTTGCGCGCGTCACTCGTCACTCGTCACCCGTTACTCAGAGATAATCCGGCACGCAGCACTTCTTGTGCTCGATGTGATACTGGAACTCGTCACGGAAATGCTTGATGAAACTTTTCACCGGCAATGCAGCGGCGTCACCCAGCGCGCAGATCGTACGCCCCGCGATGTTGTCGGAAACGTTGTCGAGAAGATCGAGGTCCTCGAGCCGCCCCGTGCCGTGCTCGATACGATGCACCATGCGGTAGAGCCAGCCAGTTCCCTCGCGACACGGCGTGCATTGTCCGCACGATTCCTCGAAATAGAAGTACGACAGGCGCAACAGACAGCGGACCATGCAACGCGTCTCGTCCATGATGATGACCGCGCCCGAGCCCAGCATCGAGCCCGCCTTGGCAATGGAGTCGTAGTCCATGTCCGTCGCCATCATGATTTCCGCAGGCAACACCGGCATCGAGGATCCGCCCGGGATGCAGGCCTTGAGCTTGCGCCCGCCACGCATTCCTCCCGCCATCTTCAGCAGGGTGTCGAATGGTGTGCCGAGCCGCACCTCGAAGTTGCCGGGCCGCTCGACGTCCCCCGCCACCGAGAAGATCTTGGTGCCGCCGCTGTTCGGCCGCCCGAGCTCGAGAAACGCCGCGCCCCCGTTCATGATGATCCACGGCACGGCGGCGAAGGTCTCCGTGTTGTTGATCGTCGTGGGCTTGCCATAGAGGCCGAAACTCGCAGGGAACGGCGGCTTGAAGCGCGGCATCCCCTTCTTGCCTTCAAGCGATTCCAGCAATCCAGTTTCTTCCCCGCAGATGTACGCACCCCAACCGTGATGCGCATAGAGCTCGAAGCTCGCGTCCGAGCCCAAGATGTTCTTGCCCAGGTAGCCCGCCGCCTTCGCTTCGGCGAGCGCCTCCTCGAAGCGCTCGTATACATCCCAGACCTCGCCGTGAATGTAGTTGTAGCCCACCGTACTGCCCGTGGCATAGCCGGCGATGATCATGCCCTCGATGACGCTGTGCGGGTTGTAACGCAGGATGTCGCGGTCCTTGAACGTGCCGGGCTCGCCTTCGTCCGAATTGCACACCATGTACTTCTGCCCGGTGTACTGCCGCGGCATGAAGCTCCACTTCAGCCCGGTCGGGAAACCTGCGCCGCCCCGCCCGCGCAGCGCCGATTTCTTGACTTCGTTCACGATCTGATCGGGCGGAATTTTCTCGGCGATGATCTTCTTGAGCGCCTGATAGCCGCCGCGCACTTCGTATTCCCTGAGTCGCCAATTGAGACCCGTCAGGCCCCGCATGATGATCGCGTCGGGTCCGAACAGATCGGTCGCAAACGGCGGCAGCGGGAGGCCCATTATTTTAGATCCTTCACGAGCAGGTCGATTCTCTCGGGATTCATTGCGCACAACATGCGCTTGTTGTTCATCAGCAACACCGGCGCATCCCCGCACGCGCCCAGGCACTCGCCCTCCTTAAGCGTGAACATGCCGTCGGCCGTGGTCTCGTTGAATCCGATGCCAAACTTCTGCTTCAGGTGCGCAGCAGCCACGTTCGCGCCCTGGAGCGCGCACGGGAGATTCGTGCAGATCGTGAGTTTGTACTTCCCGACCGGCTTCAGGTCGTACATGGTGTAGAACGAAGCCACTTCGTAGACCGCGATCGCCGGCATGCCGAGGTAACGGGCGACGAAGTCCATGGTTTCCGTGGCAAGCCAGCCCTTCTCGTCCTGCGCGACGGTGAGCGCGGCCATCACCGCCGACCGCCGCTCCCCGGGCGGATATTTTTCGATCGCGCGATCGATCTTCGCCAGCGCCTCGGGCGAAAGTACCAGCGGTGCGTTCATAAATTCAATGGACAGGATTTAATCTTGTTGAATCCTGTCAATCCCCTCTGTTTGCGTTTCAGCGATCAATTTCGCCGAAGACGATTTCGTAAGTGCCGATGATGGCCACCACGTCCGCGATCATGTGCCCCCGGGCGAGCTCGTCCATGGAGGACAGGTGCGCGAAGCTCGGCGAACGGACCTTCATGCGATAGGGCTTGTTCGCGCCGTCGGAGACGAGGTAGACGCCAAATTCGCCCTTGGGATGCTCGACCGCGGCGTAGGCCTCGCCCTCGGGCACGTGCATACCCTCGGTGAAGAGCTTGAAGTGATGGATGAGCTCTTCCATGTTCGCCTTCATCGACACCCGCGAGGGCGGCGCTACCTTGTGGTTGTCCGCCATCACCGGGCCCGGGTTCGCGCGCAGCCAGTCCACGCACTGCCTGACGATGCGGTTCGACTGGCGCATCTCTTCGATGCGCACGAGGTACCGGTCGTAGCAGTCGCCGTTCACCCCCACCGGCACGTCGAACTGCATCCGGTCGTACACCGCGTACGGCTGCTTCTTCCTGAGATCCCATTCGACGCCGGAGCCGCGCAGCATCGGGCCGGTGAACCCGAGGGCGATCGCGCGCTCGGGCGGCACGACGGCGATGTCCACGGTGCGCTGCTTCCAGATGCGGTTGTCAGTGAGCAACGTCTCGTAATCGTCCACGCATTTGGGGAAACGTTCCGTAAAGTCCTCGATGAAATCGAGGAGCGAGCCTTGGCGGTTCGTGTTGTGCTCGCGCGTCGCGGCCTCGCCGTGGATGCGGGAAGGCGTGTACTGCGGCATCCGGTCAGGCAGGTCGCGGAAGACGCCGCCCGGGCGGTAATACGCGGCGTGCATGCGCGCGCCGGAAACAGCCTCGTAGCAGTCGAAGAGATCCTCGCGCTCGCGGAAGCAGTAGAGAAAGACCGTCATCGCGCCGAGATCCAGCCCGTGCGCGCCCAGGCTGAACAAGTGCGCGAGGATCCGCGTGATCTCGTCGAACATCACACGCAGATACTGCGCGCGGATCGGCGGCTCGATCCCAAGCAGCTTCTCGACCGCCATGACATATGCATGCTCGTTGCACATCATGGTGGTGTAATCGAAGCGATCGAAATAAGGAACGTTCTGGAGGTAGGTCCGGTGCTCGGCAAGCTTTTCGGTCGCGCGGTGCAGCAGGCCGATGTGGGGATCGGCGCGCTGGATCACCTCGCCGTCGAGCTCGAGCACGAGCCGCAACACTCCGTGCGCCGCAGGATGTTGAGGACCGAAATTCATAGTGTAGTTACGAATTTCAGCCATGAATTTCGGTCCTCAACAAATCGTTACCTCGGGCCACAACACGCCGCTTTAGCGGCTTGTTGCGGCGCAGACTAACTTGCCTCCGGCAAGTTATGTCGGAGCCAAAGTTCATCGTGTAGTTGCGTATCTCAGCCATGCAAAACCCAATCAGCCACAGAGAGCACAGAGGGAAAACAGCAGACAAAAACAGCCGCCGGAACACGCGTTTCTTCTTTCTTCTTGGCGTCTTGGCAATTCAAGGCTTCAGTCTCTGTGTTCTCTGTGGCTACGTCTTCTTTTCGACATCGCCGTAGTTTTCCACGCGCACGATGCGCGGCGTGATCTCGCGTGGTTCGATCGTGACCGGCCGGTAGATGACACGCCGCTGGTCGGGGTCGTAGCGCATCTCGACCGTGCCGGAGACGGGGAAGTCCTTGCGAAACGGGTGACCGACGAAGCCGTAGTCGGTGAGGATGCGGCGCAGGTCGGGGTGCCCGGTGAAGACGATGCCGTAGAGGTCGAACGCCTCGCGTTCATACCAGTTGGCGGAGGGCCAGACCCCCATCACCGAGTCCACCATCGGCAGCTCGTCGTCCGTCGCGAATACGCGCAGCCTGAGCCGCCAGTTGTGGGTGATGCTGAGAAGATGGCAGACGACGGCAAAGCGTGCGCCCGTCCATGCGCCGTCCCCATACGCACTATAGTCCATGCCGCAAAGATCCGTGAGCTGCTCGAATTTCAGGCCCGGCGCGTCGCGCAGCGTGGCGGCTGCGGCGAGCAACTCGTCGGCCTTCACCACCGCCGTGACCTCGCCCAGCATCTCGTCGACGCCGACGAGCTTGTCGCCGAGCGCCGCCTGGAGTACAGCAGTCAGTGTCTGGGCGCGAGTGGTCATCGTCGGGCAACGGCCGTGGGTTGAGGTCTATCGGGCGATCGTGTTGGTGCGTTTGATCTTGTTCTGCAGCTGGATGATGCTGTAGAGCAGTGCCTCCGCGGTCGGCGGACAGCCGGGCACATAGATGTCCACGGGCACGATACGGTCGCACCCCCGCACGACGGAATACGAGTAGTGATAGTAGCCGCCGCCGTTGGCGCATGAGCCCATCGAGATCACCCACCGCGGCTCGGCCATCTGGTCATAGACCTTGCGCAGCGCCGGCGCCATCTTGTTGCAAAGCGTGCCGGCGATGATCATCACGTCGGACTGGCGCGGGCTCGGCCGGAACACGATGCCGAAGCGGTCAAGGTCATAGCGCGACGCGCCCGCGTGCATCATTTCGATCGCGCAGCACGCGAGCCCGAAGGTCATCGGCCAGAGCGACCCGGTGCGCGTCCAGTTGATCAGCTCGTCCGCGGTGGTCGTGATGAAGCCTTTTTCGGTGAGGTTCTCGCGAGCACCCATGCGTCCACTCCTGATCCAGAATCCACCCGCCAAGAGGCAGGACAGGCGGCTTCACGCTCGGCGCCGTGGAAACCGCTGGCGCCCGGTTTGCCTCTTCCGCTGCCCTGTATCCGGTACGGCCCGGAAACCGCCCGCGGATTCCCGTTTCCCCGGTAAAAAACGGGCGAATTTTAACCCGTAGGGCGTAACCCGGTCAACGAAAAGTTTTTCCGGATCAGAAAGTTGCGTGGTTATTGCGGCGCATCAACCAATCATGCTTGCAGCCGCGCCAAGCGCGCAGGGTGATAGACCCCGCGCGCAAGTTCCGCCGCCAGGCGCCACGCCCACTCGTTCATGACGTCGAACAGGCGCTCGGCGGCGAGTTCGCGCAGCGGTGCGAGCAACCCCGGCAGGCGCACCGAGCGGCTGATCGCGCGTGTTTCGACCGCGTAGAGGCGAAGCAGCTGGTGCAACAGCCGTTCCAGGTCCGGCTGCGGGTAGGTCGCGCCAAGCGCGGCACGGAGCCCGACGCCCGCGCGCCACGCGGCGAGGATGCGGTGCGCCGCTTCGAGCAGGCATTCGATGCGTTGCAGGCGCACCGGGGCGATGTCCTCGTAGCGAATCGCGATCCGCACCGGGAACGCGTCAACGCCCTCGAGGAAGTCCTGGTCGATCGCCTTCGTTGCGTCGAACAGCCGCCGCACCGCCGCCTGCCCGGGTGGGGACCCCGAAGCGAGCGCCTCGCCGGCACAGCGGATGACGAGTGCGTCCTTGCGCACTTCCTTTTCGACGTTCCGGGCAAGAGCTGGCTCCAGGTGCGGCAGCACCAGCCGCAACGGCAGCACGGCGCGCAGCGAATCCACGGTGCGCCGGCTATATGTAACCAAAATCTTTCCGTTCAGGAAAGCGAGGGCGCGCACCCTGTCCATGCGTGGCGGCTTGGAAACGCCTCAAAGCAGGAGTTGGTCGGGATTTAACCCGACCAACTCCTAAATTGAAACACTGAATGATGCCGAGTGCGACAGGCTGCTAGCTCGACCGCGGCTTGGCGCCGCGGTGGTATCCGAACATGCCAGCCAACCGCGTCTTGGCGCCGACGTCCTGAAAACCCAACTCGCGCATCATGACCGATAGTTCCTCGGCCGAGTAGAACATCTCGAGCGCTTCGATGAAGTACTGCTTGCAATTGAGGGCGGCCGGACCGCTGCGGAACACGGAGCCGGTAAGCGCGAGGCAGGCGCGCAAATACCGGTGGTAGAGGTTCTCGACAATGCGGTTCGCAGGCCGCAGCATGTCGCAATGGTGGAAGCAGCCGCCCGGCTTCAGCACCCGGAGGATCTCCCCGAAGACCCGCTTGACGCGAAGGTGCCGCGACGCCCACTGCAGCGTGACGATGTCGAAGTGATCGTCGGGAAACGCCAGCTCGTGCACGTCGCCGATCACGCTGTAGACACGGAAACCCTTCGCCGCCGCTCGCTGCCGCCCGATTTCCTGCATCTCGGCGCTGCGATCCATCGCGTGCAGTTCGAGGCCCGGCTCACGCTCGAGCAACGCGATCCCCACCGCATTGGTCCCGGCGCAGACGTCGAGCACCCTTTGGCCGGGGCGCGCCTCGATCGTGTTGAGAAAGCCGCGCAAGAACCCGGTCCACAGCCCGAGGCTCGCGACGTGGTTGGCGCGGTCATAATAGGGGGCGACGTCGGCGAATACCCGGTCGAGTTCCTGGGTCCAGATGTCGCTGAAACGCTCCTCGCGCACGGCCTCGCGCGTGGCCAGGGGCGGCGGGTTCATTGTCTCAAGCCTTTCCTCCGTCGTATGTGTGCCGAAGCGCCGCCGCGCGCGGCACCCCCACTAATTGGCATGGGAAAATAAGCCCTCCACCGCCGGTTGTCAATCGGAGCGGTCAGATGCGGAGGAGGAACACGACCGTCGCGGCCGTACCCGAAACCGCGGTGCAATAAACCACGGCGGCAACCAGGGAATCACAACGGACCCCGAAAACGCAGAACGTGTCGCTATTCCCACTCCAGGGCACCCTTTTTCCACTCGTAGATGAAGCCGACCACGAGTATCCCGAGAAAAACCACCATCGCCATGAAGCCGAACAGTCCGATCTCGCGCAGCACCACGGCCCAGGGAAAAAGAAACGCGATCTCGAGATCAAACAGAATGAAGAGGATCGCGACGAGGTAATAGCGCACGTCGAATTTCATGCGCGCGTCCTCGAACGCCTCAAAGCCGCATTCGTAGGGCGAGAGCTTCTCCGGGTCCGGACGGTGCACGCCCACCATCCGGCTCATTCCCGCGCCGATGGCGACGATCATGATGCCGACCAGGAAGCCGACCACGATGAACATCAGTATGGGAAAGTAGTTCTCTAACATCGGAATTCAAGATTCATAACGCAAGATTCATACAAACCCGACTCAACATCATGGATTCCTGGCCCGACGGGAGAGAGCACCGCGCGCCCGGCCTGATAAATGCCGCTGTCTGCACTTAGACACGAGCAAAGCTGCCGCATTCCAATGAATCCTTGATCTTGAATCCTACGCTACTGGTGCCGACGGTGAGATTCGAACTCACACGGCTTACGCCGCCACCCCCTCAAGATGGTGTGTCTACCAATTCCACCACGTCGGCTAATGAATGCGGAATAGTCCGCGTTCATCATCATTCCGAATTCATTTCGGGATGTCCTGTGCCTTCGAGCCAGGCTCCAGCGCCCCTGCCCCGGGCACGGCAGGCGCGGAAGCCGGCGCCTGAGGGATAGCGGGCGCGCTCTGAACCGGCGGCGAATCCGGCGTCGGAATCTGACTGGGCAGCGTCTGTGTCGGGATGGGCTTGGTTGCCATCACCCCTTCCTGCTCCGTTTTCCGCGATGTGAAGTAGGTCAAACCGAGGCTGGTCAGAAAAAACACGACGGCAAGCGCTGCGGTCGCACGGCTCAGGAAGTTCGCCGATCCCGAGGCACCGAACAGGCTGCCCGACGAGCCGCTGCCGAACGCCGCCCCGACGTCGGCGCCTTTGCCGTGCTGCAACAGCACCAAGCCAACGATGCCTAGAGCCGCCATGACGTGAAACACCAGAACCAGAGTTTCCATTCAGACTGTCACCCTATCTTTTGCGCCTGCAGCCGCCCGGCAGATGGCGACGAATTCCTCCGCTACCAGCGAGGCACCGCCAATCAGACCGCCATCCACGTCCGCCATGGCAAAGAGTTGCGCGGCGTTGCCGGCCTTCACGCTGCCGCCATACAGGATCGGCAACCGTTCGGCTGCGCCCACGCGCTCCCGGATGTAAGCGTGCACGGCCTGCGCCTGTTCCGGGCTTGCCGTCCTGCCCGTGCCAATGGCCCACACCGGCTCGTATGCGATCACCGATTTTCCCAGGGCGGCTATGCCGTTGCGCTTTACGACGGCATCCAGCTGCCGCGCCACTACCGTTTCGGTCACGCCACCTTCCCGCTCCGCAAGCGTCTCGCCCACGCACAGGATTGGCGTCATGCCTTGCTTCATCACGGCCGCGAACTTCTCCGCGACAATCTCGTCGGTATCACCAAATACGCTGCGCCGTTCCGAATGGCCGACGATGGCATAGCGACAGCCGAAGTCGGCGATCATCGCCGCGGAAACCCCGCCGGTGTACGCGCCGCTTTCGAACTGGCACACATCCTGGGCGCCCAACGCTACTGTCTGGCCCTGCAGGGCCTGTTGCGCCTGCGCCAGATACGGGAACGGAACGCACACCGCAAAATCCGCCCCTTTGAGCAAGGCCAGGGGCGGAAGGATGGCTTTGAGCAAGGCCTGGTTCTCGGCCAAGCTGCCGTTCAATTTCCAGTTGCCCGCTACCAGCTTTGCCCGCATGCCGGACCCGAATCACCTAAATCATTGAATTTTACAGCGTAGCGCCCGGCGGGGTCAACGAAATGGCCGGCGCCTGCCGCGTTGCAGCGCCCTGAATGAGGAGAGGAAATCGCCACAAGCGCCGGGCGCTAAAGCGACGTGGTGCGCGCGGAATAGGCCGGCGCCCGCAGGGCCCCCATTTGGTGGAGGAATCTCGTTGATTACATGACGGGGCGACTAGCCGAATCGACCGGTGATGTAATCTTCGGTCTCCTTGTTTTTGGGCTTGATGAAGATCGTGTCGGTTGCGTCGAACTCGATCAGTTCGCCGAGGTACATGTACGCCGTATAGTCCGACACGCGCGCGGCCTGCTGCATGTTGTGGGTCACGATCAGGATCGTCACTCTTGCCTTGAGATCGGTGATCAGCTGCTCGATGCTGGCGGTGGCAATCGGGTCGAGCGCGGAGGTCGGCTCGTCGAACAGCAGGATCTCGGGATCCGTCGCCAGCGCGCGCGCGATGCATAACCTTTGCTGCTGCCCGCCCGACAGGTTGAACGCGAGGTCATTGAGCCGCTGTTTGACTTCGTCCCACAGCGCGGCACTGCGCAGCGCTTCCTCCACCTTTTCGTCGATGATGGCGCGCCTTGTGACGCCCCTGACGCGCAGCCCGTAGGCCACGTTTTCATAGATCGACTTGGGAAAGGGGTTGGGTTTCTGGAACACCATGCTGATGCGCATCCGCACTTCGATGGGGTCGACCTCGGGGCTGAGCAGATTGGTATTGTCCGGGTACAGCATGATCTGCCCCTCGTAGCGGTTGCCGGGATAGAGATCATGCATCCGGTTGAAGCAGCGCAGAAACGTCGACTTGCCGCAGCCGGAAGGACCGATCAGCGCCGTCACCTGCTTCTCGTAGATCGGCATGCTGATGCTTTTCAGCGCCTGGAACGAGCCGTAATAGAAACTGAGGTTTCTCGACTCGGATTTCTTGGTGGGCGCGAGAACTGTCGCCGCGTTCGGGGCGCCGACTTCCCGCAGAGAAACACCTACCATTTTATTTTCTTTCTCAGCCGATAACGGATAAAGATTGCGATTGCGTTCATTGACAACGTCATGACCACGAGCACGAGGCCTGCAGCCGCGGCATTGTGGTGAAAAGCGGCCTCGGGACGCGACGTCCAGTTGAACATCTGGATCGGCATCACCGTGAATGGCGAAAACAACCACTCGAACGACACGAATGGAGCCTCGGCCTTTACCGGCGCAGGCGGGACAAAAGCGATGAAGGTCAGCGCGCCGATCGTGATCACCGGTGCTGTCTCGCCAATGGCCCGTGCCATGCCGATGATGACGCCAGTCATGATACCCGGCAGCGAGTACGGCAGGATGTGGTGGGATGTCGTCTGCCACTTGGTTGCGCCGAGCGCATAGGATCCCTCGCGAATCGCTGCGGGTATGGACCGAATCGCTTCGCGGGTCGCGACGATCACGACCGGCAGGATCAGCAACCCCAGGGTGAGCCCGGCCGTCGCGATGCTCTGTCCCAGACCGAACCCGTACACGAAAAGGCCGAGCGCCAGCAAACCATAGACGATCGAAGGCACACCGGCGAGATTGGTCACGTTGATTTCGATGAGATCGGTCATCCAGTTCTTCGGTGCGTACTCTTCGAGATAGATCCCCGCCCCCACTCCCAGTGGCACAGCCGTCGCCGCCGTCACGAGCATGACCAGCGTTGAACCGACCCACGCGGACAGAATACCCGCCTGCTCGGGCTTGCGAGAGGGAAACGACGTGAAAAAATCCGGGGACAGTCTAGGCAGCCCGTCAACGACCATCTGGCCGAACAGCGCGACGAAAGCGAGCACGCCGATCATCAGAGCCAGCAGTCCAAGCAGCGCGAAGAACAGATCCCAGCGCTTATGCGCGGCGATCAGGCGGCGGATTTCATCCAGGCGGGGTTGCGGTTCGCTCATCGTCAGTACGCCTGGCGGAAACGTTTACGCAGCACGTGCCCCAAGACGTTGAACGACAACGTTATCAACGCGAGCGTCAGACCCGCCGCAAAAATCGTCTGGTAGCCGATGCTGCCGTGCGGCAGATCACCGAGCGCGACCTGGACGATGTAGGCGGTTATCGTCGCGGCCGGCTCGAGCGGGTTCCAGGTGAGATTGGCTTGCATGCCCGCAGCCACCGCAAGAATCATGGTCTCTCCCACCGCTCGCGAGATGCCGAGGATGTAGGCGGCGGCTATGCCCGAGAACGCCGCCGGCGTCACCACCCTAAGCGCGGTTTGGACGCGGGTCGCACCCATCGCATAGGAACCCTCGCGTAGGCTCATCGGCACGGCCCGCATCGCATCCTCGCTCAACGAGCTGACGTACGGAATGATCATGATGCCCATTACGAGCCCGGCGGACAGCAGGTTGAAACCGGGCAGTTCGGGATAGATCATCTGGATCAGCGGCGTCACAAACAGCAACGCGAAATAGCCGTAGACGATCGTCGGCACCCCGCTCAACATCTCGAGAAATGGCTTGGCGACTTCACGCACGGAAAACGGCGCGAATTCGGACAGATAGATCGCGATGATCGTACCCAACGGAATCGCTACCAGCAGCGCCACAGCAGAGCTCACCAGCGTGCCTGAGAGCAACGGCAGGATGCCGTAGTGGGCATCCGAAAAAAGCGGTGTCCACTGCGTGTCGGTGAGAAAGTCCCACAGTGAAACGTGCTGGAAGAATACGAACGACTCCTTGAGCAAGATTAGCACGATCCCGATCGTGGTCGCGACCGAAACGCACGCGGCGAGAAGCAGGATGAACTCAATGATTCGTTCCCGGACGTGGCGCGATTTCCTCCGCGCCAAC
>JAOTTL010000194.1:0-6503 GCA_029864385.1 Betaproteobacteria bacterium | reverse complement strand
GATTGGACGTTTACACGCCAAGATGCAGATCGAAGGCTCGGCAGTCACTATGTTTCGTAATTAACGTGTCATACTACTAGGATGAGACGGTCCCACCGCATCGCGCTTGCGTTGCTCTTGTTGCCTCTGGCACTTGCCGCGAGTGCTGACGGCTTGCAGGTCGGGGATCGAGCACCGCGCGTCGCCACCGAACTTGCGAGCGGCAAAGTGCTGGCAGCCGGTCACCTCGAAGGCAAGGTGGTTCTGCAGTAAATGAAAGGGGCCAGGCTCGATTGATTCAAAGACCTTCGTGAAACTTGCGCGTGGCCGCTGAGATCGTTCTCATCTAGCCGGATTGATCTGCCGGTCCGGGACGATTGAGTTGTGGCCCAGGTACTGGTAGTACTCATCGCTACTCGCCCGGCAGATCGCGCGCAGGCGCCATAGTGCGGCACCTAGAACCGTTTCGTTGAACAGCCAGTCCTCGACGCGTTTGCTGGTGTTAAAGCCGCTTTGGGCCGTGATCGCTTCGGTGTACTAGGCCTTGAGGTCTTCATAGGCAAGCTTGAGCACTTGCCCCGCTGCAAGGCCGTCACGGGGGCATGGAGTCGCTTGGTTTTCCAGAAAACCCGCGAGGTATTTTCCGGCTTCGACTATCGACAAGCCGCTGGGACCGACGGTGGTGCGGCGGCGCGTCGTCACGGCAAGCTCGTACCACGGCGCGAGTGACTCGATTGCCTTCATCAACGCGATGCCGATCTCGCTGGTAGGCGCGGTCTTATCGGGCAGCCTGGGAAAATCGATGGGACAGACCATGCCCTCCATGGCGCTCGCATCCGCGAGGGCGGCCCAAGCCGGAACATCTTCCGGATAGTCGACGAGCACGGGGCATCGCTCGGTGTCGAGCAAGGCGAGGGCCGTCCGGATCACCCGCTTCTGATACTCAGGATCGTTCGTAGGAGAAACGGGGACAGTCCTCATAAAAAGAGAAGTAGCTTCAGTCAGTTAGGATCTCGGGCGCTTGAAGGGCATTCTACGGTAAGGATCTTTAGGGGCCAGACTCGCCGTTCGCTAGCGGAGATTCGCGGAAATTCGAGCCTGCGTCCTAACGTTTGCTGAGCAAGTGGAAAAAAGGGGTGTAGCAAGGAAAAGCTGAAAAGGGGGGCAGCGAAACCTTGTTGCACTGGGTGCGCTGACGAGGAGAGAAGAAGTTACACTGACTCCATTTACGTCCTCCTTCACGCCGCGGCCAAACGACCGGCAACGGCGTGGTCGTATTCCAAGCCGCATCGCTAACCGGAGAACCGTGGAAATGAACCGATTTCTACATCACGCAAGATTTAGCTTTGTGGCCCTGATTGCGTGCGGCGTGCTTGCTACGGCCCCTGCCCTGGGTGCGGACAAGGGCAACGAAAACGCGACGCTGCGTTATGTTGAGGACAGATGGACGGGCGACTTTGACCGGATGATCAAGCGCCGCATGATCCGGGCGCTTGTGGTCTACAGCAAGACGTTCTATTTCCTCGATAGGGCCACGCAGCGCGGCATGAGCTACGATGCGCTGCGCGCCTTCGAAGCGCATGTGAACAAGAAGCTCGGCAACAAGGTGCGCCGCGTACAGATCGTGTTTCTTCCGGTCGCGCGCGACGAATTGTTGCCGGCGCTGCGCGACGGGCGAGGCGACCTCGCCGTCGCCAACCTGACGATCACGCCCGCACGAAGAATGCTGGTGGATTTCTCTCAGCCGATCTTCAGCGGCGTGAGTGAGCTCGTCGTCACAGGGCCCGGCGCGCCGGTTATCAAGAGCGCCGAGGATCTGGCGGGCAAAACGATTTTGGTTCGCAAGTCGAGCAGCTATTACGAGAGCCTCGTGGACCTCAACAAACGCCTGAGAAAGGCCGGCAAGCAGCCGGCAGCTCTCAGGCTCGCCCCGGAGCACCTCGAGGACGAGGACCTGCTCGAGATGGTGAACGCCGGTCTCACTCCCATCGTCATCGTCGACAGCCACAAGGCGAAGTTTTGGGCGCAGATCTTGAAATCGCTCAAGGTGCACGAAGACGTGGCAGTACGCGAAGGCGGCGCAATCGCGTGGGCGTTCCGAAAGGGGAGCCCGAAACTCGCAGCAGCCGTCAACAATTTCGTCAAGCACAACCGGAAAGGTACGCAGTTCGGGAACATCGTCTTCCGGCGCTATCTCAAGAACACGAAATGGGTGAAAAGCGCGACGTCGGAAGCCGAGCTCAAGAAGTTTGAGAAAATGCTTGTTCTCTTCAAGAAGTACGCCGGCCAATACAACTTCGACTGGCTGATGCTAGCGGCGCAGGGATACCAGGAATCCAAGCTGGAGCAATCTGTGCACAGCCCGGTCGGCGCGATCGGCGTAATGCAGCTGATGCCGACGACCGGTGCCGCGATGAAAGTCGGCGACATCAAGCGGATCGAGCCTAACATCCACGCCGGTACTAAGTACATGCGCACAATCCTGGATACCTACTTCGCCGACGCGAAAATGGACGAACTAAATCGCAATCTCTTCGCGTTTGCGTCCTACAACGCCGGACCATCGCGCGTGGCCAGGCTACGCAAGGAGGCCAAGAAGCGCGGTCTAAATCCCGACGTGTGGTTCAGCAACGTGGAGCGCATTGCCGCCGAGAAAGTCGGCCGCGAAACGGTGCAGTACGTGAGCAATATTTACAAGTACTACGTCGCGTACAAACTCATCCTCGAAGAACGGGCGGCGCGCAAGGCGGCGCGCGAAGCGGTGCGCGGCAAGCCATGAGTGAGGCTTCCCGAGCCTAGACGCGGAAAGAACAGCCCCCCTTTTCTGATACTTCACACGGGCGTTGGCATCCGCCGGTAAGTTGCTCTCCAGTTGAAGCGGGTCGGGACCGGCGCAACGGACTAACGCGGCGAAACTAGCACGCAGTTTGAGGTCCGCCCGAGCGCTTCGCGGCGCAATTGTGGGTTCGATCCGTAGGCTTTATAACGCTAGCAAGAACTAAGAATCAAAGGACCCAAGCTCGATCTATCGTAATTTGAACCTGGCCCGTTTGTTTCGTTTGTTTACGCGGGCAACGTGGTCTCGGGCGTCGCAAAACAGGTTCGCGATCCCACACATTTGTCCGGGACGCCGCGGGCATTAGAATACCGACACACCCAAACACTCGAGGAGAGGCTCATGCGTATCGCCATCGCCGCGCTCGCGGTGCTCGTCAACCTGTGGATCAGCGCCGCGGCCGTGGCGGCGGAGGATGTTTCGTCGATGCAGATCATGAGTGGAATGCCGAACATGGGACAGGGTCAGTGGACGATCAACGTCCTGGAAGGCGGAGGCGGGATGCCCAAGACCGCCTCGGTCTGCTTGGACAGCCTCGCGCAAATGGCGCGCGGCCCCGGGATGCCCGGGCGCAAGCCGGGGGCGCAGGCGGAGCAGCGGTCCGAGTGCACGAGCCGGGTGATCGAAAACACGTCCTCCCGCGGGGTGGTCGAATCGACCTGTCCGGACGCCGCAATGCGCACCACGATCACGCGTGACGGCGCCAAGGCGTTCCTAATGCACGCCGAGCGCATCGGCAAGGGCGAGCCCTACTCGATGAAGGCGCGCTACTCGTACGATGGCCCGTGCGAGGCCGGCGGCCCGGCCGTCACCATGGACAAGGACAGCGAGCAATGCAGGAAGATGCGCGCGATGGCGGGCATGGATCCAACCCAGATGTGCGCCAACGCCGGCGCGAACCGCCAGATGTGCGAGGAGCAGATGCGCAGGTCGCTCGCGCAGATGCAGGCGATGTGCCAGTAGCACGACCACCAATGGGGATAGACCCTATTGCACTTGATAAAGCGTGACGGGTGACGAGTGATGAGTGACGAGAGTCTGGAAAGGCGGGAGGAAAACGGGGTCAGGGTAACTTTGTTGTGGCCGGTGCGCTGGCGCGACGCGGAAAACTTACGCGCGCGCCAGTTACCTCTTTCAGCGTTTGTGGTCGGCGGCTGGGCGCGACGGATCGGGGCGCCGAACAGGACCCGCCCGGGAGATCGGGCGCGGCGAGCGCTTCGGCGCGCGTCTTCTTCAGCGTCGCGCCGAGCGCGCCGCCGGCGCCATTGGCGAGAACCCGATCCAGGAGGAATACGGCCTCGTCCGGGCATCCGCTTTCGACGAGAAGATCGGCGAGGTTGTTGACCACGGCCGGCTCGTCGGGACGCTCGATCAGGAGCGAGCGGTAAATCACGTCCGCCGCGGCGAGTTCGCCGCTTGAGCGCAGCGCGTTGGCCAGGCCGAACCGCGCCGCAAAATTCTGCGGCCAGCGGGCGAGCGCCGCACGGTAGGCGGTGGTGAGCGTACCGGAATCCGCGACGGTTTCCATTGCCGCCACCGCTTCGAGGTAACGCCGGGGGTCGGACGACGCCGGCAACTCGCCGGGAACCAGGGTCACCATACCCCAGCGCCTGCCCAGGCGCCAAGTGCGCAGGAACTCGGCGGTCGTCGCCTCCAGGCGCTGCGCACGCCCGGAACGGAGTAGAAAAACATCCCTTTGCGCGTCGTAACCCACCACGACTGCGTAGTGCCATTGTGGCCACGTCTGGAGCCGCAGATTCTGAAGCACGAGCACGGGCCTGCCCGCCTGCAGTTCAGCGACCAGGGCAGAGAGTTCCGGCGTGATGATCACCGGAACGCGGCCGTGCCTACGCGTGGCGGCGATCAGCTCGATCTGCAGGCTTCCCTTGCGCTGCGGGAGATAGACCTGTGGCGCTAGCGCGGCCGGCGTCACGTTCACACCCGACTGACCGAGAACCGTAGCGAGCGCCGCCGGGCCGCACTGGTAGTCCTCCTGCGGGAAGAAGGGCGCGTCAGCGATCTCGACCGACCGCGGACCCGTATCCGGAATCGTTTCCAGAAGCACCGGAGCGCGGGCCGCACAGCCGGCCAACAGCACTGCGATCGCGCCGAGCAGCGCCCGGCGCAGTTGCGTCGAATGCAACGAGGGGCTAGAACTTGCTAAAAATGTGAGTGACGCCAACGAGCTCGAGAATGATGAGCACGATGAACACGATGCCCACCACCGCGAGGAAGTCACCCCCGGCGGGCAGGCCTTCGAGTTCGCTCTCGAGCGCCGCCACCTCCGCTTGCGTGAGGCTGGCGACGCGCTCGCGGGCCGCGTCCGGATTCACACCCAGCGCGATCATCGCGCGTTGCACGTCGTCGCGCGCGAGGGTTTCCCGGACGCGGGAAACTTGCGCTTCCGCGCTTTCCTGCTGCAGCACCGCGCTGGTGCCGACGGGCGCAGCGATGACCGCATGAGGCCAGGTAAATACTGTCATCGCAATTATCAGGATCTTGACGAGTGTGCGCTTGAGGGGAGATTTCATCAGTTTCGTCCTTTCTAAAATGTCGATTGCTTCACCGGCAGCGATCGAAACGACAATCCGCCCGCCGCTGGCCCGCTATGACAACGCAATGCTTGATGTTGCCTGACCGACGCCCCGCGCCCCGTTCGCTCTGAATCCAGATTGCCGGCGCACCCTCGGCCATTTCATCAGCACTCTCCGGGCACCGGACAACAGGCGTTGCGGCAAATCATGCGCGCTGTGTACCAACCGGGTCAAGCGCCGGCGCGTTGACCGCGCCCGGATGGGGTGGGTTTGACTGTGGCGCCCATTCCCGAAGTCGACTACGCGAAATGGCCGTCACGATTCTGCTGGGTGGGAACCCAGTTTGCCCCAATAGCCTCCCGGGCGTAACGTATCTTGTCCCGCTCGCATACCAGGATCGGAGGGGTGGCATGTTTCTGAGCGTCACCTGCTCCCTTATCTTCGCGATGGCTGTTGTTAGACCTGTCCTTGCTGACCACACACGAATTAAGGGCTCAGCGATGACAACATGCAGACCCGCTTCAACTCTGCCCGTGCCACCTATGAGACGGCGCTACAATATTCAATAACCTTCGTTGCTACGCCATCAGCTCCTATTCCAACACCATGATTGCCGGTCGAACTTTGATGCGCCGAGTGGGAGAAAGCCTGCGTATGGTAGTCGGCCTTTGTGCATATGTCGGCGAGGTTGCACGCGCACAGAACAGCAAGCTACTGCAGTTGGCGGCAATCGTGTCTGCAGCTCTGATGGCCGCGTTTCGGCCGGTCTATTGGCGGCGCACTATCCGCAATGCATTTGCCCGCCAGGTGCTGTCGTCTGGAGTGGAAGCCATCGGGATCATCGGGTTTCTTGGGATTGCACTCGGCGTGTTGCTGGTTTTGCAGTATCAAGTGTGGTTGGGAAACATTGTTCAATCGCTCTTGCTGGGTCCCGTTTTCGTTGCGGTTGTTGTGCGGGAACTGGCGCCGCTGCTGGTTAATCTCGTCGTGATTGCCCGCAGCGGTGGCACGATGGCGGCGGAACTCGCGCTGATCCATGTATCAGGGGAGGATCGGGTGGCTGAGGGGCAAGGCCTCGATCCACTGGCTTATTTTGTCATCCCGCGGGTTCTTGCCCTGACGCTCTCGGTGCTCTGCCTGACCTTGATATTTAC
>JAOTTL010000193.1:0-6508 GCA_029864385.1 Betaproteobacteria bacterium | reverse complement strand
CTTGGCGCGGAACGCGCCCACCAGCTCGCGGAAACGAACCGCGCTCTTTGGCTCTCCCGAGATGTACTGCAGCCACAAGTTCTTTAACGCTTCCAGCCGCGAACGTACGTCGCTCAACGCGGGCTGCAGCCAGTCCATGTCGAATTCCATAGGGCCCGCCGCCTGCGGGTCGGGGAACAGGCTGTCGAGCTGGTACAGCTGCTTGATCTCGCGGACGCGGGGCGCGACCGGCTTGCACTGCGCAACCGCGTAAAGCACCTCGCGCAGCAATGCTTCGCTCGCTGTCGGCGTGCCCGCCACCAGGTCGCGGATCTGGAAGTCGATCTTATTGCACAGGGCCTTGGCGCGTGCCAGCCATTCGGCGTCGGGGGGCTCGGCGAAGCCCTCCACCAAACCGGTCGCCGCCCACCACAGCGCACGCTGCGCCGGCAGCTGCGCCGCGATGCGATGCAGCGCGTCGAGCGATTGGCGCATTTCCCCCAGCCCGCCACTCTGGTTGCGCAGCGACGCCAACAGGCCGCGCTGGAACTGTGCGCGCTGCGCGTGCAAGTAGGGCGTCATTTCCTCCGGGTGCAGCGTTATTGCGCCGGCATGTGCTGGCGCCTGCAGTGTCAGATCGGGGAAGAACAACTCCTTTTCGGAAGCGCTCTGCCCGCCGTGCAGCGCCGCGAGCTCCCGGTAAACAGGAAACAGGCGCAGCGGCACGTTGGCCTGGCCGCGCTCCAGCCCGTCGACGAAATCCGTCAGCGCCAGCACCGCCCGGTCGATGAGCCCGATGACCCGCGAACTCGGGCGCTCGCCGTTCAGTCCCGCGAACCCGCCCTCGATCGCCTCGCAAAAGCGCGTCGCGCCCGACAGCCCCACCATGCGCAGCGCCCCGCTCACCTGGTGCAGGTGTCCGGGGCAGGCACGCAGCGCCACTGTGTCCTCGGGATCAGCCGAGAACTCCGCGATGTGGTCCCTGACCTGCTTCAGCGCCTGATCCACCTCGGCGGTGATCCAGGACAGGATGGTGGCGGAAGCGTTGCCCATGGCCCTCTTCAAGCGAGCTTGAAGCCCGACACGGACGCCTTCAGGCCCTCAGCGAGCGTGGTGAGGCGCTCGGCGGACACCGCCGTGCGCCGCGTACCGTCCGTGGTCATCCGCGTGATCGCCAGAATCTCGTTCATTGCCGCCGCCACCCGCGTCGCCGACGCCGATTGCTGCTCGGTTGCGTTGGAGATCGCACCGATCAGCTCGGCGAGGTGGTTAGACACCTGCTCGATCTCGTGCAGCGCGCGGTCCGCCTCGTCCGCAGTTTTGGTGCCTTCCACCACCCCGCGCGTGCTGCGTTCCATGGCCTCGACCGCTTCCTGCGTGTCGCGCTGAATCGATTTCACGATGGCGCCGATGTGCTTGGTGGCCTCGGCGGAACGTTCCGCCAGCCGCTGCACCTCCTCCGCCACCACCGTGAATCCGCGCCCCGCCTCGCCGGCGGAAGCCGCCTGGATGGCAGCGTTCAGCGCGAGCACGTTGGTCTGCTCCGTAATATCTGAAATCAGTTGCACGATCTCGCCGATCTCCTGCGAGCTCTCGCCCAGCCGCTTGATGCGCTTGGAGGTCTCCTGAATCTGCTCACGAATGTCGTTCATCCCGCGGATGGCGTTCTGCACCGCCTGCGCGCCCTTCTCCGCGGCATGCAGCGAGGTTTCCGCCACCTTGGCCGAGTCGCTGGCGCTCTTGGAAACGCTGGCCATGGACTGCGCCATCTGCGCCACCGACCGGCCGGTATCCTGGATCTCCGTGGCCTGCTTGTGCGCCGCCTGCAGCAGCTGCCCGGACACCGTCTGCGCCTCCTGCGTCGCGCCCGTCACCTGCTGCGCAGCGGAGTTGATGCCCGCCACCAGGCGCCGCAGTTCGTCGATGGTGAAATTGATGCAGTCGGCGATGGCGCCCGTGATCTCCTTGGTCACACGCGCGCGCGAAGTCAGGTCGCCATCGGCTAGGTTGCTGATCTCGTCCAGCAGCCGCAGGATGGCTTCCTGGTTAGCCTGGTTCTGCTGCTCGCTTTCGGCCGCGCCGCGACGGCTGTCGTCGATGTTCACCTTGCCGATCAGCAGCAGGACGAGAAGCGCAAGGCCCGCCACCACGGCGAGGGCAAGATGGGTGAATTGGCGGCCGGCGAGTTCTTCCTCGTAGCCCTGGTTCAGCGTTTCTGCCGCGCGTAGCAGCGCCTCGCTGTCGCCGAAGATGTCGAAGGCCGCGCGCTTGGCGCCGACCAGGCGCGCCTGGTTGCCGAGGATGTCGCTCACCGCGCGCTGGTAGTCGGCAAACGTCGCCTGCAGCTCGCCCAGCTTGCCGCGCATTTCCGGATCCTGCACCCGGGCGATGTGCAAGGCCTCGCTGCCCTGCAGCAACCCCTGCACGATATCGCGGTAGGTGTTGGTATCCTTGCCCAGCAGAAACGCGACCTCCGGGTCGACGATGTCCTCCGCCAGCATGGTGTTGGCGTTCTTCGCCATGCGCTGCGTGAGCATCATCAACTGGGAGGTGATCCCGTGTTGCCGCGGCGAATTGCCGCTCGTTTGCATGCTCAATGCGGCAATTTCGTCGGTGAGTTCCTGCAGCACCGGATTGTTGGCGTTGATCGAGCGCACCGCCCTGCCGAGGGCCACAAGATCGCGCTCTTCGTCGATTACCAGCACGGCATTCACTTCTGTCTTGCCCCATTCCCGGTTCAGCTGATTGAGCTGCGGCCGCACCTTCTGCGAGGTCAGCGGCAGGCGCACCCCGCCGCTCGTGCCGCCGGAGGCGAGCAGCTTGATGAGTGAGGCGAACTCGTCCCGGCTGGCGCGCAGCTGCTTGAAGGCCGCGGCATTCCCTTGCGAGGCCTGCTGCGCCGCCTTTGCCAGGCGCTGCGACAGCATCTGCAGCTTGCCGGTAGTGGCGATGTAAATCGTGCCAAAAGTTGCCTGTCGGGTGTCGTAAACGACAATCGTGGCGATCACCGCGAGCAGCAGGACCAGCGTGCCGATGAGCACCCACAGCTGCCTGCCGATCGGCAGCCGGCCGATCAGCCACAACCCTCCCGCGCCGCCGCCGGTCGCCTTGACCGCCGGCTCGGTGCCGGGCTCGAGGAATGGAAGTTTCAAGGCGCCTAGATTAAATGCCATGGGATTCCCCTTATCGCAAGAACTTGCCGCCGCGGCCGATGATCGTCAGGTCGACGAATTTCGATCCGGCGTGGTTGGCCGGCGAATAGCCGATGTAGAAGCCGCCGAGATCGACGTCCTGCATCTTCTCCATCGCAGTCATGAACGTTTCGCGCGTCAGGTTCCTGCCCGTGCGCCGCAGCCCTTCGACAAATACCTTCGCCGCAAGAAAACCCTCGATCGCGCTGAAGTTGTAGTCCCTGAATCCGGCTTTCGTCGACAGCCGCTGGTACTCCTTCACCACGGGGACCGCCGCGCCCCACGGAAACGGCACCACCTGCGAAATGGCCACGCCGACCCCCTCCTTGCCGAGCGCGTCCGCGAGTGCCGTGCTGCCGACGAAGGATACGTTGTAGAAGGTGGCCGCACTGCCGGCCTTTTTCATCTGCCGAATGAATTCCGCGCACGAGGTATACGCGCTGATCATGACCACGGCGTCGGGCTTGGCAGCACTGATCTTTTTCACTGCGTCCTCCACCTTGGCCGTATTGCGCTGCACCGTGCCGAGGGCCGAAATCTTCATATTGCGCTTTTGCATCGCGAGCTCGACCCCTTTCAGGCCGGCCTGACCGTAAGCATCGTCCTGGTAGAACACGGCAATGTTCTTGCCGCCAATCGAAACCACCTGCTCGACGATCTTGTCGGTCTCGTCGTAATAGCTGGCGCGCACGTGGAAGATGTAACGGTTGAACGGCACGCGCAGGATCTCCGCGCCAGTAAACGGCCCCACCAGGGGGACCTTCGCCTGGGTGTGGATCGGCATCGCCGCGGCCATGGTTGGCGTGCCGACGTAGCCGATGAGCGCAAATACCTTATCCTCCTCTATCAGCTTCCTGGTGTTCGGCGCGCTGCGCGAGGGCTCGTAGCCATCGTCCAGGGTTATCAGCTCGATGCGCCGACCGTTCACGCCACCTTTCTCGTTGACGTAGTCGAAGTATGCCTTGACGCCGTTACGCATCTGGATACCCAGCTGCGCCGCGGGCCCGGTCAGCGCCACCGACTGGCCGAGGATGATCTTGTCCGCGGTGACACCGTTCTCGGCGAGCGCGCCTTGCGCCACCAGTGTCACCAGTCCAGCTGCCAGCACGCACACACTGAATCGACTCATACCTACCTCCAATATGGTTCAGCGCGTTATGCGCCGACGCTGAGAAATTCCGGATGCCGCACCAGCTGCGGCGCGTCGAGCTCCTTCCATGGCGCGCCCTGCTCGTCTGCGTACTCCGCCCGGATCCAGGGCGACCGCGTGCCCGCGCCCGAGCGCGGCTGCAACTGCTCCGAGTTACGCAGGCCGAGCGAGCGCTCGACAAGCAGCGCGCTGCTCATGCGGAAACGCTCGCTGAGCAGCAGTAGCCGCGCTTGCTCCGCGATCGGTGTCGGGCCGGCGCCGAGGAACGCAGCGAAGTCCACGACGCTGTAGAGATTGCCGCGGATATTGGCCACGCCTCTGAACCACGGCCGCGTCAGCGGCACCGGCGTGATGAGCGGCACCGGGATCACCTCGCCCGCGTCGGTCAAGTCCACCAGCCAGCGTTCACCGCCGACCTGCAGCCCCAGCTTGGACGCGGCGCGGCCGCTGCCCGCGCTCTGCAGTCGGGCGGCCAGGTCGCGCTGGTAATCGCGCAGGGAGGTCTTGGTGGCCACTAGCCGAGCGCCGAGATCTTCGCGAGCAGGTCGGCCTGAATGACCGGCTTCACGATGTAGTCGCGCGCGCCTTGGCGCATTCCCCACACGCGGTCAGTCTCCTGACTCTTGGTCGTGCAGATGATGACCGGAATATCCTTGGTGCGGCTGTCCTTGCTCAGCGTGCGTGTGGCCTGGTATCCGTTCTGCCCCGGCATCACCACATCCATCAGAACAAGGTCCGGGCGATGCCGCTGGACCTTTTCCAGCGCCTCCTCCGCGCTCTCTGCAGTGGCGACCTGGTAGCCGCTCTGCGCCAGGAGGTTGGTCAGGTACTGGCGATCGGTGGGTGAATCGTCGACGACAAGGACATTGCGTATCGGCATGGCGGGGAGCCTTTCAGGCTGGGATCATGAGGAATTGGCCAGCTTCACGTAGTCGTTGACCGTGTCGATCAGCGCTTCCTTGGTGAAGGGCTTGGTCAGGTACCGGTCGGATCCGGCGAGTCGCCCGCGTGCGCGGTCGAACACGCCGTCCTTGCTCGAGAGCATGATGACCGGCGTGGACTTCAGGTTTGGGTTCTGCTTGATCAGCGCGCAGGTCTGGTAGCCATCGAGCCTGGGCATCATGATGTCGACGAAAATGATCTTGGGCTGGTGGTCGCTGATCTTCGCCAGCGCATCGAAACCATCTTCGGCCAGAATCACGTCGAACCCGGCTCGGCGCAGAAACATTTCCGCGCTGCGCCGTATCGTGTTGCTGTCATCGATCACCAGGACCTTGATCGGGCCCGGCGCTGGCTGGCTCACTGACCGCTCCCCCTTCACGGTATGTCGCGGGTTCGCTTTTAGCCTTTTCTTGTCAGGCTGTTATCTAACCCACTTAATGTGGAATATTACATCCGATCGGTATTCCCTCAAGTTGAGCCATCAGCGACCCGCGAGCAGGGCTTGAAGTGGGCCAACTGCAGGGAATTCAATCTGCCCGTGTTCTCGCTGGGCCAAGCCGAGGCGCCGGGAGGCAGTGCGAAAAACTTTCCGGACTGACTACGCATAACAGACCTTATGTTCACGCTGGCGTGCTCCTCCCTACTAGACGACCGCGATCCGGGCGGGTCGTGAGCGAAAGGAGAGTTCGGGGCGCTCATGCGTAGCCTCCAGCATGTACCTTGCTGATGAAAGGATAACGCACTGAACTGCCTGTTTTTCTCTTGATGCGAAGAACGTTGACTCGCATGTGACAACTCGCACGTATTGAGCGTTGCAGGAACGTCGCACATGGGCAACCACCGTGGCATTTGTCGCATTCCACGGTATTCTGTATAGACATCGGGAGAGCGTGATGTAGGACAATACTAAGCTGGGACGACGACCACTACTGATGATTGCGCAAACGGTTGGCAAACCCTTTGCGCACGGTACTTTCCCCCTCGCCCCTTGGGAGAGGAGGAAGGATATTGAAAAGGACGAGTAGCATGAGTACTGCTAACGCTTTGGTACTAAACTATGCGCTTGAATCAGCAAAAGACGAGAGAAAGACAGGCAATCTCCACGTATTAGCGAGATTGAGCGGGTCGGTCCAAAACGCGCTACTGGTTGTTAAATCCGGCGAGCTGATCGGCTGTAGCTATTTTGATAGGGTCGGCAAAGACGCAGTCCGTATGCTGGTACAGGCCGTCGCCCTCAAGGCCATAT
>JAOTTL010000192.1:0-6516 GCA_029864385.1 Betaproteobacteria bacterium | reverse complement strand
ACGCGATAAAAGGGGCTGGGTTCGGATTTCCCTTGTAAGGATGACCGAAGGCGCTCCTTGTATCCCACTCTTGGCGTTACTTCCACGGCCTTGGGTTGCGGCCTTTTGAATACGTTTCCTCCGCGTCCTTTGCGGCCTCCGCGGTAAAGCTTTTCTTTTCCTTGGCGTCCTTCGCGTCCTTAGCGGTGAGGCTTTCAATTTCCTTGGCGGTCTTGGCGGTGAAGCTTCTGAACTTGCTCTTCCCGGGTCACTGGTCATGGGTCACCGGGTTAATGCCATCCGCCATGGACATGCGCCGTCGGGCCGGTTTGCGGCGCGGCGTGACGTCGCCCGCAAATCGAGGGATACTGGACCCCCAGCGCGCCTCGATGCCGCTCACCAACGATATAGGAGGAAGACGATGGAAAGGATTGTCCTCAGCTCCATTCGGTTCGCCTTATTGACCACCGCCCTGCTGGCGGCAACCGCCGTTCCCACACTTGCTGCAGAGCGCTACCCGGCGAAGCCGATACGCCTGGTCTGTCCGTTCTCGGCAGGTGGCAGCACCGACTTCAACGCCCGCGCGATCCAGGACAAGCTCACACAGCTTCTCGGGGAGCAGATCGTGGTCGACAACCGCCCCGGCGCTTCGGGCCAGATCGGCACGAGAATCGTCAAGGAGAGCGCGCCCAATGGCTATACGCTGCTCCTCCACACCGTCGCGTTCCTCACCAGCCCGATGGTCTACAAGAATGCCGGCTACGACCCCCTCAAGGATTTCAAGCTGGTCGCGATGATTTCCAAGATTCCGACGGCAATCTCGGTGAATCCGTCGGTACCGGCCCGCTCAGTGAAGGAGCTCCTGGCGCTCGTGAAGTCGCGCCCTGACCAGATCAACTACGCCTCCTCTGGCATCGGTACCAACTCGCACCTCACCGGCGAGCTCTTCAACCTGATGGGCCATGTCAACATCCGGGCAATTCAATACAAGGGCGGCGGCCCCGCGCTCGCCGCGGTGGTAAGCGGCGAAATGCAGGTCGGCTTCTCCAACATCACGAACACAGCGCGCTTCCACGAGGCGGGCCGGCTGCGCGCGCTCGCCGTCAGCAGCCTCAAGCGTTCTTCCGCGATGCCGAGCCTGCCGACCGTGGCCGAGTCCGGAATGCCCGGATTCGAGATGGTCGCGTGGCACATCATCGCGGCGCCCGCGGGCACGCCGGACAGGATCATTAACACGCTGAACCAGAAGATCCGGGCGACTCTCGCGGATCCCAAAGTCATGCAGCGCTTCGAAAAAGGCGGCGCGGAGATTATTCCCATGTCGCCGCAACAGATCACCAACTATCTGAAGACCGAGCAGGGCAAATGGCGGCGGGTGGTCAAGGAGCGGAACATCAAGGCCGGATGATCGACCCCACTCCGGTGACCAGTGACCGGTGACCCGACGGGAAACTGGTGATGGGAACGGGTGATGGAGATACGGGTGATGTGTACTGGTGATGAACAACGGTCTGTACATCACCATTTTTCGTCACTATCTTTCATCACCATCATCTTCCTCGGCGGCCTTTGCGCACTTCGCGGTAAAGCTTTTCTTTTCCTTGGCGTCCTCTGCGTCTTGGCGGTTCAATTGTGATTCTGTTTCTCTTGGCGTCTTGGCGGTTCAGTTGTTGTTCTTCCTTTGTGTCCGTCGTGTCCTTTGTGTCTTGGCTTTAGCGGTCATGCTGGGACATCATCGGATGTCCAGTAGCGCCGTGAGATTCTTCCAGAGGATCTTCTCCTTCTCCTCCGCCGTCAGCGACTTGAGATTCTGCACCCACGCGACCGGCGACGGATGCCACGGCACGAACGGCCAGTCGCTGCCCAGCACGACGCGGTCGGCGCCGACCCGGTCGAGGAGAAAACGCAGCGCTTCCTCGCTGCCCACCACGGTGTCGTAATAGAGTTTTTTCTGGTACGCGCTCGGGGGCTGCGAAGTGCTGCGCACCTGCGGCCGCCCGTGCCAGTTGCGGTCGAGCCTCCCCATCGCATAGCAGGCGGGCCCGCCGCCGTGCGCGATGCAGACCTTGAGATCCGGGCACTTCTCCAGTACGCCGCTGCAAATTAGCACGGCGGTCACGATCGCGTCATCCAGGATCACGCCGAGGCTGTTGAAGAGCCCGTGGCGCTTGATCCTCTGCATGAGGAAGTTGTTCTGCGGCTGCGGATGGTAGAAGAGCACCGCGCCCATGCTCTCGGCGGCCTTGAAGAACGGAAGAAATTTGGGCTCGTCCCACTGCTCGCCGTTGACCTGCGTGTCGAGCGACGCCCCCTTCAGGCCGAGCTTCGTCACCGCGCGCTCGAGCTCGCGGATCGCGGACTTCACGTCCTGCACCGGCAGCGTGGCCAGCCCGGCGAGGCGCCCCGCGTTCTCGCGTACCGTCGCCCCGATCTCGTCGTTGACCTCGCGCGCCAGGGCGAGTCCCTGCGCCGCTTCGAGGTGATAGCCGACGAACGGCATGTGAATCGAGAGTACCTGCACGTCCACCTTCTGCTCGTTCATGTCCTTGAGGCGTTCCTCGACCGTGTAGCGCACCTTCGGCGTATTGAAGCCCGTGCGCATGCCGCCGCCCACCATCGTGCCCAGGCCCTCGCCCGGCTCGTGACGAAAGCCATGCCATTCGTTTTTCGCGTCGATGGCCTTCCACAGGGATTCCGGGACGATGTGAGCATGGATGTCGATGGTTTTCATGAGCGGCCCTCCGAGGTGCGGTGAACGAAAGCGGCTGAGGGTAGCACAGCATGCAAGTCGAAAGGCGAAAGTCGAAAGGAAGACCGCGGGCTCTCCCCGTTTCCCTCTTGGCGTTGCCTCCGCGCCCTCCTAACACCAGTGACCCGACAGGAAACTGGTGATGGGAACGGGTGATGGAGATAGGGGTGATGTGTACTGGTGATGAACAACGGTTTGTACATCACCATTTATTCATCACCATTTTTCATCACTCTCTTCCATCACCACCATCATCTTCCTCCGCGGCCTTTGCGCCCTCCGCGGTAAAGCTCTTCTTTTCCTTGGCGTGCTTGGCGTCTTGGCGGTGAGGCTTTTCCTTCCGCCTTCCGCCATTCTCAAGCGGTGGGCGTGTGTTTCGCCAGAAATTCTTTCACCCGCTTTTTCGCCGCTTCCAGCGCCGCGCCCTCCTTCCACTGCGGGATGAACTCCGCGTTGGGCAGCAGCCTCGCGGTCTCCTCGGAAATCGGGTACGGATGCGCCTCATCGTTGCCCGCCAGCACCAGGCAGGGCGTCCTGCAGCTCGAGACGAACGCGCGGTCCACGCTGTAGAGGAAGCCGGGCGCGTAGAGGTTCTGGTAGAACGCATCGAGCACGGCTTCGGTCGCCTCCGGATGGTCCGTGAGGCCCCTGGCCCACTCGTCGAAGCGGGCGGCGCGGCCGGGCTTCAAAGGACCGACCCGCCCGATGGGCTGCGCGAGGACGGCGCTCGCGAAGCGCTGCGGCTGCGCCTTCAGCAGGCTCATGATGAAGGAGCCGCCGATGCATTGACCGTAGAGATGGCAGCGCTCGATCTTCAGGCGGTCGAGCACCGCAATGTGGTCGGCCGTGAACGAGTGCCAGCCGTCCTTCGCCGTGATTGGCGCGCGGGATTTGCCGCCGGCATTGCGCTGGTCCATCACGATCACCCGGTAGCTCGCGGCGAAATCGGTAATGGGTTTGATCGGCGCGGACGGCGTGCTCCAGACGGCGATGGTGGACTTCACGCCCGCCGGCGCGAACGTGAGAATCGGGAATCCCTTGCCGAACTCCTCGTAGTAAATGGTCGCGCCGTTGTGTTCGAGTGATGGCATATTGCTCTCCGTTAGAAACCAGGACCTTGGGGGCAGAATACCAAGGATGCCATGGCGAGTGGTGAATGGCGAATGGCGAATGACGGATGGCGGAACGGGAAAGGAAGACCGAGGGCTCTTCCGATTTTTCCCTTGGCGTTGCCTCCGCGTCCTCCTAACACCAGTGACCGGTGACCCGACAGGAATCTGATGATGGGAACAGGTGATGGAGATACGGGTGATGTGTACTGCTGATGAACAACGGTTTGTACATCACCATTTCGACTCGATGTGAAGCTCGCTGTCGGGCGGCATCATCGCTGCCGCCGCGCGCAACAGCGCCGAGTTGTACGAGCTGGCCGCAAGCTGCCCGATACACCCATCAAGGTGACCCTGACTGTTCTCGGCTCCTGGTTAATGGGTGTTGTTCAGCGAAAGGACTGCGACGAACGCACGGCGTTGACGCAGGCGCCCCGCCCGAGCCGTGACCGGGGAACCGCAAGTCGAAAAGCGAAAGAAGGAAGAGAAACAGCGCTAAGTTCTATTCCTTCGTCTTTCGCCTTCGGGCCGACCTATCACCACGTCACGGTTCACCCAGAGCTCGTCATCTATAATCGTCACTTGCCGCAACGAAACCGCAAAGACGTCTCTCCAAAAACGTAATAGAATCCCATCTTCCACATCGGTTCAGAAAGGCAAAGGCATGGTTACGATCGAATCCACTCCGGAAATGGCCGCCAAGATCTACGAGACCATGAAACGCAATCTCGAGATCGTCCGCCGCCGGTTGGGGCGGCCGCTGACGCTCGCGGACAAAGTGCTGCTGGGCCACCTCGACGATCCCGAACATCAGGAAATGGTGCCGGGCAAGAGCTACCTCTTCCTGCGCCCCGACCGGGTGGTGTTTCAGGACGTACTCGGCCAGACCGGGATGCTGCAGTTCATGCAGACGAAGCGCGACCACGTGGCCGTGCCCGCCTCGATCCATTGCGATCACCTGATCCAGGCGCGTCGCGAGGGCGTGCAGGACCTGCGCGAGTCGCTGGCGGAAAACACCGAGGTGTACGACTTTCTGCGCACGGCGGCTGCCAAATACGGGGCGGGCTTCTGGGGGCCGGGGGCGGGAATCATCCACCAGGTCGTGCTGGAAAACTACGCCTTTCCCGGCGCACTGATCATCGGCACGGACTCGCACACGCCCAACGCAGGCGGTCTTGGCGCGTGCGCGGTCGGCGTCGGCGGGGCGGACGCGGTCGAGACGATAGCCGGGTTGCCGTGGGAAGTGCTGTACCCGAGGCACATCGCGGTTTACCTGACCGGCCAGATGAGCGGCTGGACTGCGCCGAAGGACGTGATTCTCTACGTGGCGGGCGCGCTGACCGTGTCCGGCGGCACCAACGCGATCGTCGAGTATATCGGACCCGGGGCGCGCACCATCAGCGCCACCGGCAAAGCAACGATCACCAACATGGGCGCCGAGCTGGGGGCGACGACCTCGATATTCCCCGCCGACGACCGCATGGCCACCTATCTCAAGGCGACCGGCCGCGGCGATCTGGTGCCGCACGTCAAGAAGAACCAGCTCCTGCTGGAGCCGGATCCGGAAGTCGAAGCCGAGCCCGAGAAGCACTACGATCGCGTGGTCCGGCTGGATCTGTCGAAACTCGAGCCACACATCGTCGGCCCGCACTCCCCGGACCGCGCGCGGCCGCTGTCCAAGCTGGCAGCCGAGGTGGCCGATTCGAACAACGGCTTCCTCGACAAGATCTCGGCCGCGCTGATCGGCAGCTGCACCAACTCTTCCTACGAGGACATGAGCCGCGCGGCGGACGTGGCCGAGCAGGCGAAGGCGCACGGCCTCAAGGCGGCCGTTCCCTACATGGTCACGCCGGGCTCGGAACAGGTGCGCGCTACCATCGAGCGCGACGGCCAGATGAAATCGTTGAAGGACATCAACGGCAGCGTGCTGGCAAACGCCTGTGGCCCCTGTATCGGCCAGTGGCGCCGGTCGAAGGAGGCGTCGGCCGTGCCGAATACCATCGTCACTTCGTACAACCGCAACTTCCCGGCGCGCAACGACGGCCAGCCGACCACGATGAACTTCATCGCCAGCCCGGAAGTCGTCACCGCGCTTGCGCTTGCGGGAAAGTTGTCGTTCAACCCGCTTGCGGACCCGCTCGTCGGCGCAGACGGCAAGCCGTTCAAGCTGACTCCGCCCAAGCCGGCACCGGAAGTTCCGGCGCGCAACTTCGACCGCGGACAGGCGAACTACATCGCGCCGCCCAGGGACGGCAGCAAGGTCGAGCTCAAGGTCAATCCCGACAGCGAGAGAATACAGTTGATGCAGCCCTGGCCGGCGTGGGACGGCAACGACTTCTCGGACATGCCCGTGCTGATGAAGACGAAAGGCAAGACGACAACCGACCACATCTCACCGGCCGGCCCGTGGCTGCGCTTCCGCGGACACCTGGGAAAATTCAGCGACAACACGTTTATGGGGGCGGTCAATGCCTACACCGGCGAGGCGGGAAAGGGCAAGAATGTCCTGACCGGACAGGCGGGCCAGTCCATCGCGGACATCGCGCGCCACTACCAGGGGAAGGGCCTCAGGTGGGTGGTGGTTGGCGATGCCAACTACGGTGAGGGCAGCAGCCGGGAGCATGCCGCGCTCTGCCCGCGTCTGCTCGGCGGTGCGGCAGTGATCGTGCGAAGCTATGC
>JAOTTL010000191.1:0-6539 GCA_029864385.1 Betaproteobacteria bacterium | reverse complement strand
AGGGCAGCGGGGAGATTCCAGTCCCTGACCAGCTGCGCGATACCCGCCGTGCCCACGCCACCGGACGCGTTCAGCTCGGCATAGATGGCGCTGCCGCCAAAGATGCAGAGCCAGAAAAAGGCGATAGTCGTCGGCACGAACATGACGCCCACCATGAACTCGCGGATGGTGCGCCCGCGACTGATCCGGGCGATGAACATGCCGACGAACGGCGCCCAGGAGATCCACCAGCCCCAATAGAATATGGTCCAACCACCCTGCCAGGCCGCGTCGCCTTTGGTATTGAAAGTCTTGAACCCCATGGGGATGAAATTCCACAGATAGTCGCCGACCGTGGTGACAAAGAACCCCATCAACCACTTGGCCGGCCCCCCGAACAAGAAAAAAGCCACCAACACGATGCTCAGCCAGATATTCCATTCGGAAATGATCCGGATACCATTGCCAACGCCGGACACGGCCGACAGCGTGGCGATAATCGAGATGATCACAATCAAAATGACCTGAGTGGTGACCCCCGGATCGATTTCGAACAGAACGTTGAGCCCGGTCGCCATCTGGCTCACGCCGAGCCCCAGCGAGGTGGCCACGCCGAACACGGTTCCGAACACCGCCAGCAGATCCACCGCATGACCGACGGGGCCATAGATCCGCTCCCCGATGATCGGATACAGCGCCGAGCGCAGCGTCAGCGGCAGCTTCTTGCGGTACCCGAAATAGGCCAGGCAAAGCCCGATCATGACGTAGACCGCCCAGCCGTGAAATCCCCAGTGGAAGTAGGTCACGCGCATCGCAATGACCGCGCGATCGATATTCATCTCGGTCATCAGCGCATGATCGGCGAAGGGGTTGTTGGGGTAGCCCCATGGCTGGGTGTTGTCGAAATAGAAAATCGGCTCGGCGATGCTGAAGAACAGCAATCCGATTCCGACACCGGCCGAGAACAGCATGGCGAACCATGAGAAATTACTGAACTCCGGCTCACTGTCGTCGTCACCGAGTTTTAAACTTCCAAAGCGGCTGAACATGAGGTAGAAGCAGGAGAAAAGCATCACCACCACCGCGCTGATGTAGTACCAGTTAAGCGCCGACTCGATCCAGCCGCGAATCGACGAATAGATGGCATTGGCGAACTCCACGTTCAGGGCGGTGAACACGACGAAAGCCGCCACCATGCCCTTCGAGGCGATGCCCATTGCCGGATGAAGACCCTTCCACATGCCGCTTTGGGCAACATTCTGAGATGAATTGTTCTCCACGACGTTTCTCCTCCTCCCATGGTCCGCGGGCGTTTATTAAATGCCCGGGTAACCGTTTCGCCACTATCGGCATGCTTGACCACTGGCGGCGAGCTCGGAAGTTCTTGTTTTCCTCGCCAAGGGTTGTTCTGGACCGGCGTGCTGCACCACAGCAATTCCACGCGGGATTGGATGTTGAATTGCCGCGATTTCGCGATCGTCGCTCAGGGGCGACCCTACCTGCCTGATGCCGCCTGTGCAACGATGCGCGCCCGCGTACCTGGTCAGCATTTCGCTCCACCACAACACAAGCCTTCACGCCGCCCTCAAGGAATGGCCAATTAAGAGGGGTTTAGTTAATTAACAACCGCTTACACAGCAAAAGGAGCCCGTCATCAAGAAGGAGTCAGGTCTGTTGATTTCGATTACGTGATCTTCCAACTGATCCGGCCTCTTGAATACTTCAACGATGGAGGGCTCCTCATGATTCTCAGTGCCATGGAGTACCGCCTTAGTCTCAACGATGGGCGACACGCCCTCACATTCGCCACCTGAATCCGATTGCCTGAAGTCTCTGGACTCTCTCTAACGAAAGCACCCTGCGTCGATACCGAGTGCGTTGCTCAAAAACCCAGGTCGATAATTTTTGATTCTTGGGGGGAGCTTTCTGGAACGTTTCGATCAGCATGTTTCGTTCATTTTATCCGGGTGTTTTCCAATCCGTATGACGCTCAACGCTGGTAGCGGCGCAGGCCAACGCTGCTACCTTCGACTACTACTTGGAGGGATGTTTATCAATATTTTAAGGAAGAGTCCGAATGGCTGGTCAGTCGAAGGTCCTGTTGCTGGAGGGCGACCAAGCGGTCGCGATGTCGCTCGCGGCAGCGATCCGAAAAAAAGACTGGGACGTCGCGTTCGCAAGCGATGCTGTGTTGGCGCTCAGCGTAGCGCGTCAAGCCAAACCGGACGCGGTGATCTTGAGTGGCCAGTTGCCGGGGGGCGGGGGACTGCTCGCCCTTAAACGCATCCGCACCTGTGTTCATACCGGGGTCATTCCCGTGATCGCGATGTGCGGAGGTGCACAGAAGGGGGAGCTTCTGGCCGCAGGCGCCCAGGAATGCCTCGAGCAGCCTGTCGATCTGGCGCTGCTCTGTTCAGCTATCCAGAAGCAATTTGCTCTGACACTTACGGTCATCGAGGCTCCCGCTGACGTCATTCGAGATCCTGCGCGGATGGCGGCGCTCAAGAATACCGGCCTCCTGGACAGCGCGCCGGAAGAATCGTTCGACAAGTTGACTGTGCTGGCCTCGAAGCTGCTCGGCACGCCCGTAGCGCTCATGTCTCTCGTGGACGAGGACCGCTAGTTTTTCAAGAGCCAGATCGGTCTCGGCGAACCGTGGTCCAAATCGCGCCAGACTCCCCTTTCCCATTCGTTTTGTTAGTGGGTGGTTTCCGGGAAGGAACACCTTGCCGTCAGCGATGCGCGCGAGCACCCGCTCCTGCGTGACAATCTCGCGCGCCGGGACCTGGGCGTGATCGCCTATGCCGGAGTACCCCTATCAGCGGGCCGGGACCAGGCCATTGGCTCTTTTTGCGCCGTTGACTCGAAGCCGCGCCCGTGGACGGAAGAAGATATCGAGATACTGCGTGATCTTGCCCAGATCGTTGAAGCCCATGTTGTTCTACGGCGGGCGAAAGGCGACCCAATCGCCGGTATGGCGGGTACTACCAGCTTGCCCACTCCAGCAAAACTCATGCAGGCCGCGGGAAAGGCGATTGCGGGAGCAACGCGCATCTTGGGTCGCGAAGCACGTCTTCTTGGCAGCGCGGAGCGCAAAGAGCTTGAGGAAATCGTCAATGCTCAAGGTCAAGAATTGCTCCGCCTGGCCAGCGAGCTGCGGTAGTCAGCCCGCCAGCGTCCGAGGTGGTAAGTGCTTCCAGGACTGCTGGAACACCCTCGACCGTAAACTCAGGCGCTTGTAACCATGAATAGTGACTTGGGAACTATGAACTTTCCCTTATGCCGCTCGACGTGGCGGCCTGTGCCGCCGCGAGCCGCGCGCCCGGCACCCGGTACGGCGAGCAGCTCACGTAGTCGAGCCCGGCGCGGTGGCAGAACGCGATGGAGCGTGGATCGCCACCGTGCTCGCCGCAGATCCCCATGGTGAGTCCGGGCTTGGTCGCGCGACCGCGCTCGATCGCGATCCGGATCAGCTCCCCGACCCCTTCTTCGTCAAGCGACGCGAACGGGTTGTGCGCGACGATGTGCTTCGACTCGTACAGCGGCAGGAAGCGCGCGGCGTCATCGCGCGAAAGCCCGAAAGTCGTCTGCGTCAGGTCGTTCGTCCCAAAGCTGAAGAAGTCCGCGTGCGCCGCGATCTCGCCCGCCGCCAGCGCGGCGCGGGGCAGCTCGATCATGGTGCCAATCTTGTAGTCGACGCGCGCGCGGTGCTCATCGAAGAGCGATGCCGCCGTCTCCTCGATGTAGGCGCGCACGTAGGCAAGCTCCTCCGGAACCGCGACCAGCGGCACCATGATCTCCGGATGCGGATCGAGGCCCTCGGCCCGGAGCGCGAGCGACGCCTCCAAAATCGCCTCGGCCTGCATCCGGTAGATCGCTTCGTGCACGATGCCGATCCGGCAGCCGCGGAACCCCAGCATCGGATTGCGCTCGCGCATGCGCGTCACCGCTTCGGCCACCGCGTCCGCGGCTCTGCCGAGATGCGCGCCGAGCGCCGCGAACCCGTCCGCGTCGTCGGGAAGGAACTCATGCAGCGGCGGATCCAGGAGCCGGATGGTCACGGGCCGGCCGTCCATCTCCCGCAGAAGCGCCTCGAAGTCCGCGCGCTGCAGCGGCAGCAGACGCGCCAGGGCCGCATCACGCTCGGCATCCGTCTCGGCGAGGATCAGCGCGCGCACCGTGACCAGGCGCTCATCGGTGCCGAAAAACATGTGCTCGGTGCGACAGAGCCCAATCCCCTCCGCACCGAAACTGCGTGCGCGGCGCGCGTCGTCGACGGTGTCGGCATTGGCAAAGATCCCGAGTCGCCGGTGACCATCGGCTATGGAGAGCAGTCGATCGAGCCTCGGCGACAGGTCCGCAGGCACCACGGGCAGGCGGCCCAAGTAGGCGGCGCCGACCGTACCGTCGATGGTGATCCACTCGCCGATGGCGACAGCGCGATTACCGACGCGGAAGCCCGAGCCGTTCTCTGCGATCTCGACCGCGCCGGCGCCGGTAACGCAGGGCACGCCCATCCCTCGGGCGACCACTGCGGCATGCGACGTGAGTCCACCCGTCGCGGTGAGGATCCCCTTCGCCGCGTGCATCCCGTGCACGTCATCGGCGGACGTTTCGCGCCGCACCAGAACTACCGCTTCGCCCTCGGCTGCGCGCCGTTCCGCCTCGTCCGCGTCGGTCACAACGCACCCCGCCGCCGCGCCCGGAGAGGCCGCGAGCCCCGTCGCCAGCACCGCCGGGCGCTCGCATCCGGGCTCGATCTCGGCATGCAGCAACTGCTCAACATGCATCCGCGCATCGACCAGCCTGAGGGCGCCGGCCTCGTCGGGAATCGTTCCCTCGTCAAGCAGATCCAGCGCAATCCGCACCGCCGCCCGGCCGGCGCGCTTGGCGTTGCGGGTCTGGAGGATCCAGAGCTTGCCGCGCTCGACGGTAAATTCCACGTCCTGCACGTCGTGGAAGTGGCGCTCGAGCCGCTCGACGATTTCGCACAGCTCGGCGTGCACCTCGGGGAGTCGCGCCTCGAAACTAGGAACATCACCGAACTCTTCACCCGCTCCTTCGGAGATTGGGCCCGGAGTACGTCCCCCGGCCACGACGTCCTCGCCCTGCGCGTTGAACAGAAACTCGCCGTAGAGCCCCGGCTGCCCGTCGGCGGGACTGCGACTGAAGGCGACACCGGTACCGGAATCAGGGCCGATGTTGCCGTAGACCATCGCCATCACGTTGGCCGCGGTTCCCCAGTTGTCGGCGATCCCGTGGATCCGGCGATAAGCGATCGCACGGGGGGTGTTCCAACTCGCGAACACCGCGCGCAGCGCACCGAGGAGCTGCTCTCGGCCAGCGGTTGGCACCGCCTTGCCGCTCGCGTCGCGGATCGCGCCGGCGAGATCCCTAAGCGTGCGCCATCCGCCGTGGAGATTGCCTGCGAAGTCGCCATCGCTGGTCGCCTGCCCAACCAGCCGGCCGAGCAACGCCTTGTCGACACCGAGGACAACGTCGGCATACATCTGCAGAAAACGACGGTAGCAGTCGAAGGCGAATCGATGGTCGGCTTTGCGGGCAAGCCCCTCGAAGGTGGCCTCGTCAATTCCGATGTCGAGCACGGTGTCCATCATTCCCGGCATGCTGACGCGCGCACCAGAGCGCACGCTGAACAGCAACGGCGAAGACGGGTCGCCGAAGCGCGCCCCTGTGAGCTGCTCGACCTGCTCCACCGCGCAGTCGATCTCCGACTCGATCCCCTCCGGGAGCCGCCCGTCGTTAGCGAGCGTGTGGAGGCAGGCCTCGGTGGATACGGTGAAGCCCGGGGGCACAGCGATCTTCATCCGCGCCATCTCGGCCAGGTTCGCCCCCTTGCCGCCGAGCTGATCCCGCATGTCGGCCCCGCCATCGGCGTGCCCGGCTCCGAACTGAAAAACCCGCTGAGTCGTGGAAGACACCGCTATTCCTTCGCGTCCCGCCGCGCTCGCTTGCGGCCGATGACGCCCACTGATCCAGCCTGAACGCTAGCACCCCACCTACTCGCGTTGCCCTGATCACGATCAATACACGCGCGATGATCCGGCCCCAAGCTGCGGGAGTTGCGGGGGGCCGGACATCAGGCGGTTTAATCTCTTGAATTCGTTCACGTGATCTTTCAAGCAATCCGAGCCCTTGAATTTTTTCCTCCACTGGGACTCGACGACAAGGAGAATCGAAGGCATGAGCGCCTCTGAGAAAGACAGCCCTGACAGGACTATTGAAGACACGGCGTTGCGTTTGCACGCATGGTACCGGGGCAAGATCCAAACGATGCCCAAATGCCCGGTGCGGGGCCGCGACGACCTCAGCGTGTGGTATACGCCCGGCGTGGCCGCCGCATCACGCGCGGTTGCTGAATCGCCCGAGCAGGTCTTTGAGCTAACCAACCGGGGAAACACCGTCGCAATCGTGACCGACGGCAGTCGAGTGCTTGGGCTCGGCAACATCGGCCCAGAGGCGGCGCTACCAGTGATGGAGGGAAAGGCACTGCTGTTCAAGCTGCTCGGCGGTGTCGATGCGGTACCCGTCTGCCTTGC
>JAOTTL010000035.1:0-25422 GCA_029864385.1 Betaproteobacteria bacterium | reverse complement strand
TTCTGGTGAACGCCGTCGGAGACCTTGAGGTACTGGCGGTTGTTGTTCCCTTTGATGGACTTGACGCTGAGGGAGCCGGGCGCCGGGGTCGGTGTGTGCGACGGGTCATGCCAGCTGTCGCCGTAGAACGGGCTGAGCTGGGCGACGATGCGCTCGGCCAGCGGCATCGTCAGCACCCTGCCGTCCCCGCCGACACCCTCCCATTTTCCGAAGGCGGCTACCGCCGCGGTGGTGGAACGTCCGTAGTCCCCATCGGCACCGAACTTGTTCCAGTTCAGTTCCTTGCCGAAGCCCAGCTCGTGCAGCAGCGTCTGCAGGGTGGCGATCCGGACCCGATCGGTTCCTCCCTTCTTGTAGTGCCTCTCGATCCTGTTCTTCTCGGCGTCCGCGGCGAGCTGCTTCAACTCTTCCAAGGCGTCGTAGCGGGCCAGAATCTTCTCCGCGAGAGCGCTCGAGACCCGCTCGCCGTTCGCCGTGCTGCCGTTGCGCCTGGCGAACTCGGCGACGGCGGTGGCGGTCGCCTTGCCGTAGTCGCCGTCGGCGCCGAACTTCTCCCACTTGAGCTTGCGGTCGAACCCCAGCCAGTGGAGAAAGGTCTGGAGCGCCGTAATGGCGTGGCGTGCCGAGGAGCCCTTGTGCAGGGTCGCGGCGACCGTGCCGTGGTCGATCAGTGTCTTCAGCGTGTCTCGTTCTGTCATCGGGTGCATCCTCCGGTAAAGAAGCCCCCACGAATTCGAGCTTTTTCCACGGAGGCCAGCACCGCTCGCTTTATTTGAGTTTCAGCAACCTTTCCAGCTTTCCCCGCCTGAGGAACATGCGATCAAAAATTGACAGATGAATGTTGGTGACGACGAATCCAGCCACTGCAACAAGTGCTTTGCGCAAGTAGCCGCGGGCGGCCTTCTGTGGATCGAGCCAATTGACAAGCGGGAATACGATGCCGGCGACTAGGAGGACGATGAATAGGGTCAGACCGCCGACAGAAACTTCGGGGAAGGTTAGCTCGTCGTCCCAGTGAGCATAGATGAACCATACGAGCAGCACTGCCGCCGCTACGCCTCCCACCCAGCCCAGCGAACGCAGCACCGGGCTGAGCTTCCAGATCTTGAAGAACAGGGCCGACCCTGCGTCGAGCTGCCGGCCGAGATCCGCCCGCCGCACGTCCGAGCTGCTCCTTGGTTCCCTGATAAGGTCTTCCAGCCGGCGAAACGGCCAGTCGCCGCGCGGCGCCTGGATATCGAATCCGCCCCAGGTACCCAGCTCGCCGTCTCGCTTATGTTGTTTATCAAGCTCCTTGAATTCGTACTCGGTCATGAGGTAGCCGCTCAGCATCAGCGAGTACGCCTCCACTTCCGTGAACGAGTCCAAATCGGTGCGGATCGCTGCGAGCTTGAGCTGCAGGTCCCTGTCGACACCGTAGTCGGTGGTATCGGAATTCGCTTCGGGCACCTTCGTCGGGTCCTGACAATCGATCCAGTCGATCGGCAAGGTCTCCAGGCCCTTCTTCGTGTGAATGAAAAACAGCCCCTGCAAGGCGCGATTGTCGACGCGCGCGCGGAGATCCTGATATTCGGCCTCGCGCACCCGGTCCATGAGGATGCTGTTTGAGCGTAACGGCACGCCTATAATGCTGTTCGAGGGATGCTTCTGATCGCCCATCTGGCCCGATGCGTCGCTGCAAAGCATCAGAGTGCAACCCTCGTCGAGCAGCGTTCCGACACCCTGATTATCGTGCACCCCGCCATCGACGAGCCGCACCGTGCGCTGGGGGTAGAGCTCATCGAGCACCAAGGGCTCGAAGAGCCCGGGGACGCAGGCCGAGGCTGCCACGGCGTAACCGAGGCGATAATGCTTGTGCTCGTCCTTGCTTGCCTGCTCGTACCAAAGGCGACGGTAACGCTCGTTGACATCGATTTCCGTGCCGATGGACCCCGGCGGCTCGCCCATCCATCGCCCGGTGAATTGCCAGCTGTGGCCTGAGTTGAGCGATGTGGCGTTCAGCAGCAACACCGGCACCTTGGCCCGCCGCCGCCAGTTGGAGAACTTCGGCTTGAAGGGGTGGCTATCGGGTTGTTCAGCGGGTTTGACAAGCAGCTCCGGCATTGTGCGCGGTTCGGTCCGGTGCTCCGCGTTTGCCCCGATACGTTCGTACAGGTTTTCCTCGTACAATTCGCCGAGTCGATGGCTGCGCGAGTACTCCTTGGAGAAGATCATGCGGAGATTCGCGCCCAGGCTCGCCAAGGCGCGCATGCGCATGTTGCGTTGAACGCCCGCGAGAAAGCGCTCCTGTACACGGCGAACCGCCTTGATATAGTCCTGCCGAGCAATGCTCTTATCCTTCCCTTTCTTGAGGATCTCCTGGATCTCAAGATAGTAGTGAGCACCGACGATGCTGCCTCCGGACACGGTGGACAGTGCCTCGACGGCTCGCAGCACGTCCATCTCCGCCAGCCGGGCCAGCACGCCAAGATGAAACAACGATGCGCGAAAGCCGCCGCCCGACAGGGCTAATCCCACCTTGCCGCGGTAGCACGAGAGCGCCGCTTCGGTGTCTTCTTGCAAGAATTTGTGAAGAGCCTGCCACGCGGGATGCCAGATCTCCACGGCCGAGCCTTCGGCAGGAGGTTTGCAGCCCTGCAGGCGCGCCAATGAAACCAGTTGCTTGAAGGCCGTCTGCTGTTCCCATTCCTTGGGCTTGGCTTCGCGCGCTGCGGTCAGCCACTTGCCCGCCTCCTCGTATTGCCCGAGACCAAAGTAGATCTCGGCCAGCGTGACGATGTACCAGTATTGGCTATTGAGACTCGTGTCCTTCTCACTGAGTTTTGGCACGATCGCCGCCATCGCTTCACGCAGCGCACGCGCTTTCTGGCGCAGCTCGTTCGCCTCGGCCGCGTCTTCCCGTTTGGTGCCGGCGCGCACGGCGATGGTCGTCGCTCTTGCGGCCAGCAGATCGAATAGGTATGCCGCGTTAACCCCCCCGTATCCCTTGTCGATCTCCTTGTCTTGCGTCGTGTCACACTCCCATGCGGCGCGGTAGAAAAAGAGCGCCTGGTGCAAATGCTCGAGCTGCCCACCGTGCTCCCACATGCGCTTGTACACCGCGCCACCCAGCGCCAGGGTCTCCGGAAGCGTCTCAGGTTTCATTCCCTTCTTCCTGATGGCCTCTTCGGGATCGCTCAGCCCGATCTCTTTGAGCATAGCCAGCGCATCCGCAAAGCGCGTGCCCGCCAGAAGCTCCTCGTCCTTGTAAGTACAAAGCGCCAGTTGTTGAATCACCCACGTGTTGTCTGGCTCCTGTGCACGCGCCTCGGTCAGCACCTTCCGCGCAAGCCCGAACTCCAATTCCCCTTTGATCTCGCTGATCAGATGCTTCAGCTCTCTATCCCGCGGGACAGGCAGCTCGTTTTCCAGGATTCTTTTCGCGTCATTCGTGCTCTGATTCATTTGTAGGTCTCCTCTAGCCTCTAGAGTACGCGATCGTGCGTCCTCTTACACTCGGTCTGACATTGCCCGCGTACGCTTCTTGAGCTGACGCGACAAGGCGTCAACTACCCTGCGGCTCGTACCAGGCCATGGTCGTTACCGCTTCTAAGTAGCGAACCAGGCGGCGGCCGCGTCGATGCCGTCCAGTTCCGACCAAACTCTGCCACATCGCAAAATGCGTAATGCGTAGACTTGACCTTTATGTCACGCTGCTTAGCGGATTCCGGTGGAAAGCGTGAACGTTCCCGCTTTGCCTCCGCTTGCGTTCACAAGGATGGTGTAGAAAAGGTTGCTCGTATCCGGCGTGGTCGCGCGTTACCGGGTCAGGTCGCCTGCGCGCTCGCGCGCGGCCTTGTCCGCCGCGCCGGCAGCCCGCATCGCCTGTGTCCAACAGCTGTACCCCGCAAGCAACGGAATAGAGGCGGCGGCGATGATCTCGATCAACCGCAAGCGCTTGTGCGCCGCCTGGTTGGCAGCGCTTTTCTTGCTATACCAATTGATCTGATCGTCGAGCCGCTGCTCGAGGTACTCGGCTTCTCCGATTGCCATAGAAAACTTCTTCCGCGCTCCGCTCACGAGTATTCGATCTTGCAATTGACCTCGATCGACTTCTTTTCGATCTTTATCGGCGTTTATCTGCGCTTATCCGCGGCTCATGTTCTTGATTTTGTTACGCGCTCTAAGTCACCTTCTACGCGCCGCCTGCGGCGGATTTCGCGCTGAGTTCGTCGGGCCGCACCTTGCGCTCGAACTCCTCGATCGCCGCCTTGAGCTTGGCTTTCTGCCCCAGATAGCTGCCCTTGCCGAATTCGGTCGCCACGCTCTCGATCTTACGCCCGAGCCGCTCCTCGTCCGAAGTCCGGCCTAATCCCTGGTAGGCCTCGGCAAGGGTCATATAAACCCACTGTTTGTCGCCGCGGCTCGCGAAGCTCGCCTCGTCTTCGATCAGCTCCTTGCAGATCTCGACTACTTTCAGACGGATCATGTTGGCGTGGCCGTAGCTGACAATGGCGTCGAACCGGTCTGGCAGCAGATTGGCCCTTTGGGTGTACATGTAAGCCACGTTGATGCCGTTGTAGTAGTCCTGCTTGACGTAGAAGCCGCGCTCGTAAAAACCAATCGCCCGGTCCAGGTACTCCAGATCGTCGGTCATCTCGAACAGGCGTTTATTGATGGCGCCGGACAGTCCCAGCGTCTCGGGATCATTGGAGATCTTCGGCGCGCAGTATTTCGCCAGAATTTCTTCGGCTTCGTCCAGCGCCACGATGGCGGTCTTCTTGTCGATATTGCCATCCGCATCCCGCTTTTCGCCCGCCTTGTAGGTCACCAGCGCCAGCCGCTGCGCGAGGAACACGTCCGGTTTCTTGTCAGGTTTTCCCTCGGTCTGCATCGCGATGGCGCGCCCAAACAGGCGGGTCGCCTCCGGGAAATTGTTCTTCTTCTTTGCCGCTTCCGCCGCGTCGATGACGCTGGCCAGTGATTCCCCCTCTTTTACCTTCTTCTTATCGCGCTGCGCCGGCGGTATGTAAGCGGGCGGCTCCACGTAGGTCGCCGCGTCGTAGGCGGGCGGCGTCATGCCGATGAGGAACTGAAACACCGGGCTGTCGGTCTCGCGCCTTGCGTGCGCTGCCGCCTTCCGCCTGCGTTGCTCGACCGCGATGATCTTCTCCAGGACTTCGGACAGATGGTTGACGAACCGCTCCTGTTCCTTGGCGCCGATCTCGTCCCCACCGTGCTCGTATTGGTGGATGACGAACGAGCTCAGATCGAAGGGGATTCTCTGCATCAGCACCGATTCGGCGATGATGATCGTGGTATGTGGCCTCTGGGCGTGCCGCACCCCGAGCTCGTAGAACACATTGGCGTTCAAAGTCGAAAGGTCTGCGATGACGATGTCCGCCTCGTAGATCCAGCGGTACATGATCGAGTCGATGCTGCCCGTGAGGTTGGCGTCGATGGCCCGAAAACAGTTCACGTTAACCTTGTCGCAAGCCGGATGGACGAGCTGCTCGTAGGTCTTGTCGAGGTTCAGGACGCGCCCGGTCGAGTAGTCGGTCTTGTTGCCGAAGCCGGTGACGACGAAGCAGGTGAGCTGGCGTTGCGCGTCCTTGGCTGCTTTTGCGGACTTCTTCCCGCGCGCCGCCGATTTACTCTTACCCTTCGTCATCATGATCTCCTGATGAGACGGTCCCCGGGCTATTCGATGTCAAAGCCTCGGCCGAAGTGCTCGTCCTTGATCCGATCCGCCGCCGCCTTGCCGATCTCCACCAGCTTGGCCATGTTCTCGGCGCGGTCCATGTCTGCAATCGTCTTGAGTTGCTCGGGGCTGAGCTTGTCCTTGAGCGAGACATCGTCGAACTGGACGTCATAGCGCAGGTAGGTGAGCAGCGGCTTGCCTCCGCCGAGGATGTCCCCGTCGAGTTTCCCGATCTCGCTGTCGATCTCGCGTGCCGTCGCGCTCGAGGACATCCACTGCAGCAACAGCTCGTTGAGCGCGCTGGCGTCGTCCATCAGCGAGGAGAGCCCGCGCACGCCGAGCTCCACCGCCTTCATGTCCATGACCTCCTTTGGATCGAGCGCGAGCGTCTTCGAGCCCGTCCCGAGCGAGACGAGCAGAAGCTGGTCGGCACCCGTCGGCCAGCGCAGCTCATGGCCCTCGAGCGTGGCCAGCATCAGGAGCTGCAGCGCGGGGTTGTTGTGCGGGCTGACGCCCCCGTCGACGAAGGCGCCTTCCATGTCGTCGGCCACCTTGATCTTCTCCGGCTCAAAGTAGGTGGGCGCCGCCGTGCTCGCCCGCACCACGTCGCGCAGCAGGTAGTCCTTGTTCGGCGTGGATTTGCTTTTCGGATCTCCCTCGAAGTAGCGCCCCTTGGGGTTGTTGTGGATGACCCAGGGGCTACCGGTGTCGAGTCGCTTGGCCACGACGGCGAGGCCGGTCTTCAGCTCCGGTTCGCCGAGCCGGATGTCGCCGTAGCCTTCCTTCTTGTCTGCCAGGGCCTTTTTCACCGGCTCTGCCGAGAACTTGGGCCTCAGCAGGCCCTTTCGAAAGAAGCTCGACTCGAAGATCGAGTTCCCGAGCTTGAGATAGAGCTTCTCGATGCGCTCCACCGTCCAGCCGAGCGTGAGCGCGGAGGCAATGATGGCGCCGGTCGAGGTTCCGCCGATCAGATCGAAGTAGTCGGCGAGCACCGCCGAGTTGTCGCCAGTGCGGTCGCGGACGAGTTTCTCGATCCGCTTGAGGAGCTGTACGGTGAGAATGCCACGGATGCCTCCGCCGTCGAGGGCAAGGATCCGCTTCGGCCCGGGTCCGAACAGGTGCGCGTTCAGGTCTTTTCGCTTCATTTCATCCACCTTTCTTTTCTCGCGCACGGTGCACGCACCATTCGAGGTCGTATGATAAATCGAGCTTGGCCCCCCCTTTATTTGTTCGCACTAATGAACCCGTTCGTCCTGATTGCACCGTCGCGATCGGCCAGCGCGGTCCACACGGCGTCACCTTCCGGTAGAGACCTGGGCTTTCGGCGCGATAGGTGCGGGCGAACGTGTCACGATCCACCGTGTACACATCCCCCTCGTTGTTCACGGATCCAATCGCTTGCTTGAGCTGGCCCACCTCCTCTGGCGCAAGCGACGCATTATAGCGCTGGTAAGTGAGCGGCGGCGCGCCTCCGAGGAGATCCATGAAGCCTCCTCGGCAATTTCCGCTGAAGGGGTTATCGCACACAGCATGCAGCTCGTCGCCAGGCGCGCGGCGCCGGAATACATTCAGCGCAAGGGGCGCCAAAGCGCGTTCTGGGAGGATCGCTACCACACCACGGCGATCGAGGGCGGCGAGCACCTGCGCGCGCGAGTCGGTGAAGCGGGACGAACGTTGGTTAGAGGCGATTGCGGTTGGCAGCCAAGCTTTCGTCGAGATGGTAAAGCGTGACCTTGGAACCCAGGCGAGGCATCGTGAAGTCGATGAAACAGACGGGACGTGCGTACTGCGCGAGCCGCGAGGCGCTGATCCGGCCTACTCGCTGCGCAGCGCTTCGACCGGGTTGAGGCGCGCAGCGCGGCGCGCGGGCAGCACGCCCGCGGCGAGCCCCACGGCGACCGCCATAAGCTCGGCGGCGAGCGCGTAGCTCCAGGGCGTGTGCACCGGCAGCGCAGGCAGCGCGAAACGGAGTGCGGCCGCGACTGCCCAGCCGAGCCCAAGTCCGGCGGCGCCGCCCGCTGCCGCGAGCAGCGCTGCCTCGCCGAGGAAAATCATCAGCACGGCGTGCTGCGTCGCGCCGAGCGCTCGCAGCAGCCCGATCTCGGAGGTGCGCTCGGCCACCGCGATCGTGAGGATCGTGAGGATGCCGACGCCCCCGACGAGAAGCGACACGCCCGCAATGGCGGCGACGGCGAAGGTGATCGCGTCGAGCACCGTGCCGAACACTTCCAGCATCTTTTCCTGCGGCGTGATGGTGAAATCCTCGCTGCCATGACGCGCGCTCAGGATCTGCCGGATGCCCTCGACCACCTCGTCCAGCGGGGCGGTCGGCTCGTAGATGACATCGACCTCCATGAGGCTCTCGCGGTTGAACATGTCGAGCGCGCGCCCCGTGGGGATATACACCGCGTCGTCGAGATCGAACCCCAGCACCTGCCCCTTCGATTCCATTACGCCGATGACGCGATAGCGCTCGCCGCCGACGCGGATGCGTGCACCGAGCGGATTCCCGGCGCCGAACAGTTCGCGCGCGACCTTCGCGCCGAGCACGACGAAGGCGCGCGCCGCGCGCGGATCGTCGTCGGGCAGGAACTTGCCCGCGGCGACCCGCATACGGAAGGCCTCGGAGAAGTGGTGTCCGACCCCGTACAGCGTCACTCGCCGCGATTTTCCCGCGACCGTGACTTCGCCGTTGCCCTGCACGACCGGCACCGTGAGCAGCGCGTGCGGCGCGCGGCGCAGCGCGATCGCGTCGTCGATCGACAGCGGCCGGATCGTGTTGAACATGCCGAGCGGCGCGCCGCCGTGCGTCTGCGTGCGTCCCGGCGAGATGCCGATGATGTGGGTGCCGAACTGGGTGAACTCGCTCACCACGAAGCGGTGCAGCCCCTCGCCGATCGAGGTGAGCAGGATCACCGCCGCGATGCCGACCGCGATGCCGAGCGCGGTGAGAAAGGCGCGCAGCCGGTGCGAGGCGAGCGACCGGGTGGTGAATCGGATGAAATCGGCGACGAGCATGGCTAACGCCTCGAAAGCGCCGCGACCGGATCGAGCTTCGCGGCGCGCGCCGCAGGGGCCACGGTGAACAGTGCAGCCGTGACGATCGCCGTGAGCGGTGCGGCGGCCATCGCCCACCACGGGGCGGCGAAGGGGATCTGCGGGTAGATCTGGGCGACGAGCCACTCGCCCGCCTTGCCTGCACCGAGCCCGATCGTCGCGCCGCCGAGGGCGAGCAGCACGGCCTCGGTGAAGAACGTAAGCTTGATCTGGACGCCGGTGGCGCCGATCGCCTTGAGGAGCCCGATCTCGCGCCGGCGCTGGGTCACCGCGATGAGCATCACGTTCATGATGAGGATTCCCGCCACGGCGAGGCTGATCGCGGCGATCCCGCCGACTGCGAGCGTGAGCGCGCGCAGAATGCGGTCGAAAGTCGCGAGCACCGCGTCCTGTGTGATCACCGTCACGTCGCGCTCTCCCTCATGGCGCTCGCGCAGGATTTCGATCACGTCCTCCTTGGCCGGGACCACCTGCTCGCGGCTCTTCGCCTCGATGAGGATCCGGAACAGCGACTCCGAGTTGAACAGCGCCTGCGCGGCCGAGACGGGCACGATTACGATCTCGTCGGTATTGAATCCGAGCGACTGGCCCTGGTGCGCCATGATCCCGATGACCCGGAAGCGCCGGTCGCCGATGCGCAGCCACTCGCCGAGCGCGGCGCGCGTGCCGAACAGCTCCTCGCGCAGCTTGGCGCCGATGACGCACTCCGGCGCAGCGTGGCGCGGATCGCCCGGCGGCAGGAACCGGCCCTGCGAAACCGACATGCGGCGCACCTCGAGGAGCTCCGCCGTCGAGCCGAGCACCGGGGATTCGCGCAGCTTCGCGCCAAAGCGCACCTCGCCCGCGCCAACGATGAGCGGCGCGATTGACTTGACCGCGCGGCTCCGCGCGAGCGCGAGCGCGTCGTCGAGCGTCAAGTCGCGCGGCGTCTCGCCGGTCAGAAACCCGGGCATTCCGCCCGAGGTCTCGGATCGGCCGGGAATCACGATCACGAGGTTCGTCCCGAGCGCGCCGAACTGGTCGAGCACGTAGCGCCGCGCGCCTTCGCCGAGCGCGCTTACGACCACCACTGCGGCGACACCGATGCCCATCGCGAGCAGAATCAGGAGCGTGCGACCGCGGTTGCCGGCGACGATGGTCCAGGCGAAAGCGAAAAGGTCGGTGGGGCGCATCGCGTTCTTTAGATTCAGCGCTTCAACACGGTCGGATCGAAACAGCCCTCCGGTTCATTCCGTCTTGGCATCGCTCACGATCCTGCCGTCAACCATGCGCAGCGTGCGCTTCGCGCGGCTGCCGATCTCCGGATCGTGCGTGACCACGAGGAGCGTCCCCCCGCCCGCGTGCAGCTTCTCCAGCAGGTTCAGGACCTCCTGTCCGCTGTGGCGATCGAGGTTGCCGGTGGGCTCATCGGCGAGGATCACGCCGGGGCGCATCGACATGGCGCGCGCAATCGCGACGCGCTGGCACTGCCCGCCGGAGAGCTGATCGGGCCGGTGCCGGGCGCGATCCTCCAGCCCGTACTCGTGCAGCAGGGCATCGAGCCGGCGCTCGCGCTCGGCAGGGTCAATGCCCGCGAGCACCATCGGCAGGGTGATGTTTTGTGCCGCGGTGAGACGCGGCACAAGGTGAAAGAACTGGAACACGAAGCCCATTTTCTCGCGCCGCACGCGCGCGAGCTCGTCGTCGCCGAGCCCCGTGACGTCGCTGCCATCGAGTACGTAGGAGCCGGCGTTCGGCCGGTCGAGCAGGCCGATGAGGTTGAGGAGGGTCGACTTGCCCGAGCCCGAGGGTCCCATGATCGAAAGGTACTCGCTCTGCCCGATGGCGAGGTCGACCGAGCGCAGGGCATGCACTTCCTCGTCGCCGACGACGAAGACGCGCTCGATGCCGCTCAGCTTGATCATTGCGCGCAGATCACTTCGCGGCGGTGTCCTTCGTTTCCACGACGGCGTGCACCCCCGCCTTGACGCCCTCGCGATCGAGCGACGTGACCACGCGGTCCCCGCGCGCGAGGCCCGATCGCACTTCGGTGTACTCCCAGTTCGACAGCCCGATGTCGACGCGGCGCTCCTCGAGCACGCCCGAGTCTCCGAGCGCGAGTACCCGGTTGCCGGGCATGAGCGCCGAGGTCGGGATACGCGTCACCCCGTCGCGCCCCTCGATCACGATCTCGATGTCGGCGCTGTAGCCGACGAGCAGATGGCGCGCCTCGCGGGGATCGTCGAACTCCACTTCCACCTCGACCGTGCGCGCCTGTTTCTCGAGTGCGAGGACGTACGGCGCGATGCGCCGCACGTGCCCCTTGAAGTTCCGGCCGCGGTACGCATCGAGCGTGATGCGCCCGGACATGCCGACCTTGAGCCGCGCGGCGTCGACCTCGTCGATCGGCGCCGAGACGTACAGGCACGAGTCGTCGATGAGATCCACCGCGGGCAGCGTCGGGATCCCGGGCGGCGAGGGCGTAAGGTACTCGCCCACCTCGCCGTTCACCTCGGCGACGACGCCGGCGAACGGCGCGCGCAGCACGGTGCGGCTGGTATCGGCCTTCGCCGCGTCGATCCGCGCTTCGGCCTCCCCCACCTGCGCGTGCGCCGATTCGCACGCCGCCATGCGCGCCTTGGCATCCGAATCAGCGCGCTCGGCAAGCTGCTCCGAGGTGAAGTTCTGCGCGCGCAGCTCGCGCGTGCGCTTTGCTTCGCTCGCCGCAATCTCGGCGAGCTGGCAGGCCTCTCGAGCGCGCGCCTTCGCGGTCGCGAGCTGCGCGCGCGCCACGCGCTCGCGCGCGGTCAGGTCCTCGTTCCAGAGCTCCACCAGCAGGTCGTCGCGCCCGACGCGCATGCCTTCCTTCACCGGAAGCTTCGCAATCCGCCCGCCTGCGGGCGGCGCGAGCTTGGCGCGCCGGCAGGCGGTGACCGAGCCCGCGCGGGTGTTCGCGACGGTGGTCTCGACGCGGCCTACCGAGGCCGTCGCGACGAGCACGGCGACGGGCTTGGGACGCGTCGCCTTCCATAGCCCCCAGCCGGCGACCAGCGCGATCGCGACGACGATGACGACGCGCTTCAGCAGGCGGGTCCGGCTCTCGGGCGGGATCGGGGAGGCCACCTTGGCATTATCGGGCCGCAACCCGCCGCGGAATTGATCTGGCGCAAGCAGCGCATCAAGGCCGAAGCCGGGTCGCGAAGCCAGCGAAGCCGGGTCGGACCTGCGCAACGCTTTGATTCAAGGAAGTAAGAACGTCAAAAGAAGTCATTGCACAAGGCATGCAACTCGTCGCCGGGCGGCGAACGCCGCTGACGGTTCTTTTCCGGAGGCGCCACGCCATCGCATCCTTCGCCCCGAACCTATTCCCGGACCACCTTCTGTTCGACGGTCTTCCAGTTGCCCTCGATCCGTTCCATTACCGTCCACCGATAGGCCCCGGGCTTCGAATACTCCTTCAGCTCCTTCCGCACGAGTACCGGCTTGCCCTCGATGACCGAGTAGATGTCGGTCCCGTAGCGGGTCGCGCCGTCGCGCCACGCGGAGCGTATGCGCCCGGTCTTGCGGTCGAAGACCGGGGAGGCGATCGCGTCCAGCTCGGCGGCTCGAACGAACCGCGCCGACGCGGGATCGAACAGCCAGTTGAGATACGGGACGTTCGGACCGGCCGGCGGAAACTCCACGATACGGAGGTCGCCATAGTCGTCGAAGTTCATGTCCAGCACCTCGAGCCTGGGGGAGTTGTCGGAAATCGGAGTCTCGGTTTCGAGACCCTCGATGACCTGAACCGGTTCGGCCGCCGCGCCACGCCGGATCTCGATCCGCTCGACGCGGTAGATCCCGCCGGACGCGTCCAGGGGCTGCCCGCGCAACGTGAAGAAAAACTCCGGGAGATTGGGATGGATGCTCGCCCGGAGCGTCGGACCGACCCGGCCAACGTGTTCGCTGGGCGCGCGCCCGGCCGGCGCCTCTCCAGAGGAGTCCGCGCAGCCCCACGCCGCAAGGCACAGCAAAGACCCCGCGAGCCGGAAACCCAGGTTCCCCATTTACTTGATGCCCAGCACGGCCTTCGCCCTGACCAGATACTCGATCCGGTCGTCCAGGCCGTTGTAACCCCCGTTGATCCGCCGCGTCACTTCCTTGACGTCGTCCTTGTCGGCAAACCGGTTGAGCTTTCTCTTGTCCCAGAACCAGCAGGCGACATCGATCGCAACGAAGGGGTCGGTGGCCACCTTCGTGGGATTGGCGACGTAGTCCACGCCCGAGTCCTTGCTGTACTCGGTGTAGTTCGCCCGCCCGGTAAGCTGGATCAGGCCCCGGCCCTTGAACCGTCTGCCGTCACCGGCGCGCGTGTTGCCCAGATCGGCCCGACCCTCATAGGCCGAGCCGTCGGCGATCTCCTCGGCGTAGCGGAAGGAGGCGGTCTCGTGGCCTATCTGCGCCAGGAAGTGCGCCATGCGGAGGGGCTTGGTGATGTCGTATTTTTTCATGCCCTTGACCAGTGGCTCGTAGTAGCGGTCGATCTTGGCCGGAAGAGCCCTCGGCATCACCACTGACAGCTTCTCCTTCGAGGGACCGGGCGGCAGCCCTTTGAGCAGCGCCTGTACCGTCTTGTCGCCTGGCACCATCATGCCGTCCGATGACTTCAGCTTCATGACCTGCTTCTCGAATTTCTCGAGAGCCTGAATGGTGTTGGGCCCGATCCTACCGTCGGCCGTGAGCTTGCGTGGCTTGGGATCGGGAAAGCGAGGCAAGTTGAGGTTGAACAAGATCTGGAACACCATGACATCGGTCAGATCGTTTTGCCCGCTGTGACCCACGCTCTTGACGATGCACATACGTAACTCCTGGATCGGCTGGCGAGACAATAAATGAATAAAAGGGGTCAGCGTAACTTTTTCATGGCGCAGCCTTCGCGCTTGATGAACATCTTACACTGCCCCCCAGAACCCAAAGTCCACGAGGTAGATCAGGCTCGACCGCGTTTATCGTTGGGTAGCGCCATAGTCGCCGCGCCTCGTGTGGCTGGGTAATCGATGTTCTTGATCGTGAACCGCGGCGCGCGGCCTCATACCCTGCGCACCTTCACCGAGTAGTTCCCCATCCCGCTGCGGGTGTTGTAGTGCCTCACCTGCACGAAGTAGTCGCCCGCGACCAGGTTGACGGTGATGCGCGCGTTGGTGTCGACGCCGCTGTCGTCATCCTCGGCAATCAGCGCCGTCTCGCTGCCCGGGCCGAACAGCTTCATCACCACGTCGGTCGGTCCCCTCGTGTCGACCACGTAGCGCCCGTCCCGATTGGCCGTGAATCGGAAGATGTCCTCTTCGCCGGCCTTGCCGATGGAGGCGCGCGTGCGCCGTTTCGCGTTCACCTCCAATACCTTCGCGGTGGCCACGGTCCCACCCCCGCCGGGGTACATCTTCGCCCCGGCGACGAACGCCTTGTCCAGGCGCGAAAGCACTTCATTCGCCTTAGTACCGACGCCGTTCCGCGTCCACTCGGCAGGGAAGAAATAGAGCATGATCGAGTCGGGATCGAACGCTGTGCCGTTGATCTGGTTCGCGGCGTACTTGCGCAGGATATTGTGGCGGGAGGTGTCCGCATCCCAGAAATTGGGCGACTTCGCCATCTCCCGGATCACGACATCCTCGTTCCAGAGAATCCCCCCATGAGGGCTCTGATGCTCGTGCGCGAGCCCGATGGCGTGCCCGAACTCGTGCGCCGCGGTGCCGCCGTCGAGAAACCCCAGGTTCATGGTGGGCTGGTTCAACGGGATATCCCGGCATTCGGTGCCGATATACGACCACGCGCCGTCCGCGGCGTCGAACGCGATGCGAATCTCGGCGTTAGGGGCATCGTTGAATCGGAATTTGAGATTGGCCACCTGCGACCACCAGCCCGCCTGCTCACGCGCAATCGCACGCTGTTCGGTGCTGCCGCCTATGAATCGCACACTCAGGGTCGAGCCATTCATCCAGGTAGTGCCGATGGGATTGATCGCTCGCACGACGCGACCCGGACCGCGCCGCGTTGGCTGCAGCCGCATCAGGTTTCGCGGAAGGACCCGGTCGATGCAAATCTTCGCTCGTTCACTCATATCACCCTCCACACAATTAACGCAGGACCCGTCGCTTCTTCATGTTGCTCGAGCTGTGCGAATCACGATTCCTTGTCTCGGCCCCCGTTTCTTGACCCAATTGCCTGCGTCATTTCCGAAACCGCCCTATGCCTCATGCCGTGGGAAGCTTGCCGGTCTTGATCAGTCTGGTCAAGCTGTCTCGCGTGGTCTGGTCGCCGTCGAAACCGCCGCCGGTGCTGCTTTGACTCGCGCCGGCAGGTGAAGACCACGCCCGCACGTTCTTGAGTCCCAGCCGGCCGATATACTGCTCGAATGATTTTTCCATCCCGACCAGCGCTCATCTCGCTTCATGGTCTCGCGTGTCAGCGCTTCCGTGATCCATCGGCGGTGAGCCCGCTGAAAGTCTGCCACGTGCGCGAAGCCACACAACGTGCTCAACTCCGCCAGTTCGATCAATGTATAGCGCTCGGGCGAAATCTTGACTCGATGAGGAAGTCCTTGCAAACAGAAAAGGTGTAACGTGACTTGGATTGATGCCATCGGTTGTGTCGGCGCATTGTTACGCCCCCGAGAGAAAATCGAGTCTGACCCAATTTCCGCCGCCAGAACGCGTTTAGGCTGTTGTCTTTTTCTTCTTGGCCACCTTCTTCGTGGCGCCGGCCAGCAACCACATCTTTTGCTTCACTCGTCTCAATTCGTCACCATCTTCCCCACGGAGCCGATCCCAGAGCGACAGTCCTGCCCGTCGTTCGACTTCTTCCGTCGTGCAGCGGAAACTCGAAAGCGGTTTGCTCTGTTCCGCGTTGGGGATCATAAAAGACCACATGTCGAAGCGGCCGGTCTTCCGTTCCGCGAGTACCGACTTGAAGTACCCATGCGGGACGACAACCCTACTCGTGCCGATCACGTGGATGTCATCATCGACATCGAACAACGGGCCACAAACCGCATAGACCTCGACGTACTGGTCGGTTTGCCTCGCCAGCTGTCTGACCGCCTCCTCGAGCTCTTTCCAGATTCCACGATTGAAGTTGCGCGCCTGTGGGCTCATGTTGCTGAGGAGAAACGTCTCGCTGTTCAGAACAATCTTCGACCGCCGATCCGCGCTGGAGACAAGGTGGCCCCGGTCCCACAGAGATTTCTTATCTACGGGGTGCTTCTCGGCGCTGTAATCTTTGAGTGTTGAGCGAAACTTTTCCGGAACACGCAGATCGATGCGAAAGTTGTCCAATCGAACGAGATTCTCCTTGATCGCAATGTTATCTTCGTCGATGAGCTCCAGAGCCCATCGCGGCTGCCGGAAGAGAAAGGAGTATCCAACGATATACTGGCGGTTCATGAGGTAGAGGTCCGCCGTCGGGATTCCATATCGCGTCTCGGGTCTAAAACTCGGGATTTCGATCATGGTGTTCCTCCGATTGCGGTGGTTTCGTGGTCTTTCTTGTTCGGGCATCAAAATCGCTGGCGAATAGCATCAAACAACTTCGCCGCGCGATCAACGACGTCCGGTTCAACGTCCATTGGCTGACTACGTGCCAAGTCAGCGGCAACCCTACGCGCAAGCTCCCCTTTCCAGCCTTGTGGCAGATCAATGCTCAACCGTTTTGCAGCTGCCGTGATATGGTCTACTACGCTGCCCCCTGCCCTGTCCTGTACTGTTATTTCCAGCCTACCGCTTAGCATCGAGTTTAGCTGCGTCAACAAAGCAGACTCGCCTAACACATCTTCTATCTCGCACTCCATCCGTCCAAGAACGTTATCTAAGGAAACGATCATACTTGCGTGACCTGAATAGAGTTCCCTCAAGAGCGCTTCTTTACGAACGCGCGCAGCATCATCAGCGTCCAAAAGAATCGCCGGGCGCACTTGGTGCCCCAAAAACAGGGAAGCCATGATCCCCATATACTTCGTGCCGCCGCATGGCGAAACGTAAATATCATCCGGGAGCGCGGCCATTCGCAGCGCCTGGCAAACGTGCGATAGGGCATAGAGGTAGTAATACTCGGCCATGCCCTCTACCAGCAGATTTTTCTTATGCCGGAACAGGCTCTCGACCATTGCATATCCAGCCGCAGCTTGGAGCGGGAATACAGTGTCTCGGTCTTCGGGCCAGAAATCGGGCTTTACCAGCGAATGTCCATCTGGCGTCTCGATCACCGGTATGGCGCGCTCTAAATGGTCTCCATCGATCAGAAACGGCGAATGGGTGGTGTAGATCAATTGGTTCTTTTGGGACAGCTCCTCAAACAATGCGATCAGCTCTTGCTGGGCAGTGGGGTGCAGGTGCAGGCCGGGTTCATCGAGCAGCAGGATCGCATCCTTATGCATTTCGTCAGATTCAACAAGAAAGACCAGGTAGAAGGAAAAGAACCACTGAAAGCCCTGGCTGCGACTTTCAAGCTCAATTTCAACATCGGGGCGTCGGTCGTCAGCAACCCAGATTCGGAAAAAGTCCCCGTCGGCAGAATATCTGATCCTATGACGACGTTGTTTCCACCAGGCGCTAAATTTCTTGGTCATGTCGTTGGACGCGGAGTTAAGCTTTATGCTGCGAAGCTCTTTTCGCTGTCTTTCCTCCGCTAACATTTCGTCCGTCACGGGTTGGTTGCTTAGCCGTGCGATCTCCGCTCTAGTGCGCCCCAACCTTTGTATTTCTGCTTCCGATAGCTTTACGTGCTTAAACATCGCACGTATCGTTCGAACTTTCGGATTATTAGGACGCGTTTTTAGGTCTTCCAGAAAGCGCGTAAGATCGATCGCGCTGTCCAGCATTCCGTAGTTATCGAAGTAAATAAAAACGGGGAGCGCCTTGGCGATCTCCTCCCAGAGCTGCTCTTTCGGCGGCTTGGAGCCTGCTACCTTAAGAGCGCCGCTTATCGCCTGTTGAAGTTTTTCAATAATCTCGGCTGTGAGGGGGCCGACCTTGGTGTTGACGTCGTAGCGAAGGCGTCCAAGAGTTGACGCTGTTTCGGATGATCGTAGCGTTTTTAGGCCCTCAAGTTCGTCGGTCCAAGCGATGAGCTGCTGCACCAAATTCGTACGAAGTGTTTGAGTTACCTCTTCTTGTTCAGGGGCGGGTGCTTCGATGCGCATTGCTGCACTCTGGGCCTCGATCAAGGCTCCAAGAAGAGCCTTCGGGTCATCACTTGGGTCGTCCAGCTCGGTGTCGAAGACATACGTCGCGTCGTGTGAGTAATATTTTGTTACCGTTACCTTTGTGGGCAGCGTTAAGTCGGGGAATTTCTCACGCAATAACTGTTTGAAGGAATCTTGTAGTGCAAACTCCGCGGCGCAAACGGGTATGCGTTCTTTTTCCGTGTATTCACTCGTGAAACGGTCGCGAGGAAATTCAGGCTGCGCTTCATAGGGGGCTGGAGTTGCCGGATTGAACTTGTGGAGAGCTTTTAGGAGCGCCGACTTGCCGGATTCGTTTCGTCCTACCAAGGCTGTAACTCTATCGAGAGGAATCCAGCCGCTATCTTCAATATTCCGAAAATTCGTCACCCGAAACTGAAGCGCTGTTAATCCTGCCATGATGTTGCCTCCGTACGAGAGCGGCCAGGGTGGAGCTGTCAGTAGACTAGCCGCAGATTGGGACGAGTATATCCGGAAAAAATATCCGTGAGCGTTTGCCCCCGTTGAGCGATTGGGGGTCACCTAGTAGAAGGCCGTGGTCAAGAGACGAAGAAAACAAGCGCAGTCGCATTGGCGCCGTCATCATCATCGGGCTGTGGGCGTTGCTGCTTTGGCTCGCGTGGCGCTGGGCCCAGACCTGGCTGGCCTATTGAAAAACGCGACCGCTTCCCGCGCATCGCGGGTCAGCCGCATCGGGGGCAGACTTCGCAGGATGCGTTTCCCGTAGCTGCGCGAGATGAGCCGCGGATCACAGATCATGAGCACGCCGCGATCATCCTCGTCCCGGATCAATCGGCCGGCGCCCTGCTTGAGCGTAATCACAGCTTCGGGCAGCTGGTACTCGAAGAAGGCGCTTCGCCCTTCCCGGTTCAGCTGCTCGATGCGCGCCGCCAGCACCGGATCATCGGGCGGGGAAAAAGGCAGCTTGTCGATCACCACGAGGGAGAGCGCTTCGCCGCGCACGTCCACACCTTCCCAGAACGAGTGGCTACCCACCAGCACGGCGTTGCCCAGATCGCGGAACCGGACCAGCATCTCGGAGCGTGAGCCTTCGCCCTGCACGAGCAGCGGGTAGTCGAGCCCGCGCTCCTCGAATGCGCGCTCGAGCAGCGCGCGGCCACGCCGCATGGCACGGAGGCTGGTAAACAGCAGAAACGCGCCCCCGCCCGCCGCCTCGATGATCGGCAGCGCCGCCGTGACCACCGCCTCGGTATGCTCCGGTGTATTGGGATCTGGCAGCTCGGCCGGAAGGTAGAGCAGCGCCTGGTTCGCGAAGTCGAACGGGCTATCCCAGCTCGCGGTGCGCGCGCCCGCGAGGCCCATTTCTCCACAGTAGTGGCTGAAGTCGCGATTGACCGACAACGTCGCGGACGTGAAGATCCACGCGCGCGCGTGGCTTTCGACCTGGCTGCGGAATACCTCCGCGATCGACAGCGGCGTCGAATTAAGATGCAGTGCATGCCCGAAGAGCTCGACCCATTTGACCCGGGCCTCGTCGACACCGCTGCGCCAGCGCTCCAAACGCTCGGCGAGGGAGAGCGCCCGATCGCGGCAGCGCGCGAGGCCTTCGCTGCGCTCGGCCTGGCTTTTCAGCTTAGCTGCCACGTCGTCGAGCTTCGCCAGCGCTGCGCGCAGCCCGGTGTCAAATGGCGCGTGGCCGGCGAGCGCGCGCAGGGGCAGCCGCCCACTCTCCTCCTGAAACGCGAGCCGCAAGTCGCGCGCGGCCTTGTCCAGCGCCTGCGCCGCCTGAGGCAACGGTGCATAGTCCTTCGCGGTGGCGGCCCCCTCCAGGCGCGTATCACGCGCCAGCTCGATCAGCTGCGAAGTGGACACGCTCTCGCCGAAAAACAGGCTTGCCGTGTCCGGCAGCTGGTGCGCCTCGTCGAAAATGACGGTGTTGCACGACGGCAATAGCTCGGCCACGCCCTCGTCGCGCAGGACGACATCGGCAAAGAACAAGTGGTGATTGATGACCACCACGTCGGCCGCAAGCGCTTCGCCGCGCGCCTTCATCACGAAGCAGTCATCGAAGCGGGGGCACTGCGAGCCCAGGCAGTTCTCACGGGTGGAAGTCACGTACGACCAGATGCCGGCGCTCTCCGGAACCGCGGCGCAGTCGGCCCTGTCGCCGCTCATGCTAATGCGGGCGAAACGCTGGATCTCCCCGAGATGGCGAACGTCATCCCGCGTCGGCAGGCGGCCGTCCTTCAGCGCACGGTCGAGATAATAGTGACACACATAGTTCGCCCGCCCCTTGAGCAGCGCCACGGTCACCGGAACGCTCAACGCCTCGCGCACCATCGGGATATCGCGGTCGAACAGTTGGTCCTGCAACGTCTTCGTGCCGGTGGACACGATGACCTTGCCACCGGAGAGCAGTGCCGGCACAAGGTAGGCGACGGTCTTGCCTGTTCCGGTACCGGCTTCCGCGACGAGCACGCCATTGTCGGCGATGGTTTGCGCCACCGCTTTCGCCATCTCGATCTGGAACGGACGCGCGCGGAATTCCTTGATGGCAAGCGCCAGCGGGCCATCCGCGGAGAGAATTCTTTGAAGATCCGACACGCTGGAATGGTAGCGTGTGACGCGCAGGCTGGCCACCATCCGGTTTCCGGCACATCCACTTCGCGAGCGATCTGCCGGACGCACTGGCACACGTTCTGCCTTACCGCGCGCTCGCGTGTGATGCTAATGCCGCTTCCACGCTCGAGAGATCGACTCTGGTAGACTCGCAGAGCGTCTTTCGGGAGGAAAGCGAGCCATGCCAGCGTCATCGCAGCACCCGATACGGATCCGGTTGGGCGGATACGGGCCACCCACGACCACCCACAGCCGCGCGCTCAAGCTAATGGGCGACCGAATCGAGGCCGAATTCGGGGCGGACGTTGACGTCAAATACATCTGGAACGTGATGGATCTTGGCTATCGCGGCGACGACCTGCTGTGGATGGTCGAGGACGGCATCCTCACGCTCGCCTACCAGTCGACAAGCTATCTCACCGATCGGGTGCCGGAGCTGGAATTCGCGGACCTGCCATTTCTGTTTCGCAGTCTCGAGCACGCGCGATCGGCAATGGATGGCAGGCTGGGCGAGTACCTGACCGAGCGGATCGAGGCGCGCGTCGGCTATCGCCTGCTCGGCTACCTGGAAAACGGCTATCGCCACCTCTCGAACCGCCTGCGCACGGTGCGCACCCCCGCCGACCTTGCGGGGATGCGGATCCGCTTGCTGCCCAGCGAAATGCATTGCCGCATCTTCGAACTCCTGGGAGCGGTGCCGGTGCCGTGCGACCTCAAGCCCGCGCTGGATGCGATCGCATCAGGCACCGTCGATGCACAGGAGAATCCGCTTGCCAACACCGTAACCTATGGCGTGCACACGCTGCACCGCTATCACACCTTGACGGGCCACTGTTATCTCTCGCGAGGAATCTACGTGAACCGCGCGGCGTTCGACGGCTGGCCGGAGCCCTTCCGCGCCACGATGCGCGCTGCCGCTCGCGAAGCCATTCTGTTCCAACGGCAGCTGGCGGTGGAAGAAGAGTTGATCGCGCGGAAGGCGATCGAAAACGAGGGCTGCGAGATCGTCGAGCTTACGGCTGGCGAACGCGATCAATTCGCGCGTGCCGTTGACCCCCTATACGACGAGGCGCGCAAGCGATTCGGCCCGGGTGTCTTCGCTCTGGTTGAAGGCGCCTAGCGCGCTGCAGGCGGGCGGCGCAATTCGGCTCTCTTTCCAGCGTTCGAAAGCGGGGTTATTCTCCGTTACGCGAATGCGCGCAGCCGCAGTGCGCGGCGCGCAGGCGCGACATTGCATGCTCTGAACAGAAGGAGAAATGAGCCGGCTGCCGTTCCACGCATTCGCGCTACTCGGAGTCGCCCTCCTGGTCGATCTCGCGCTCACCGTGCCGTCGCTGGCCGAGCCCGTGGCCACGCACTTTGACGGCACCGGACAACCCAACGGCTGGATGACGCGGACCGGGTACGCGATTTTCATGGTGGCCTTTGGTATCGGCCTGCCATCGCTGATATTGGGTCTGATACCCCTCATCTCGGGCTGGTTTCCCACGCGAATCAACATCCCGAACAAGCAATACTGGCTGGCGCCCGAACGGCGCGAGGAGACGCTGCTGTTCCTCAGATGGCACTTGTGTTGGCTGGCAACGCTGATGGCGTTCTTTGCTCTCGCTATTCACCATCTCATCCTCATGGCAAATGCGTCGCGCCCGCCGGCGCTTCCGCACACGCCCTTTCTGTTCATGCTGGGGTGCTTCCTGGCAGGAATGGCGGTCTGGACGGTATTGCTCTGGCGGCGCTTTCGCAAGCCGTCATAAGAGCAGGACTGAATGTCCCGTCGCGGCGTGCTTAGCGAACCTCGTCGACTTTGATCAGAATGCGGCGATTGTCGCGCGTGGCGCTCGATGTGCGCCCCAGCAGCACCGATTGCTGCCCGGTCGTATCCTGCCCGACACCGCCAATTTCCATCCATTCGCCGAGACGGCCGGAGACGGTGGTCACGACGCGCTGAACGTCCACGCCGCCGCGAATATCGTTCGACAGTTTTTCGCGCTGGGGGCTGATATCCAACGTGACGCGATCTCCAGAGAGGCGCGGCCGCACATAGAAACCGGTCGTGACATCGCGGTACTGCGTGGTATCCACCACCTGCTCGACCACCTGCCCTCCGAGCACGGTGCGAGTGATTTGCCGGCCGCGCAGCGGGACCGATTGACCGACGCGAATGAATGCCTCGCGGCCTTCCGTCACCCTCAGCGTTTGCGCGTTACGCTCGCTCACGGCGGAGCCCGAATCCAGCACATGCGCCCGGACCCGGCTATCGCCCTCCTGTATCACCACGCGACCGCCCTGCCGCTCGCGACTTGTCGGTGGCAGGATCACCCGGACGTTGTCGCCACCGACATTGCCGGATATCTCGGCAGCGCTGCGCTGGACGTTGGCGTCGATATCCTGCTGCACTGTGATCAGGAGTTGCCGTGGCGCGCGGTCCAGGCGGGCCAGAATGCGCTTGATCTCTTCAAGGTTAGCAGGCGTTGTCCGAACGATGAGCTGGCCCCTGAACCCGCTCAATGTGCCTTCCGGCACGAGCAAGGGTTGGAGGACGGGGATGACCTCCTCGGCCGTTCGATGGTGAAGCGGGATCACCTCGAGCACCGTCTGGGCCCGCGCCGCTGCGGTAGCCAGCAGGAACGCGAACACGAGGGCCAATCGCCCAAGGGCGGCATAAGAGACAAGGATCGGAAATTGGCGTCGAATCATGGCAGTCCCACGATAAAGAAGACCCCAGTTTACGCCCGTGGCTGGGGCGTTTCGCCAAAACGTGCCATGAAGACTATTATTTACGATCATAAGGATAGCGTGTATATTTAATGTATGAGATTAATGATAGCGGCAGTGGTGATCCTTCTTGCGGCAGGCTGCTCCTCGAGTCCGCAGCGGGATCGAGGCGGGACGGGCGCACCGGACTCCGGAAGGGCGCCTCGCCCCTACCACGATGCTGCGCGCGCTCAAGACGTGGTGCGCCACGCCTTGGGTTATGTCGGTATCCCCTACCGTTATGGCGGAGACTCTGCGGAAACCGGCTTCGACTGTAGCGGACTTGTCTGGCGCGTCTACCGGCAGACCACGGGCATCACGCTGCCGCGCGACACGTATGGCATCAGCCGCACGGGGATCGCTGTCCGCTCCCGCGAGCTCCAGCCCGGTGACCTGGTGTTCTTCAACACGATGCGCCGGCCATACTCACATGTCGGCATTTATGTGGGCGGAGATCGCTTCGTGCACGCGCCCAGCAGCGGGGGCGTGGTTGGCGTTGCTCGCCTGAGCAATCGGTACTGGCGTCAGCGGTTTAACGGGGGCCGGCGCGTCGCGTTCTGATCTAGCAGCCTGTCGGACTTAACAGTCCGTACAGGCTGCTAACAGCAAAACCGGCTATCCGTTCGGAAGAAAACCCGCCCGAAGTGGCCGAATAGGAAGAAGAGCGACGGTGAATTCGCATACCTGTCATCCTCTGTTGCAATTTTCCCAGCGCCGGTTTTGCATTAGGAGTTTGTCGGGGCCAAGTCCGACAAACTCCTAGAGCACTGGGTCCCTGCGGGTGGCATGCAACGCCAAGTGCCATCCATTGGTGTGCCTCTCGACCAATCGCGCGGAGCTACCGTCATCGTCTGATGAGTGCACCTTTCGCGCTGGGCCTCGCCTCGGCGTCGGGTGGCGAGATCTGGAGACATTAACTTTTCTAATTAAATAGTTGCGAACAGGTTTGCCGCGCCGATCTGGTGCCATATGCCTTAAACGGAACAATTCCCATTAGCATTGACGCTGAGAGCCACTATGCTTAATATGGTTTTATCTCCCCAACCCTTTGCCTGATGGAGCCCCTCGATGTTCAGCCCTTTGCGTCGGTCCTTCAGCTTGGCCACCGGTATCGCGCTGTTCACGGTGCTCACCACTCCGGTATCGGCTCAGGAGACTGTCCTCAATCTTTATTCATCGCGTCACTACCAGACGGACGATGCCCTCTATGCCGGATTTACCAAACGGACCGGTATTCGCATCAACCGCATCGAAGGGAAGGAAGACGCCCTCCTCGAGCGCCTGAAGAACGAAGGGCCGAATAGCCCCGCGGATGTGCTCATCACGGTCGATGTCGCCCGATTGTGGCGTGCGCAACAAATGAATCTTTTTCAGCCGGTGAAAACGGCGGTCCTCGACAAAAGCATCCCGGCGCACCTGCGCGAGCCCGGCGGCCACTGGTTCGGGTTTTCGAAGCGTGCACGCGTCATCGTCTACAACAAGCGCCTCGTCAATCCCGACCAGATTCGGGATTACCAAGATCTCGCCAGCCCTCAAATGAAAGGCAAGGTCTGCACTCGCTCGCTGAGCCACGTTTACAACCTGTCGCTCATGGCCGCGCTGATCGATCACCTCGGAAAGGACGAGGCACAAGGATGGGCGCGCGACCTGAAGGCTAACCTCGCACGCGACCCCAAGGGCGGTGACACCGACCAGATCCGCTCGGTCGCCGCCGGTGAGTGCGAGGTTGGCATCGCCAATACCTACTACTATATGCGCCTGGCGGCTTCCAGGAAGCAACGCGACCGGGATGTCGCGGACAAGGTGGGCGTGATATTTCCTAATCAGACGAGCTTCGGGACCCACATCAACATTTCAGGCGGCGGCGTGTTGCGGCATGCACCGCACCGCGAAAACGCGATTCGCTTCCTCGAGTATCTCGCCAGCCCCGAGGCGCAAGCCCACTTCGCCAACGGCAACAACGAGTGGCCGGCGGTGCCCGGCGTCAAGCTCGACAATCCGGCGCTCGCCAAGTTGGGCGCGTTCAAGGAAGACCAGTTGAACGTCGGCAAGCTCGGACAGAATCAGCCGCTGGCGCAGAAAATCTTCAATATCGTGGGGCTGCGATAGGCCGCGCCAACGCACGCCGTCGTTCGCCCCTCTAGCGACTCTCAGACAG
>JAOTTL010000034.1:0-25535 GCA_029864385.1 Betaproteobacteria bacterium | reverse complement strand
GCGAGCATGACGAAGATGGAAAGGTTGACCGCGATGAAGTCGAGCCGCGGATCGAGAATGTCGGCGCTGCTCAGCAGCGCGTACGGCACGAGGCCCAATCCGAGCCACGACCCGGCGATGATCAGAGCGCCAAGGACGTAGCGCCACCACGCGTTGTAGCCGAGCAGGGCGAGGTCGAGGTAGCGTTCCGTCTGCGGCTGCATCGCCTAACGGAGTGAACGATAAACAGTAAACGGTGAAAACCGGACATCCGTCAGCCTTCTCTGTTCACTGTTCACCGTTCACGGTTCTCGGTTCACGGGTTCATAAGCCAGATTCGGCGCAAGCCACCGCTCGGCCTCGGCGCGCGGAATTCCCTTGCGCCGCGCGTAGTCCTCCACCTGGTCGCGGCCCACCTTGCCCACCGCGAAGTACTGCGACTCGCGATGCGAGAAATAGAAACCACTCACCGCGGCCGCTGGCTGCATCGCGAAGGACTCCGTCAGGCGCATGCCAATCCGCTCGGCCCCGATGATCTGGAAGAGCGGGCCCTTTTCGGTATGGTCCGGGCAGGCCGGATAGCCCGGTGCCGGCCGGATGCCGCGGTACTGTTCCGCGATCAGCGCGGTGTCGTCGAGTTGCTCGTCCCGCGCGTAGCCCCAGAACTCCCGGCGCACGCGCTTGTGCAGGAGTTCCGTGAACGCCTCGGCCAGGCGGTCCGCGAGCGCCTTCAGCATGATCGCACTGTAATCGTCGTGCTTCTTCTCGAACTCCGCGAGCCTTTTCTCGATGCCGATTCCGGCCGTGACCGCAAATGCACCGATGTAATCGTCCACCCCCGAGCCCCTGGGCGCGATGAAATCCGCAAGGCAGAGATTTGGCCGGCCGGTGGGCTTCACGTTCTGCTGGCGCAGGTTGTGCCAGGTCATGAGCCGCCGCTTGCGCGATTCATCGCTGTAGATCTCGATGTCGTCGCTGTTGACGCTCGCCGCTGGGAACAGTCCGAACACCGCGTTCGCCCTGAGCCAGCGGCCCTCGACGATCTTCTTCAACATTGCCCGGCCCTCGGCATGGACGTTGCGCGCCGCCTCCCCCACCACCGGGTCCTCCAGGATGGCGGGAAACGGGCCGGACAGCTCCCAGGTCTGGAAGAACGGCCCCCAGTCGATGCAGTTCGCGATCTCCGCGAGGTCGTAATTTTTGAGCATGCGCGTGCCGATGACCTCCGGCTTCGGCGGCACATAGTCGGTCCAGTCCGTCTTGAGCGAGTTGGCGCGCGCCTGCGAGAACGGAACCAGCTCGAGCCCGCGCTTGCCTTCGTGCTGGCGGCGGACACGCTCATACTCGCCCTTGACGTCGTTGAGATAACCCGCGCGCAGATCGTCGGACAGCAGGTTGCTGCACACGCTCACGCATCGAGAGGCATCCGGCACCCAGATCACCGGCCCGGAATAGTGCGGGGCGATCTTCACGGCGGTATGCGTGCGCGAGGTCGTCGCACCACCGATCAGCAGTGGGATCCTCCAGCCTTCACGCTCCATCTCGTGCGCGTTGTGCGCCATCTCCTCAAGCGAGGGCGTGATCAGGCCGGAGAGCCCAATGATGTCGCATTTCTCGTCGCGCGCGACCTCGGAAATCTTCTTCCACGGCACCATCACGCCGAGGTTGATCACCTCGTAGTTGTTGCACTGAAGCACCACCGCGACGATGTTCTTGCCGATATCGTGCACGTCGCCCTTGACGGTGGCGACCACCACCTTGCCCTTCGGCCGCGCGTCGCCAACCCGGGCTTTCTCGGCCTCGATGTACGGTATGAGATGCGCGACCGCCTGCTTCATGACGCGCGCGGACTTCACCACCTGCGGCAGGAACATCTTGCCCGAGCCAAACAGGTCGCCGACCACATTCATGCCGTCCATCAGCGGGCCTTCGATCACCTGGATCGGCCGCCCGCCTTCCTTTTCCATTTTTTGCCGCGCCTCCTCGGTATCCTCGACGATAAAGTTCGTGATCCCCCTGACCAGCGCGTGCGTGAGCCGCTCCCCGACCGGGCTCTTCCGCCACTCGAGGTCCTCGACCTGCTCCCTGCCCTTACCCTTCACCGTCTCGGCGAACGCGACCATGCGCTCGGCGGCATCGGGCCGGCGGTTGAAAACGATGTCCTCGGCACGTTCCAGCAGGTCTTTCGGAATCTCGTCGTAGACGCCGATCTGGCCCGCGTTGACGATCGCCATGGTCAGACCCGCCTTGATGGCGTGATAGAGAAACGCGGTGTGGATCGCCTCGCGCACCCGGTCGTTGCCACGGAACGAGAACGAGATGTTGGACAGCCCGCCGCTCACCCTGGCGTAGGGCAGGTTCTGCCGGATCCACCGCGTCGCCTCGATGAAGTCCTTGCCGTAGTTCGCATGCTCCTCGATCCCAGTGGCAATCGCGAAGATGTTGGGATCGATGATCACGTCTTCCGGCGGAAAGCCGACTTCGCTGACCAGGATGTCGTAGGCGGCCCTGGAAATTTCGATGCGGCGCGCGAGCGTATCGGCCTGGCCTTTCTCGTCGAACGCCATCACCACCACTGCGGCGCCGTAGCGGCGCGCGAGCCTGGCTTGCCTGACGAACTCTTCCTTGCCTTCCTTCATGCTGATCGAGTTCACCACGCACTTGCCCTGCACGCACTTCAAGCCCGCCTCGATGACGTCCCACTTCGAGGAGTCGATCACCACCGGAACGCGCGAGATATCCGGTTCGGACGCGATCAGGTTCAAGAAGGTCGTCATCGCCTTCTTCGAATCGAGCATCGCTTCGTCCATGTTGACGTCGATCATCTGCGCGCCGCTCTCGACCTGCTGGCGCGCGACCGACAGCGCTTCCTGATAGTCCCCGGCCAGAACCATGCGCGCGAACGCCTTGGAACCGGTTACGTTGGTGCGCTCGCCGATGTTGACGAAGAGCGAGTCGTCGCCGATGTTGAGCGGTTCCAGGCCCGAGAGGCGTGTCCGGTGCTCGAGCTGCGGCACCGGCCGCGGCACTATTCCCTCGAGCGCCTCCGCAATCGCCCTGATGTGCTCCGGCGTCGTGCCGCAGCAGCCGCCCGCGATGTTCACGAACCCGCTCCTGGCAAAGTCGAGAAGATATCCGGCCGTCTGCTCCGGCGTCTCGTCGTAGCCCGTCGGCGCGAGAGGATTGGGAAGCCCCGCGTTGGGGTAGGCGGAGACGTAGGTATCCGCGATGTTGGAGAGCTCCTCGATGTAGGGGCGCATCAGTTTCGCGCCGAGCGCGCAATTGAGCCCCACCGCAAACGGCCGCGCATGGCGCACCGAATTCCAGAACGCTTCCGGCGTTTGTCCCGACAGTGTGCGGCCCGAAGCATCTGTAATCGTGCCAGAAACAATCACTGGGAGGCGTGATTGTTTCTGATCAAAAACTTCCTCTATGGCGAAGATCGCTGCTTTTGCATTGAGAGTATCGAAGATGGTTTCGATCAGGAGAATATCCACCCCGCCTTCTATAAGGCCGCGTGCCGCTTCAGCGTACGCGGCCTTGAGCTCGTCGAAGGTGACCCCGCGTGCGCCCGGGTCGTTGACCTCGGGCGAAATCGACGCAGTACGACTGGTAGGGCCAAGGGCGCCAGCGACGAAGCGCGGCCGCTCGCGGTCCCTCGTCGAGTACTCGTCCGCCGCGGCGCGCGCGAGCCGCGCCGCCTCGTAGTTGAGCTCGTGGACCAGCGGCTCGAGATGGTAGTCGGCTTGCGCGACTGCCGTCGAGTTGAACGTATTGGTCTCGATCACATCGGCGCCCGCCGCGAGATATTGCGAATGGATCTCGCGGATGATCTGCGGCTGCGTCAGCACGAGCAGATCATTGTTGCCCTTGAGGTCATGGGGATGCTCGGCCAAGCGCTCGCCACGATAATCGCCCTCCGAGAGCTTGTAGCCCTGGATCATCGTGCCCATTGCGCCGTCGAGGATCAGAATGCGCTGCCGGAGCAGCGCATTTAGGAATTGAGTTCGGTCAGTCATGCGAAGGCCAGGTAGGCGAAAAGCCCCTGATTCGAAACGGGTTGATTCTATCGCGAAACCGCCCGTGGCTGGCACGGCCTCACTGCATGGCCTCATAATTTCGCTCGCGATCCAGCGAGCGAAATTATGCGATGAAGCACTTCGAACCCAAAGAGGCTTACGCGTTCTTGAAGAATAATCTCAACACAATCTTCATCGATTGCCGCAGCGGCAACCGCTCGCTCGACGTGGGCCGGGCGCTCGAAGAGGCGGGCTTTACTCACGTCTACAACGTCCTGCACGGCTTCGAGGGCGAGCTCGAGGAGGACCATCACCGCAATGCCAAGACCGGTTGACGGGTCGAAGGACTGCCGTGGGAGCAATGCTGACCGGCATTGCCGGCGTTCCGGGTTCCAAGTTCCAAGTTCCAGGTTCCAGGTTCCAGGTTCCAGGTTCCAGGTTCCGAGTTCCGGGTCCTGTGTTCGCGGTTCAACCTTGAACTTTGAACGTTGAACCTTGGGCGTGGCTCGAGCCGGCTAGGCGAGCGTGTCGGGGGCACAACGTGGCCGTGGGAAGCATGCGTGTAGAGCGACATCCCGCGCATCTTCATTGCGGTCAGCACACCGCGCAGCGGGCGCACTCCGAGCCAGCGCACCAACGCGGCGACCCGTCGTGCTCGAGTATCGGGAGAGTACGACTCCGGAACGGCGCGGCCGGCCTTGCGCGCATGACGATCCCAGATGGCTGCCTGACGCTCCGCCTCCTGCGCCAGTTCGTTGAATAGAGCCTGCCGCGGCGTTCCGGCTTCCCTCGCCGCGACGATGCGATAGAGGTAGGCGGAGCGCTTCTCGTCGGCCCAGCTCTCGATCTCGTGCATGCACCCTCGCGTCCCCGGACTTAATCGCTCGCCACGCTCTGCCCGGCCGCAACCGGTGCCGGTGGCAGGCTGGCGTAAATCCACCAGAACCCGAAACCTGCGGCAAGCAGCCCCAGCGTTCCTCCCGCCAGCATCGCTGCCGTGCCCGACAACAAGGGTGAAATCACCCCTGCGTTCACGGCTGAAAAGAGTGAGTGCACGAAGCCTTGCAGCGAAGATGCCATGCCGCGGTTGCGCGGGAAGAGATCGAGCAGCAGCAACGTGATCGCCGGCATGGTGATCGTCAAACCCACCGCGTAGACCGCCTGATGGATGATGGACCACGGCAGCAGCGGCGGAAACCACACACAGTAGAGCACATTGTAGAGCGCCGCTCCGAACATGATGGTGTAGCCAAGCTTCACCGCACGCTGCGGCGAGATCCGGCCAGCAAGCCGGCCCGAAAGATAGGCGCCAATCACCATTCCGACGACGCCGGCCATGAACAGCCACGCGAACTGGTGGATCTCGAGGCCCAGATGGCGATAGATGAATGCCGGCGCGGAGAGAATGTAAATGAAGAACCCCGCGAAATTGATCGCCGCCGCCCCGGCCAGCAGTAGAAAGCGTCGGTTAAACGCGACGTGGCGGTAGGCCGCGATGAGCGGCGCGGACGCGAACGGATGCCGCGCGTGCGGGGGATGCGTCTCGGGCAGGTAGCGCAGGCACGCCAGGAACAAAACGACGCCGAGCCCCGCGAGAAACCAGAAGTTCGCGCGCCAGCCGAACCAGGTGTGAAGCCAGCCGCCGATGATCGGGGCCACTGCCGGCGCGATGGCGAAGATCATCAGGACTTGCGACATTAACCGCTGCGCCTCGTGCCCGTGGTAGCAGTCGCGGATGATGGCGCGCCCGAGGACCATACCGACGCCGGCGAGCAGGCCTTGCAGCGCGCGGAAGAAGAGGAGCATCCCGATGCTCGGCGCCAACGCGCAACCCACCGAAGCAAGCGCGAAGCCCGCCACGCCCGCCAGAATCGGCCGCCGCCGCCCGAACGAATCGGAGACCGCACCGTGGAACAGCATCATCCCCGCATAGGGCAAAAGGTACGCCGTCAGCGTCTGCTGCACGAGGAGCGGCGTGGTGTCGAGCGCATCGGCCATCGCCGGAAACGACGGCAGGTACGTGTCGATCGAAAACGGCCCGATCGTTGCCAGGCCGGCAATGAGCAGCGGCAGGAACGCGCTGGGGCGGGATGCAGTCGACAAGGAGCAGTGGGCCGGCTCGAAAGACCGTGATTTTACCGGAGCGCCGCGGGGCGGTCCCGCCCCGGCTTCCGAGTTCTGTGTTCCGGGTTCCGGGTTCCGGGTTTGGACCGTGAACCTTGAACCTTGAACTTTGAACAGGGAATTAGGGGGTGCGCTCGAAGCGCCGGTACTGGATTGCCTCCGCCACCTGCACTGCGGACAACGCCTCCTCCTCTGCGAGGTCGGCAATCGTACGCGCCACTTTGAGAATGCGGTGATACGCGCGGGCCGAGAGCCCGAGACGCGCGATCGCCTGCTTCAATACCGCTGCGCCGCGGGCATCCGGCGTGCAACACCGATCCACTTCGCGGCTCGATAGCGCAAAGTTGGGCTTGCCCTGGCGCTCGAGCTGACGCGCACGCGCGGCCGCGACGCGTTCGCGTATGATCGCGGAACTCTCGCCCCGCGCCTTGTGCACGAGTTCTTCCTGCGGCACCGCCGGCACCTCGATCTGAAGGTCGATTCGATCGAGCAGCGGTCCGGAAATCCTGCCGCAGTAACGTGCAACCTGCCCGGGTGTGCAGCGGCAGCGGCCATTGGTGTGTCCAAGGTAGCCACACGGGCAGGGGTTCATCGCCGCCACCAGCTGAAACTCCGCAGGGAACTCCGCCTGGCGTGCCGCGCGCGAAACGCTGATGCGCCCTGATTCCAACGGCTCGCGCAGCACCTCGAGCACCTTGCGGTCGAATTCCGGCAGCTCGTCGAGAAAAAGCACGCCGTGCATGGCCATCGAGATCTCGCCCGGCCGCGGCTGGCTGCCGCCTCCGACGAGCGCGACGGCGGAAGCCGTGTGGTGCGGCGCACGGAAAGGACGCTGCCGCCAGCGGGCAATGTGAAATCCGGCGCTGCCGAGCGACTGAATGGCGGCGCTTGCCAGCGCTTCATCCTGTGTCATCGGCGACAAAATGCCCGGCAGCCGCTCAGCAAGCATGGTTTTGCCCGTGCCGGGCGGCCCGACCATGAGCAGGCTGTGCCCGCCCGCGGCCGTAACCTCGAGCGCCCGCTTGGCGTGGGCCTGTCCTTTCACGTCCTGCAGGTCCGGATAGCAGTTGCGGCTCCCGGCGTGCCCCCCGGCACAGCGCGCGAGCGGCGAGCGCCCGGTGAGATGAGCGCACACGTCGAGCAGCGATCTCGCCGGATAGACCGTTGCCCGCTCCACCAAAGCGGCCTCGCGCGCATTGGCTTCGGGGAGCACGAACGCGCGGCCCTCGCGGGCCGCGGTCAGCGCCATCGCGAGCGCCCCGCGGATGGGGCGCAACTCCCCGGTCAGGGCAAGCTCGCCAGCAAATTCGCAGCCAGCCAGCGCCTCCGTTGGAAGCTGGCCGGACGCGGCGAGTATTCCGAGCGCGATTGGCAAGTCGAAGCGGCCGGACTCCTTTGGCAGATCGGCAGGCGCAAGATTGACCGTGATGCGCCGCGCCGGGAATTCGAAGCGCGCGTTCTGCAACGCCGCACGCACGCGGTCCTTCGCCTCCTTGACCTCCGTCTCGGGCAGCCCGACGCTGGTGAAGCTTGGCAGGCCATTCGCGAGGTGCGACTCCACGGTAACCAGCGGCGCCTCGACACCGGCCAGCGCACGGCTATAGACGACGGCAAGCGACATCGGCCCTCCCCTGCACGGAGCCTCATTGACCCCTTAACGGGCGAGCCAGGCCGTGGGAGTACCGCGAAACGACGCGGAAGGCCCTGATGGGTGATGGGTGACGGGCGACGGGCGACGGGCGGCCGGACACCGCCCGGTCACGGGTCAGCGGTCACCGGTCATTCGTTTCTCGAGGTCGGCAACTTGCGCCTCGAGCTCTTCCAACTTCGCGCGCGTGCGCGCCAGCACTTCGCGCTGCACGTCGAATTCCTCGCGGGTGACAAGCTCGAGCCGGCTGAATGCGCCGGTAAGCAGCGCCCGCAGGTTCTTCTCGAGGTCCCTGGCCGGGCTCTGGGCGAGAACCTGCTTCATCTTGCGGTCGAGCTCTTCGAAAAGCTTCGTATCAGCCATGGCCTTCCATCGACTCGAGGGCTAGCGTTCGATTCTCCCACAACGCCTGGGCGAGCCGGCTCCCGCCCGGCGATCCGTCCGCAGGCTTTCTGCGCGTCGCGCCTCAATCAGAGCAGGATCGCGCAGCACATCAATGGTGCATCCTTCGGATTTGGCGCCCTAAAGCGGTGCATAAATTCACCCCGCGTTATTGTAACTGATTGTTCTGAAGCATTAAAGTTTTTGGCACGGTCCGTGCTGGTCACCCGGAAGATTTATTTCAGCCTCCTTCATTTTGAAAGGGATGACCATGATCAAAAAGACAGTAACGGCGGGATTGCTTGCGGCGGCGTTCGGCTCAGGCCTCGCCCAAGCGCAAACACCCGCTTCGCCACATACCTTCTCCGCAAACGTCGGGCTCTACAGCGAGTACATCTTCCGCGGCACAGCACAGACGGGGGGCAAGCCCGCGCTACAAGGCGGATTCGACTACGAGCACTCGAGCGGGTTGTACGCCGGCACTTGGGCGTCGAACGTCAGCTGGCTCGAGGATTTCGGGGCGTACACGCGCTCGAGCATGGAATGGGACTTCTACGGCGGCTTCAAGGGAAACTTCGGGCAGAGTGACTTCTCTTACGACGTCGGCACCATCTACTACTACTACCCCGGCAACGCAAACCCAGGCGTGCCCAACGCCGATACCTGGGAGATCTATGGTGCGCTCGGCTGGAAGTTTCTCGGGGTGAAGTATTCGTACAACCTAAAGGACTACTTCGGCGCACAGCCGCTACCCGGGCAAAAGACCGACGGCACCTGGTATCTCGACTTCTTTGCCGATTACCCGATCGGCAGCAGCGGCTTCTCGGTGAACGCGCACTATGGAATCTTGGACGTGAAGAACGACGGCACCCAGGCCCTGGGGACGGAAGTGTCCTACAACGACTGGAAGATCGGGGCGACCTACGCGGTGCAGTCGGGAATGCTCAAAGACCTGGAGATCGGCGCGTACTACACGGATACGGATGCCAAGAAGTCGCCCACGGGGACGAGCTGGTGGGTTGATGGAACCGGCTACGACACAGCGGACTCCGCGTTCGTCGTGTACGTCAGCAAATCGTTCTGACGCTCCGCACCGCACGCAGACGACTTACTGATTCCCGAGACACTCTGGGAGAGACCCATGAAACTAGTCACAGCAATCATCAAGCCGTTCAAGCTCGACGAGGTGCGTGAGGCACTGTCCGCCATCGGCGTGACCGGCATCACCGTCACCGAGGTCAAGGGCTTCGGACGGCAAAAGGGGCATACCGAGCTCTACCGCGGCGCTGAATACGTGGTGGACTTTCTGCCCAAGGTGAAGATCGAGGCCGCGATCAAGAGCGAATTGCTCGAGCAGGCGATCGAGGCCATCGAGAAATCCGCCAATACCGGGAAGATCGGCGACGGCAAGGTCTTCGTCTTCGAGCTGGAGCAAGTCATCCGCATTCGCACCGGCGAGACCGGCGCGGAAGCGCTCTAAGGGGACATGTCATGAAGAAACTTTTTGCAATCCTTGCGCTGTTCGGCGCACTGAGCCTGGCGGGCCTGCCCGCTCACGCCCAGGACAAGCCTGCCGAACCGGCGGCGGCAGCGACCATGGCTGCAGCGCCGGCGGCCGCGCCAGCACTCGAGGCGAAGAAGCTCGATACCGGCGACACCAGCTGGATGCTGATTTCCACGGTGCTCGTTACGCTGATGGTGATACCGGGCCTGGCGTTGTTCTACGCGGGCATGGTACGCACCAAGAATGCGTTATCGGTGCTGATGCAGGTCTTTGCCATATTCAGCCTGATCTCCATCCTGTGGGCGATTTACGGCTACAGCCTGGCATTCAGCGGCGAGGGCAAGTTTATCGGCGGCTTGGGTAAGTTATTCCTATCCGGGATAAAACCTGACACGCTGAAAGACACTATCCCCGAGTTCGTGTTCGCCAACTTCCAGTTGACATTTGCCGCGATCACGCCAGCGCTCATCGTCGGCGCCTACGCCGAGCGCATGAAGTTCTCGGCAGTCATGCTGTTCATGGCAGCCTGGCTCACCCTGTGCTACGTGCCGATGGCGCACATGGTGTGGGGCGGCGGCTGGATGGCTGCGATGGGCACGATCGATTTTGCGGGCGGCACGGTGGTTCACATCAACGCCGGGATCGCCGGTCTCATGTGCGCGATCGCGCTCGGCAAACGCAAGGGTTACGGCACGGTCGCCATGCCACCGCACAATTTGTCCCTGACGCTGATCGGCGCATCGCTGCTGTGGGTGGGCTGGTACGGGTTCAACGCGGGCAGCGCGGTCGCCGCCAACGGCACCGCCGGCCTGGCGATGATCAATACCACGCTAGCCACTGCGGGCGCGGCGCTCGCCTGGATGTTCATTGAATGGACCGCCAAGGGCAAGCCGAGCCTGCTGGGTATTGCCACGGGCGCGATTGCCGGCCTTGTGGCAATCACCCCGGCATGCGGCAACGCCGGTCCGATGGGGTCCATCATCCTCGGCATCGCCGCAGGTATCATCTCCTTCTGGGCGGTGACCAGCCTCAAGCGGATGCTGGGCTATGACGACTCGCTCGACGTATTCGGGGTGCATGGCGTCGCCGGCATCGTCGGCGCAATCGGCATCGGCGTCCTCACCTCGACCAGCTTCGGCGGCGTGGGTTACGCCGACGGCGTGTCGATGGGGGGCCAGGTCTGGACGCAGATCCTGAGCGTCGCCTTCACGCTGGTCTACACCGGCATCGTCAGCTTCGTGCTGCTCAAGGTGATCGACGCGATCATCGGGCTGCGCGTTTCCGACGAAGAAGAGACCGAGGGTCTGGATATCTCGGATCACGGCGAGACCGCCTACAATTCGTAAGATTCGTTTCACCAGCAAAAACGGGCGCCTGCGGGCGCCTTTTTTTTGGATCGGTGACCCGTCACCGGTGACGGGTAGCACGGGCTGCCGCGCCTATCAGGCGCGGAATCATTGTTTCTCCGCGATATCGGAATGCATTTACAATTAAAGCAATTTTCGGCCACAGGCCTTATAAGACCAACCACCCCGAATGAAAATTGCTTTCGTCGCCGACCCCCTGGATTCGTTCAAGATCTACAAGGACACCACCTTCGCCATCATGCGCGAGGCGGCGAGACGGGGCCACGCGCTCTACGCCATGGAGCAGGAAGACCTGATTTGGCGTGGCGGGACGGTCTTTGGTAGCGCGTGCCGCATCCACCTCACCGGAGAAAAAACGGCCTGGTACCGTGCCGAGCCGGCAAGCACGGTGCCGCTCGAGGACTTCGACGCGGTTCTGATGCGCAAGGACCCGCCGTTCGACATGGAGTATGTCTACAGCACGTACCTGCTCGAACTGGCGGAGGCGAACGGCGCGCGCGTATTCAACCGGCCGCGCGCGATCCGCGACTGGAACGAAAAGTTGGGCATTGCACGGTTTGCGCAGTTCGCGCCGCCCACGCTGGTCACGCGGCGCGACCAGCTGATCCGTGACTTCCTGGCCGAGCACGGTGATGTCATCCTGAAGCCGCTCGACGGAATGGGCGGCACCTCGGTGTTCCGGGTGCGTAACGACGATCCCAACGTCAACGTGATCATCGAGACCGTGACGCACTATGGGCGCAAGAGCATCATGGCCCAGCGCTTCATCCCGGAGATCCGCGACGGTGACAAGCGCGTGCTGCTGATTGCCGGCAAGCCGGTGCCCTACTGCCTCGCCCGGGTTCCCCGGCCGGGTGAGACGCGGGGCAACCTGGCCGCGGGGGCAACCGGCGTGGCGCGGGAGCTCACCGCCCGTGACCGCGAAATCGGTGAAGCGCTGGGTCCGGCTCTCCACCGCGAGGGCCTGCTGCTCGTCGGTCTCGATGTGATTGGGGACTATCTAACCGAGGTCAACGTCACCAGCCCCACCTGCTTTCAGGAAATCGCTGAACAAACAGGCTTTAACGTCGCCGGTGCGATGCTGGACGCGCTCGAGACCGCCTTGGCCCGCTGACCCGTCGAGGGGGCGCTGCTGCATTGTGCAGCGCAATAGAGTAGGCTAAAATACCCGGTTTGCAGTAAGGTCTTTTGATGATTGGGATTTTGATTATAAGCCACGGGACGTTGGGCGAGAGCCTGATCCATTGTGCGAGCCATGTGCTTAACAAGCGCCCGCCGCAGGTCAAGCAGCTCGGCATTACCGCCCAGGACGACCCGTTCAGGCTGCTTCCGCAAGCCCAGGCCCTCGTCGAGGATCTCGACGACGGCGACGGCGTGCTGATCCTCTCCGACATTTTTGGCGGTTCGCCGGCCAACATCGCCGCCAAGCTCCTCATTCCCGGCCGTGTCGAGGGCGTGGCCGGGGTGAATCTCCCGATGCTGATCCGTGTGCTGACGTACCGCGATAAGCCCTTGCAGACCGCCGTCGTGAAAGCCGTCAGCGGCGGTTGCGACGGCGTGGTGCGTATTCCCAACCTCGTCGTCCATCATGCTGCGACGGGAAGTTGAGATCACCAACAAACTCGGATTGCACGCCCGGGCCTCGGCCAAGCTGACGCAGGTCGCCGGGCAGTTCGAGAGCGGCGTGTGGCTCAGCCGCAACGGCCGCCGCGTCAACGCCAAGAGCATCATGGGGGTCATGATGCTGGCAGCGGCGAAGGGTTCGTCCGTGGTCCTGGAAGCCGACGGTCCGGACGAAGAAGCCGCAATGGCGGCCGTCACCGCCCTCATTGCCAGCCGGTTCGAGGAAGACGAATAAAAATCAGGGCCCCTCGCTCGGCTGGAGCTTATTGCGTCTGGCTGACCTAGTGTTACGCTCAAGCCTTAGTCCCTGATCCGCGGGCCCTGTTTTTATGAGCTTCTCCATTCACGGCACTGGTGTCTCCGGTGGTATCGCTATTGGACATGCGCATCTCTTCTCGCATGCCAAGCTCGAAGTCGCGCACTACATCGTGCCGCAGGGTCAGGTGGCCGCGGAATCTGCACGCTTCGAAGTCGCCGTGCGCACCGTGCGCGCGGAGCTCGAGAGCGTGCGCGCCACCCTCCCCGCCACCGCGCCGGCCGAGCTCGCGGCCTTCATCGATTTGCATTTGATGATCCTCGGCGACTCGATGTTGTCGGTCGTCCCGCGCCGAATCATCGAAACGGAGCAGTGCAACGCAGAATGGGCGCTCCGGGTCCAGATGGACGCCCTGCTGGCCCAGTTCGACCAGATCGAAGACGACTATCTGCGCGATCGGAAGAGCGACGTGACCCAGGTGGTCGAGCGCATGATGAAGGCACTTTCCGGGCAGCCGGGCTATGTTCCGCCGCCGCTCAAGGCTGATCCCGAGCAGAATTTCATCCTGGTCGCGCGCGATCTTTCACCCGCGGACGTCGTGCAGTTCAAGCAGCACCAGTTCGCAAGCTTCATTACCGACCTCGGCGGCACGACCTCGCATACCGCGGTCGTGGCGCGCAGCCTGGCCATTCCCTCGATCGTGGGGCTGCACAGTGCCCGACGGTTGATCCATGAGAACGAGCTGGTAATCGTGGATGGCATCCAGGGTGTCGTCATCGTCGATCCCGACGAGCAGGTTCTCTCCGAGTACCAGCTGCGCCAGCACGAGTTCGGCCGCGAGCGTCAGAAGCTCAAACGGCTGAAGGACACGCGCGCGGTCACGCTCGACGGCGTGACGGTCGAGCTGCAGGCCAACATCGAGCTGCCCGACGACGTCGCCGAGGCCAGGGAGAACGGCGCCACCGGCATCGGTCTTTTCCGCAGCGAGTTCCTGTTCCTCAACCGTCGGGGTCTTCCGGACGAGGACGAGCAGTTCGAGGCCTACCGTAAGGCCACCGTGGACATGGAGGGCATGCCGGTCACGATCCGCACCTATGACCTGGGAGCCGATACGCCCAGCGACGAGCTGCAGCGGCATACACCCAACCCAGCGCTCGGATTGCGCGCGATCCGCCTGTGCCTGATTGAGCCAAAGCGCTTCCTGATCCAGCTACGCGCCCTCTTGCGGGCATCGCATTACGGCAAGATCAACATCCTCATTCCGATGCTAGCCGCGGCGAGCGAAGTGGACCAGGCGCTGGCTCTTATCGAACAGGCCAAGCAGAGCCTTGACGAGCAGGGCATCTCCTACGACCGGGGAATCCAGGTGGGCGGCATGATCGAGGTGCCGGCGGCAGCCCTCGCGCTTCAGCTCTTCACGCGCAAGCTGGACTTCCTATCGATCGGCACCAATGACCTCATACAGTACACGCTCGCGATCGACCGCACTGACGACGCGGTCGCGCATCTCTACGATCCGCTGCACCCGGCGGTGCTCGGGCTCATCTTCGGCATCATTCGGACCGCCAACAAGGCCAAGATCCCGGTGGCGCTCTGTGGCGAGATGGCAGGCGATGTCAGCCTCACGCGAATGCTGCTCGCATTCGGGCTGCGCCAGTTTTCGATGCACTCTGCCCACCTGCTGGACGTAAAACAGGTGATCCTCAAGTCCAACCTCGCGCAGCTGAAGCCGCTCGCGACCAGGATGCTGCGCACGTCGGACCCCGAGAAGCTCAACGCGCTGCTGGCGCGCCTCAATGCTTGAGGCGCGCCAGCAGCGCGAGTTCCAAGTTCTAAGTTCAATGTTCGAGGTCTAACCCCCAACAAAGACCCCGAAAAAAACAACTTTGAACCTGAAACTTTGAACCCGGAACGCCGCCCGGCCCGGCGGGAATTTGACTTTCCGGGTCTGGGCGGGTAACGTTCCATCCGCTTCTGTCGCGCCGATTTGATATTCAGCTTGCGGGCGCGTTACAAATCCGGCTAAAGAGAAAACGTTACAAGTTTTTTCCGGACCCGGCCAGCGCAAGCTCGCCGGGTTTTGCTTTTTGGGACATGGACAGCGCGCTTACATCGAAATCAGTCGGCATCGTCACGCCGCAGCTCGCGAAGTTCAGCGAGCCGGTCCGGCTCAAGTGCGGGGCGGTGATGGAACAGTACGAGCTCGTCTACGAGACCTACGGACAGCTCAACGCCGACCGCAGCAACGCGGTGCTGGCATGCCATGCGCTCAACGCCGCGCACCATGTCGCCGGCCGTTATGCCGAGGATCCCGACAACGTCGGCTGGTGGGATAACATGGTCGGGCCGGGCAAACCGCTGGACACCGACCGCTTCTTCGTCGTCGGCGTGAACAATCTCGGGGGCTGCCACGGCTCCACGGGTCCCCAGAGCATCAACCCCCGCACCGGCAAAGCCTGGGGTGCGGACTTTCCGCTGCTCACGGTGGAGGACTGGGTCACGACCCAGGCGCGGCTCGCCGATTATCTCGGCATCAAGCGCTTCGCAGCGGTCATGGGCGGCAGTCTCGGCGCGATGCAGGCGTTGCAGTGGACGGTGAGCTACCCTGAGCGCGTGGGACATGCCCTCGCGATTGCGTGCACGCCGAACCTCTCGGCCCAGAATATCGCCTTCAACGAGGTTGCGCGCCAGGCGATCATCACCGATCCCGATTTCCACGGCGGGCACTACTACGAGCACAACACCCGCCCGATGCGGGGGCTGCGCGTCGCGCGCATGGTGGGTCACATCACCTACCTTTCGGACGACGTGATGGCAGACAAGTTCGGCCGGCAGCTCAAGCACGGCCGGCTGCAGTACTCGTTCGAGCCGGAATTCGAGATCGAGTCCTACCTCGGCTACCAGGGGACCAAATTTTCCGACTACTTTGATGCGAACACTTATCTTCGCATCACCAAGGTGCTCGACTACTTCGACCCCGGCTTCGAACACGGCGGCGACCTCGCGAGAGCGCTCGCACCGGCGCGAGCGGCCTACCTTGTCATCTCGTTCACGACCGATTGGCGCTTCTCGCCGGAACGCTCACGCGAAATCGTCAGGGCGCTGCTCCACAACCGGCGCGAGGTCACCTACGCGGAGATCGATGCGCCGCACGGCCATGATGCGTTCCTGCTTGACGATGCGCGCTACCATGCCCTGGTCACGGCCTACTTCGATCGCATTCACGAAGAGGCGGCACTGCGATGAAGGTGAACGGCAACGGGATGCGGCGGCCGGATTTCGCGGCAATCGCCGATTGGGTGCGGCCCGGCGCGCGCGTCCTCGACCTGGGCTGCGGCGACGGCACGCTCCTCAGATATCTTTGGCGCGAGCGCAATGCGTCCGGGTACGGCGTCGAGATCGATGAAGCGGGCGTGCTGGCCTGCGTTAAGAACGGCGTGAACGTGATTCAGAGCGATCTGGAGAGCGGGCTGTCCGACTTCGAGGACCGCGCTTTCGACTATGTGATCCTGTCGCAAACGCTGCAGGCCGTGCGTCACAGCGAGCGCATCGTGCGCGAGATGCTCCGCGTGGGGCGCGAGGGCATCGTGACGTTCCCGAACTTCGGCTACTGGAAGAACCGCCTGCAAGTTCTGGGCGGCAAAATGCCCGTCTCCGACGACCTGCCCTTCCATTGGCACGACACGCCCAACATTCACCTTTGCACGATCACCGACTTCGAGGACTTCTGCGGAGCGCGCGAGGTGCGAATCCTCGAGCGCACGGTGATTACCAACGGCAGCGCGGTCTCGTTCCTGCCCAATCTGCTGGGCGCGCTCGCAGTCTACCGCTTTCAGAGGGCCTGACCGGCCACTTCTGGCCAGAAACAAGTGATGTGTACTGGTGATGAGAACGGGTGATGATTACTGGTGATGTAGTTCAATTCGCAGGTTTTCATCACCATTGTCCATCACCACTACCCATCACCATCATTCATCACTTCCTTCCCACGATCGGACGCTAGGCTCCGATCGTGTTGTGGAGCAGCCCGATCCCCTCGATCTCGGTCTCCAGCACGTCCCCCGGCTTCAGGAACTCGGGCGGCGTGCGCGCGTAACCGACACCGGACGGCGTGCCGGTGGCGATGATGTCCCCGGCCTCCAGCGTCAAGCCGAGCGAGAGCTCCGCAATGATGCGCGGCAGCTTGAAGTAGAGATAACTCGTGCTCGAATCCTGCTTGACGGCGCCGTTCACCCGCGTTCTCAGGCGCAGGTTGTCGGGATCCTTCACGGCGTCGGCCGTGACGATCCACGGGCCCATCGGGCATGAGCCGTCCAGGCTCTTTCCCTTGAACCATTGGTTATGCCGGCGCTGGATATCGCGCGCGGAAATGTCGTTGATGACGGTATAGCCGAACACGTGTTTCGTTGCTTCGGCCTCGGGGATGTTCTTGCCCCCGGGTCCGATGACGAGCCCGAGCTCTACTTCCCAGTCGATCTGTTTGGACACGTTGGCATTGAAAGGAATCGTGTCGTGGGGCCCCGTCACCGACGTTGCGGCCTTGGAAAAGAACGCGGGGTGCTCGGGAAGGTCGACTTTCTGCGTGCGCGCTTTTGCGCCCTCCTCGAAATGATCGAGGTAATTCCAGCCGACGCAGTAGACGTTTTTGGGCGGGCGCGGGACCGGCGCATGCAGCCGCACCCCGTCAAGCGCCACGATGTCCTTGCCCTTCGACGCGACATCCCTCAGCCACGATAACGCCTTCCCTCCCGCGGCGATGAGAGAAACCATGGCGGCCGGATCGAACGGCGGATTACCGCCCACATGCGTAAGGTCGATTACCTCGTCGCCGTCGCGCAGCATCCCTACCCGCGGTGCGCCGCCCGCTTGCGGTGAAAACGTCACGAGTCGCATTTCATCCTCCCTCCCTGGAACCGGTGAATCGTGAATGGTGAATGGTGAATGGTGAATGGTAAACCCCGACGCCCCCTTCTGTGCTTCGGCAGAGAACGGAGATCCCAACTTAGGAACCACGCCGCGGCAGTCACGAATTCTTGAGCGCCTTGCGAACGTGCGCCGCGCCTTCCGCGCGCGTCCCGATCCAAACATCCTTCGATTTCTTCGCGATCTGATCACCTTCTCGAACGCCATCCTGAGAAAGACCCCGATGCGCTTGCCGCCAGGCCAGCGGAAATCTTTTGGCAGCAGCATCTCGGTTCCGCCGGTGTGCACGCTCAGGGGACCGGCATTGTCCAACATGACCCATGTCTGCTCCTTTCGTTGAATCGATGAGCGTTACGGCGTAGTAACTGCTGGAGGGACCGGTTCAAGCCGGGCGCGAAGCCGCCAAAGGAGCCACAGCCCCGGCAGCGCGATCAGGAACGTGAAGAAGAAGAAGGGCGCCCAGCCGATCGCCACGACGAGATAGCCGGAAGCCGGACCGACGTAGACGCGGCCGACTGCCGCGAGCGCCGAGAGCAACGCGTACTGGGTCGCGGAGAACCGGTGATTGCACAGCGACATCAGGAGCGCCACGAATGCCGCCGTCCCCATGCCGCCGCACAAATTCTCCGCGGCGATCACGCCGACCATGAGCGGATAGCTCTTGCCCGCCATGGCGAGCGCCATGAACCCGAGGTTGGTCACGGCCTGCAGAACGCCGAAGATCATGAGCGCGCGGTAGAGGCCCAGCCCCGCCATCCAGGCCCCTCCAATGAGCGCCCCCGCGATCGTGGCGACAAGCCCGAGCGCCTTGTTGATCGCGCCCACTTCGGTAGCCGAAAAACCGGCTCCGCGGATGAGGAACGCGGTGGTAAGCGTGCCGGCAAAGGCATCGCCCAGTTTGTAGAGCACGATCAGCGCCAGAAGCAGCCACGCGCCGTTGCGTGCGAAAAATTCGCGCAGCGGCTCGACGAACGCCGCCCCGAGCGTAGCGGGCGCGCGCCCCGCCTCCTCGGGCTCCGGCGCGAACCAGGTCGCCACCATGCCGACCACCATCAGCGCTGCCATGAGAAAGTACATGCCGCCCCAGCCGAGAACCTGGTCCGCCAGCACGAGTGCGAGCCCGCCCGAGGCGAGCATGGCGATGCGATAGCCCATTACCGAAATCGCGGCGCCGGCTCCGCGCTCGGACTCGTGGAGCACGTCGGTGCGGTAGGCGTCGACCACGATGTCCTGCGAGGCGGAAAGAAAGGCCACCAGGAGCGCCGTCCCGCCCAACAGCCAAGGTGTCTCTCGCGGCGAGAGCGTTCCCATGAATGCAATCGTCACGAGCAGCGCGAGCTGCGCGAGAATGATCCAGCCCCGCCTGCGCCCGAAAATCGGCGGCGCAAAACGGTCCATGAACGGCGCCCAAAGAAATTTGTAGATGTAGGGCTGGCCCGCCAACGTGAACAAACCGATCGTGGTGATGTCGACGTTCTCCACGGCGAGCCAGGCCTGGAGCGTGCCCGCCGTGAGCGCCAGCGGAAGTCCCGAGGAGAAGCCGAGCAGCAGCACCGCCGCGATGCGGCGGTTGGTGAAGACCTTCAGATAGTCGGCGGGGCGCACCGCGCCGGTCACGCGCGCTCTCCCCGCGAGCCCCGCCGGTAGATGACATGGTAGACAAGCGCCACCAGGACGCTCCCCCCGACCAGGTTGCCCAAAATGACCGGCACCAGGTTGCGCGCGAATCCGGCCCAGCCGATCGCCTCGGACCCGGCGACCGGCAGCGCCAGCCCGTCACGCAGAAGCATCGCGAGCGGAATGAGGTACATGTTCGCAATGCTGTGCTCGAAGCCGGCGGCGACGAAGGCCGAGATCGGGAATACGATGGCGAGGACCTTGTCTGTGACCGACCGGCCCGCCATTGCCATCCAGACTGCCATGCAGACGAGAAAATTGCAGAGCACGCCCTTGAAGAACGCCTCCCAGAACGGCATCGAGCATTTCGCGGCAGCGATCGCGACGTATTGGGCGGCAACAGCGCCATCATTCATCTCCGGATGGCGCGACCAGTAAACGATCAGCGCGAGGCCGGCTGCGCCGGCAAAATTGGACGCGGCCACGACGGCCCAATTGTAGAACACCGCCCCGGTCGAAATCCGTCCGTCCGCCCACGCCATCGCGAGCAGATTATTCCCGGTGAAAAGCTCCGCGCCCGCAACCACGACGAGGATGAGCCCCATCGAAAAGGTGATGCCGCCAAGGAGGCGCGAAAGGCCAAAACCGAGCGAGGCGTCACTCATGACCAACACCGAATACAGGGCGCCGAGCCCGATGAAGCCGCCGGCGAGAATGCCCAGCATGCACATCGACAGCAAGGGCAGCCGCGCCTTGGTAACGCCGATGGATTCCACGCGCCGCGCCACCTGCGTCGGCGAGAAGGCGTTGAGACCGAAGATCTCCTGCTTCATGCCACCTCCCATGGCGTGTAATCGTAGTCGATCGTGAGCGGCGCGTGGTCGGAAAACCGGCGCGCCTTGTAGATCGTGGCGCGCCACGCGGTCGCGGCCAGCTTCGGTGTCGCGATGTGATAGTCGATGCGCCACCCCACGTTCTTGGCCCACGCCTGTCCGCGGTTGGACCACCAGGTGTACTGGTCGGAACGAGGGTCGACGCGCCGGAAGACATCCACCCATCCGAGCTCGTCGAGCACGCGCGTCAACCAGGCGCGCTCCTCGGGCAGGAAGCCGGAATTCTTCCGATTGCCTCGCCAGTTCTTGATATCGATCTCCTGGTGCGCGATGTTCCAGTCCCCGCACAGAAGAATCTCCCGGCCTTCGGCCACGAGATTCTTTAGACACGGAAAAAAATGATCCATGAAGCGGAATTTGGCTGCCTGGCGGCGCGGGCCGCTCGAGCCCGAGGGTAGGTAGACGGAGATCACGGAGAGCCGGCTGAAATCGGCGCGGAGGTAACGCCCTTCGCTGTCGATGTCGCGGAGTCCCGTCCCTTCAATGACGCGATCCGGCGCGCGCCGGCAGTAGAGCCCGACGCCGCTGTAACCCTTCTTCTCCGCGAAGTGGAAGAATCCGGTGAGGCCCCCGGCTTTGCTCATTTCCGGCGTCAGGTCCGAGGCTTGGGCCTTGATCTCCTGTATGCAGACCACGTCCGCGCGCTGCCGCTTGAGCCACGGGAAAACCCCCCGGCGGCTGGCTGAGCGGATGCCGTTGAGGTTCAACGTTATAATTCTCATGGTCTCAAGCCGGCGAGATGCATGGGCGGCTCATTCGACCGGACGCGCCAGCGGCCTGTCCGGCGTGTGCGTGCACCAGGAGTTTGTCGAACCCAGGTTCGGCAAACTCTTAGCGCGCCGGTCAATTCACCACCAGCGAGGAAGGTTCCACACATGGCAACCGACTTCCGGCAGGAGTTCATTCGGTTCACGATCGAGCAGAACGTGCTGCGCTTTGGTGAATACAAAACCAAGGCGGGGCGCCTGTCGCCTTATTTTTTCGATGCCGGCCTGTTTCATGACGGCGCGGCGCTGAAACGGCTCGCCCAATTCTACGCGAAAGCCATTGTTGCCGGCGGCATCGAATTCGACATGCTCTTCGGGCCGGCGTACAAGGGCATTCCGCTGGTCGCAGCCACGGCCGTCGCGCTGGCAGATACCGGATGTAATGCGCCCTACAGCTTCAACCGCAAGGAAGCGAAGGACCACGGCGAGGGCGGCAGGGTGATCGGGGCGCCGCTCGCGGGCCGCGTTTTGATCGTGGACGATGTCATATCGGCGGGCACCTCGGTGCGCGAATCCGTCGAGCTCATCCGCGCTGGCGGCGCCACACCCTGCGGGGTGGTGATCGCCCTTGACCGGATGGAGCGCGGGAGCGGTAATTTGTCCGCGGTCCAGGAGGTGCGCGCCAGCTATAATATTCCCGTGATCAGTATTGCCACGCTTGACGATCTGATGGGGTACTTGAAGTCCGATCCACGGCGCACGCAAGACCTTGTCGCGGTCGGCCGTTACCGTGACTCTTACGGAGTGACGGCTGATGTCTGACTCGCGCTCACGGCTGCTTGCAGCCGCTGCCGCGATGGGGGCATTGATCGTGGTTTCCGCCACCGTGGCCGACGCGCGCGCGGCGGGCAGGATCATTTGCTGGAAAGACGAGAACGGCAGGGTCATGGGCTGCGGCGATAGGGTGCCGCCGGAATTCCATGGGGGCGCCACCAAGGAGCTCGACAGCCGAGGTATTACACGCAAGACGACGGAATCGCCGGAAGAGGCCGCGCGGCGCCGGGCGGAGAAGCAGGAGCTTGCCAGGAAGAAGACAGAGGAACGCAGGCGCGTCGCCGAGCAGCAACGCCAGGACCGCACACTCCTCGCGATTTACTCGAGCGAAGCGGAGATCGACGAGCGGCGCGACCGCGAGCTCGAGCGGGCAAGTTCCCAGATCAGTCAGCTCGAAGTGGCGCTCGAGAGAGCAAACGAGCGCCGCGAAGACGTCGAGAAACGCCGCAAGTACGCGGAGCAAAACGAGAGGCTGGCAAAGACGTTGCCGGCACTGCGTGCGGAATTGGAAAAAACTGACGCGCAGCAACGCTGGCTGCAGGAGCGCCTCGCCAGCCAGGAGAAAGATATCCACGCCATCCGCTCGCGCTTCGACGAGCAGAAGCAGCGTTTTCGCAGACTGACGAGTGGCGGAGGCGCGTCGAGCGGCTCGGTCAGGGCCTACTAGCCGTTAAACCAGGGCCTCGATAGACGCCTGCATGTTTGGCGGCGTTACGTTCCACTAGCTAGCAAGCTTCCGCTTCAGGATTTCGGTTACCTGCTGGGGGTTCGCCTTGCCCCTGGTCGCCTTCATCACCTGCCCCACCAGCGAGTTGAACGCCTTGTCCTTGCCGGTGCGGCAGTCCTCGGCCTGCCTAGGATTTGCGCCGATTACATCGTCGCAAATTCTTTCGAGCTCACCAGAATCCGAAATCTGCTTCAGGCCGCGCTTGTCGATGATTGCGTCGGCGTCTCCTGCCAGGTCGCCCCTCCACATCACCGAGAATACCTCCTTCGCGGTCTTGGAATTGAGGGTCTCGTCAAGAATTCGGGCCTGTAGCTTCGCAAGTTGGGCGGGAGCTACGGGAGACCGTCCTATTTCCAGCTCGGCCTCGTTCACGGCCGCGGCGAGCGGTCCCATGATCCAGTTGGATGTGAGCTTTGCGACGCCTGAAACGACCGGCTCCTTCCCCTTGATACCAAGCAGAACCCGGGTCATGTCCATCGTAAGGTGAACAGCTTCCTCGAAGTAAGCCGCCGTCTCTCTCGTCGCGGTCATCATCCGAGCATCGTAATCCGGCAACCGGTAGTCGCGCATGAAACGCTCACGCATCGCATCGGGCAACTCCGGCAATTCTGATTCTATGCTCTTCAACATATCCGGATTTACGACCAGCGGGAGTAAATCCGGATCGGGGAAATAACGGTAATCGTGCGCGTCTTCCTTGGTGCGCATCGGGCGCGTCTCGTCGCGCGCCGCGTCGTATAGGCGCGTCTCCTGCACGATCGCGCCGCCGTCCTCGAGAATCTCGATCTGGCGCCACACCTCGAACTCGATTGCCCGCTCGAGAAAGCGGAAGGAATTGAGATTCTTGATCTCGCAGCGCGTGCCGAGCGTGTCCGACCCGGCTGGCCGGACCGAGACATTGGCATCGCAACGGAACGAGCCTTCCTGCATGTTGCCATCGCAAATGTCGATCCAGCGCACGAGCGCGTGCAGCACCCTGGCGTACGCCACCGCCTCCCCGGCGCTGCGCAGGTCGGGCTCCGAGACGATCTCGAGCAACGGCGTGCCGGCGCGGTTGAGGTCGATGCCGGTGAAATCGTGGAGGCCCTCGTGCAGGGACTTGCCGGCATCTTCCTCCAGGTGCGCCCGTGTCAGCCGGATTGTTTTTTCTTTGCCGTCCTGGTAAATACCGATCGTCCCACCCTGGACGATCGGTATTTCGTACTGGCTGATCTGGTAGCCCTTCGGAAGGTCGGGGTAGAAGTAGTTCTTGCGCGCGAAGATCGAGCGGCGGTTGATGCTGGCGCCGATCGCGAGTCCGAAGCGCACCGCCTTGGCGATCGCCTCCCGGTTCGCCACCGGCAGCACGCCCGGCAGCGCGATGTCCACCGCGCACGCCTGCGTGTTCGGCGCCGCACCGAACGTGGTGGCCGCACCCGAGAAAATCTTGGACCTCGTCGAGAGCTGGGCGTGCGTCTCAATCCCGATGACCGTTTCCCACTTCATTTGGCGTCGCTCCGCGACGGGTGATGAGTAATGGGTGACGGGTGACGGGTTGTTTCCTTTACCCCGTATGACCGTCTGGCGCCCCGCGGGGGGAGACAAACAATTTTCAATTCACCACTCACCACTCATCACTCACCACTCACCACTCATCACTCATCACTCATCACTCATCACTCGTCACTCATCACTCGTCACTCATCACTCGTCACTCGTCACCCATCACCGATCACTCGACGCCGGGCGGCACCCGCTCGTGCCAATCCGTTTCCATTTGATACTGGTGTGCGACGTTGAGCATCCTGGCTTCGGCAAAGTGATTGCCGATGATCTGCAATCCCACGGGCAGCCCCCCGCCCCCAAAGCCGCAAGGAATCGACATGCCGGGCAGGCCCGCAAGATTGACTGCAATGGTGTAGATATCGGACAGGTACATCTGCACGGGATCGCCCGCCTTCTCTCCGATCCGGAACGCGGTAGTCGGGCTGGTCGGCCCCATGATGACATCGCACGCCTTGAACGCTTCGGCGAAATCGCGCGCGATCAGCCGCCGCACCTTCTGCGCCTGGATGTAGTAGGCGTCGTAGTAGCCGTGGGAGAGCACATAAGTGCCGATCAAAATGCGGCGCTTGACCTCGGCGCCAAAGCCCTGCGCCCGCGTTTTTTTGTACATGTCGGCCAAGTCGGCGTAGTCCGGCGCGCGGTAGCCGTAGCGCACGCCATCGTAGCGCGCCAGGTTGCTCGAGGCTTCTGCCGGGGCAAGGACGTAATACACTGGCACGGAAAGCTTCGTGTTCGGCAGGCTTACCTCGACCGTTTCACAGCCGAGCTTGCGGAACTCGGCGATCGCGGTATCCACCGCCTTCGTCACCGCGGCGGACGCGCCTTCGGCGAAGAATTCGCGGGGCAACCCGATCTTCATGCCGCGAATCGACTGCCCGAGCCCACGCGCATAGTCCTCGCGGTCGCGATCGAGCGAGGTGGAGTCGCGCGCGTCGAACCCGGCCATGACGTTCAGCATCAGCGCGAGGTCTCCCGCGGTGCGCGCCATCGGGCCGCCCTGGTCAAGGCTGGACGCAAAGGCGATCATGCCGTAGCGGGAGACCATCCCGTAAGTCGGCTTCAGTCCGCAAATCCCGGTGAGCGCAGCAGGCTGCCGGATCGAGCCGCCCGTGTCGGTCGCGGTGGCTCCGGGCGCGAGGCGGGCGGCGACCGCTGCGGCCGATCCCCCCGAGCTACCGCCCGGCACCGCGTCCTCGCTCCAGGGATTCCGGACCGGACCGAAGTGCGAGTTCTCGTTTGACGAGCCCATCGCGAACTCGTCCATGTTGGTCTTGCCCAGAATGACTGCGCCGGCCGCGTTGAACTGCTCCACCACATGCGCATCGTATGGGGAGACGAAATTCGAGAGCATTCTGGAAGCGCAGGTCGTGCGCCAGCCCCGGGCGCAG
>JAOTTL010000190.1:0-6622 GCA_029864385.1 Betaproteobacteria bacterium | reverse complement strand
CTCTCGCTGCGGTCGGGGTCGAGGCCGGAGGTGGGCTCATCCAAGAACAGGAGTTCCGGCTCGAGCGCGAGCGCCCGGGCAAGCGCGACCCGCTTCACCATGCCGCCGGAGAGCTCCGCAGGCAGCTTGAAGGCGTGCCAGAATTCGATTCCCACCATTTCGAGCTTCATCAGAACCAGTTCCCGGATGACCTCTTCGTCCAGCACCCGCAGCTCGCGCAGGGGCAGCGCGACATTGTCGAAGACTGGAAGCGCGGAGAACAACGCGCCCTGCTGGAAGAGCACGCCCCAGCGGTTGCGTAGCGCTTGCAGCACGCCGGGCTCGCAGGCATGCAGGTCCTTGCCCAACACCCGCACCCGCCCACGGCGCGGCGTCTCGAGCCCCATCATCTGTCTGAGCAGCACCGTCTTCCCGCTACCGGAACCGCCGACGAGTGACAGCACCTCACCACGTTCGATCTTGAGATCGATCCCGCGGTGAACGACCTGGTCGCCAAACCGCGTCCATAATTCCTCGATCTCGACAACGTGCCCGGTCATTTGAAGACCCCCACGTCCGAGAACATGACAGCAAAGATAGCGTCGACGATGATCACTGTGGTAATGGCGATAACCACCGACTGGGTGGTGCCCGCGCCCAGGCTCTCGGTATCGGGCTTGATCCGCAACCCAAAGTGGCATGCGATCAGCGCGATCAGCGCGCCGAACACCACGCTCTTGCCAAGCCCCAGCCACAGATTGGCGATCGGCACCACCTCCGGCAACCGGGACAGGAAGAAGCGGTAGCTGATGTTGAGCTCCGCCTTCGCCGCGAGCATGCCACCGAGGATTGCGATGATATCCGTCCACAGCACGAGGAGGGGCATCGAGATGGCGAGTGCGATCATTCTTGGAAGCACGAGGCGCACCGTGTGAGGAATGCCCATCACCGTCATGGCGTCCAGTTCCTCGGTCACGCGCATCACCCCAAGCTGCGCCGTCATCGCGGAGCCGGAACGGCCCGCGATCAGCACCGCAGCGAGCACAGGGCCGAGTTCGCGGATCACGCTCACGCCGACTAGGTTGACGATGTAGATGTCGGCCCCGAATTGCTTGAGCTGCTGGGCCGAGAGGTACGAGATCACTACCCCCACCAAGAAGCCGACGATGGCGGTGATGCCGAGCGCCTTCGCGCCCGTCCGGAAGATATTTGCGGAAAACTCGCGCCAAGGGATCTTGGACGGCCGGCGCACGAGCCCTGCGGCGTCGATCATGACCCGGCCAAGCAGGGCAGTCGCCCCGAAGACGTGATCGAGCAGTCTGATTACCTGTTGTCCGAGGGCAATCGTCGTCGCCCACCAGTCGAGCGGCGACGGCGGCAGCTCGCGCGGCTTCGCGAAATCTGCGAACAGCGACTCGTGCTCCGGCTTGAGGATCAACTGCGGCGCGCGCCGCCGCCCCCAGACCCGCCAGAGCAGCAATGCCCCGGCGTGATCGAGCGTTGTCACCGCGCTCAAATCCCAACTGCAACTGACATCGAGCGCGTACTTGGCGAGCCGCGGGCGAAGCTGTGGCAGGCGTTGCCCGAGGGCGGCCAGGTTCCACGCACCGCTGAGCTCGACGCGGCGCCCGCCGCCGGCCGCGACTGTTTGCCGTAGCTCAGGCGTGTTAGGCGAACTGGATGCGGACTCAAGCATGGTGAGCACTCGCTTCGGGTGTTCCCAACCTCGCCATACGTATTATAGGCATATGATTGGGAACGTTTTTTAATCCTATATGGCTGCCCAGTGCCTGTCAAAAGAAGCATTCATACGTTTCAGGAGTATTGCGGCGCAGAAAAATGTTCAAGAGATCCCCTTGACATGCCCGTTTTTAGTCATATAATTGGAATTGTGCAGTGCAGCAATAGAAGGCGCTGCCTTAATTCACTTAATTGATTTATAAACAGTTTTCCAAAAAGGAGGCTGACGATGTATCAAGCACCCGAACATTTGGTAGAAATTAACAAGGCCAACTTCGAAAGAGCATTGAAGTTTGCGGGCATCGCGCTGGAAGGCGCGGAGCGCATGATCGAACTGCAGCTCAAGGCAACGAAAGCAGCGTTTGCCGACTCCGTACAGGGAGCAAAGACGCTTGCCTCGGTGAAAGATATGCAGCAGTTCGCCGCGCTTAACGACAACCTGGCGCAGCCGTCCATCGAGAAGGCGACAGCCTACGCGCGCAGTGTCTATGACGTGGCAGCGGCTACCCAGTCCGAGTTTAACAAGATCGTCGAAGAGCAGATGGCGGAATTCAACAAGCAAACCGTGGCGGCCCTCGACAAGATGGTGAAAACTGCTCCGGGCGGCTCCGAGCTTGGCGTCGCGACGCTGAGGTCCTCCATCGCTGCGGTCAATTCGGCCTACGACAACCTGTCCAAGGTGGCCAAGCAGTTCACGGACGTGACGCAGTCCAATATGGAAGCCGTCGCCAAGCAGGCGGTGAGCGGCGTGAAGAAGGCGAAAAAGAGGGGCTGAAACGGCTCTCCTCGTCCAGTAGCAAAAAGTCCCCGGGATCACTCGGGGACTTTTTTTGTATGGGGTGAGGGGCGAGGGTGAGGGACTGAACGCCGATAGACGCCGATAAGAACAAAGTGAATTGATTTTTGTCGGTTTTCTGTCCGCGTTTATCTGCGGCTAATATTGTTTTTCGTCATTTCTATACACATTCTAGAGGGAAGGTTGCGCGGGATCGGACCACCGGAAGCCGAGCGCCGAGACCCCTTCCTTGAGCGCCGCGATCGCGGCATTCACCTCGTCAGGCACGCCCCGCACGCCGAGCTCGATATGACGATCGTTCGGATCGATGCGCGGCAGGCTGAACACCTTGACCCGGCGGTAATGCGCAAGACAGTCGTTCATCAGGCTGATCAGCTGGCTCTCGCCAGCGCCGCGCACGAGAATCGAGGATTCGGTGATGCTCCCCGGCGCAAACAGCTCCGCGTAGTGCGTGTCGAGCACCCATTCCAACATCGGCCAGGCCATCTCGGGAAAGCCCGGAAAAAAGTGATGACGGCCCTGGCTGAAGCCGGGAATTCGATTGTAGGGGTTCGGGATGATGTCGGAGCCGGCGGGAAACTCGCCCATGGCAAGGCGCTGCGGCGTAGCACCCAGCGAATCGTTGACGAAGCGTCCCCGAATCTCGGCCTCCGCCTGCGGGTGCAGGCGCAGTTCGACGCCCGCGGCCCGGGCCGCGCACTGGCGCGTATGGTCGTCCGGTGTGGCGCCGATGCCGCCGAAGCTGAGCACCGCATCGGATCCGGCCAAAGTTCGGCGCAGCGTATCGGTGATGAGGTCCACGTCATCGCCCAGATAGTGCGCCCAGGCAAGCTGCAGGCCACGCATGCGCAGGGTTTCGATGACCCGATTGAGATGCTTGTCCTGCCGCTTGCCGCTCAGGATCTCGTCGCCGATGATGATCGCCCCAAAATTCATCTGCGACGAATTTTTAGCCGCCAGGTTCCCTGGCGGCTCAGCGGTGGATATAGGACTCGAGCTGTTTGATCGTCTGTTCCTGATCGGCGATCATCTCCTTCACGAGATCGCCGATCGAGAGCACACCGATCAGCCGTTCGCCTTCGGTCACCGGCAGATGGCGCACGCGCCTGCTCGTCATGAGCGCCATACATTCCTCGACTGTCTGGCTCGGCTGGACGGTGAGAACCTTGTCGGTCATGATCTCGCGCACTGGAATATCGTGGGATGATTTCCCGTGCAGGATTACCTTGCGCGCGTAATCCCGCTCCGAGAGGATCCCCGCGAGCTTGCCGTTGTCGACGACCACGAGGGCCCCTATGTCCTTGTCGGCCATCAACTCGAGCGCGTCGATAACACGGGCGCCGGGCCCGATCGAATGCGCCCCCCCGCCCTTGGCCTGAAGCAGTTGCATTACAGTCCTCATCGAGACCTCCTCTTGTTCCCCTGGCGGGCGATTTCTTTTGAGGCGAGTGTAGCCAAATTCAGGCACGGGATAAAGCAGGGGCCCGCCCGGCCCTTCAAGCCCCGCGATTGCCGATCGCGAAATAGTGATGGGTACTGGTGATGGGTAATGGTGATGAGAGCTGGTGATGTACAACCATTTGCGTGTTCTTCATCACTATTTTCCATCACCAGCTTCCATCACCACTATTCATCACTTCGTGTTACGCCGGCTAGTGATGCTTTTTGAATCCTGAGGCGTGCGCTACTGCTAGTCAGAGTCGCCTTCAGCGCGACGCGGGTACAGCGTCTGGACAGTGGCACGCCGGCCCGGCGCCACCGGCTGCTGGACGATGCTGGCGACAATCTCTGCCCGCACCGGCGCGCTGAAGTAATTGCCCTGCATCTCGTCGCAGCCCAGCTCGCGCAGGAACTCCCACTGCTCGCTCGTCTCCACGCTCTCGGCGATCACTCGCAGGTTAAGGCTGTGCGCCATCGCAACGACGCCGCGGGTGAGCGCCGCCGCCTCCCGATTACGCGGCAGGTCCGATATCAGCGAGCGGTCGATCTTGACGGAATCCAGCGGCAGGCGACTGAGAAATTTCAGCGAGGACAGGCCAGTGCCAAAATCATCCACCACAAGGTGCACGCCAAGCTCCTTCAGCTGGGCGAGCACCTTCTCCGCGCGCTCGGGGTTGCGCGTCACCATCGCCTCGGTGAGCTCTAGCTCGAGGCGCGACGGATCGACACTGGTGATGTGCAACGCCTCCCTCACCACGTGGATCAAGCTTTCCTGCGCGAACTGTCGCTGCGACAGGTTGACTGCCACGCGCAGAAGAGGCAGCCCCTGCTCGCGCCAGACGGCAAGCTGCCGGCATGCCGTGCGCAGCACCCACTGCCCGATGGACAAACCGAGCCCGGTATCCTCGGCGACGGGCATGAACTCTCCGGGGTTGATCACGCCCTGCGTCGGATGGTGCCAGCGCACGAGCGCCTCCACTCCGGTTACCTGAGCGTCGCGAATACCGACTTTGGGCTGGTAGAGGAGCACGAGTTCCTCGCGCTCGACTGCTCGCCGCAGGTTCGACTCGAGCGACAGCCGCTCGGCACTATGCACGTTCATCTGTGGCGCGAAGAAGCGGAACGCATTCTTGCCCTGCTCCTTGGCGCGGTACATCGCCATATCCGCGGCCCCGAGCAGCGCCCGCGCGTCGTTGCCATCGTCCGGAAACATGCTGATGCCGATGCTCGCCGTCACCTGGGATTCCTGGCCCTGCATTACGTACGGCTGGGACACGGTGTCGAGCACCTTCTTGGCTACTTCGCCCACCTGGATGGGCTCGCCAAACTCCTCGATCAGCACCACGAACTCATCGCCGCCCATGCGCGCGATCACGTCGCCCTCGCGCAACGCCGCTCGCAGCCGGGCTGCGATCTCGGCAAGCAGCGCGTCCCCCGCGTTGTGTCCCAGCGTGTCGTTCACCAGCTTGAAGCCGTCGAGGTCGATGAAGAGAATCGCGAGGGTGCGCTCGAAGCGCTGCGCCTGCGCGAGTGCCTGCTGCAGGCGCTGATTGAACATGCCGCGATTGAACAAGCCCGTCAGCGGATCGTGACTCGCGAAGAACTGCAGTTTGGCCTCCGCCTGCTTGCGGGCGTTGAACTGGCCGATCTGGCTGCCAACGGTATGCGCGATCTCGACGATTCGCTCGTCGCGCGCGCGTGTCCCGTACCCAAAAAATTCCATCACGCCGTAGATCTCGCCGCCGACCAGGATCGGAAACGCGAAGGCGTGCAGCAGCCCCGCCTCGAGCGCGAAATCACGGCGCCGCAAGGTCGCGTCCTGAGTCACATCGCCCATCCAGTAGGGCGCGCTGCTTGCCCACACCCTCCGGTTGAGCCCGCCCGGCAGTCCCGCATTATCGAGGGGCGCGGAGCGCGCGACGCGAAATTCCTCCACCTTCCGGTCCGGGACGCACCAAGTTTCGGCACAGCGCAGGATCTGCTCCTTGTTGTCCACCACCCAGCGCGCGCCGTAGGCGAACTTCAGGCTCCAACAGATAGTCCGGATCACGCGCGGCATGACTTCTTCCAGGCTGCGCGCGTCCGCGAGCAGCAGCGTCACCGCATTCTCCAGATCTTGGCGCCGTTCGGCGTGCTTACGTTCCGTGACGTCGGCGATGATCGTGAGATAGCCTCCCGTCTGCCCCGAGGCGTCGCGCACCGGCGCCGCCGAAATGCTCACGTTGACCGGGGTGCCATCCTTACGCATGCGCACGGCCTCCACATCGGTGAACGTGTCACCCCGCAGAATGGCCTCGCGCTGATGCGATCCCTCCTCCTCCCGGCCCACGGGATAGAGCGGCACCGCCCTGCCGAGCAGTTCCTTTTCGGACCAGCCGAACATCCGCTCGGCGGAGGCATTCCAATTCTCGACCCGGCCGTCGGCGTCGCACACGATGATCGCCAGCGGCGAGGCCTCGATGAGCGCCTCGAACCGCCGCATGGCGTGGTGCATGATCTCTTCGAAGCGCTGCTGCTCGGCAACGCGCTCGGCGAGGTGCCGGTTGGTCTCGGATATTCTCGCCACCAGCACGGCGTTCTCGAACTTGACGCGCAACGACTCGCGAATGATTTCCGAGATCACCGGTCCCGTACCCAATACGACACCGAGAAACACCACCATCAGCA
>JAOTTL010000189.1:0-6635 GCA_029864385.1 Betaproteobacteria bacterium | reverse complement strand
ACTGGGCTTGGTGCTCGCGGTCGGTGTCGCGGTACCGCGGCTCATCAAGCGCGGGGCCCCGCGGTTTCTCTTGCAGCAGGCAATCGAGGACCCGTCGGCCTACGATGCGCTGACGCGCGCGAGTGTGATGCGTGTCGCCCCCTTCACCGAGAGTGAGCAGAGCGCGACGAGCACCGGCAGGTAAGCCTCGAAAAGGGCCGCGAAGACATGCCCCCAGGGCGCGCGCTTTTATCCGCCTGCAGCCAACTGCTTACGCCATGCTGCTCGGAGCTTCAGGGTGCAGCTCGCCGTCCCGCAACCGCAGGATACGGTCTGCGCGCCGCGCGATCTCGGCGTCGTGGGTAACGATGACGAGGCTCGTGCCGATGCGCTGGTTGAGATCGAGCATCAGATTGATCACGGTTTCCGCCGTCTGGCGGTCGAGATTGCCGGTCGGCTCATCGCCGAGCACGCATGCCGGCCGCGTCACCAGAGCGCGGGCGAGCGCCGTGCGCTGGCGCTCCCCGCCCGAGAGCTCGCCGGGACGGTGCGTGAGCCGGTGTTCGAGCCCGACCTGCGCCAGCATCTGCGCCGCCTCGGCGTAGGCCGCCTTCTGGTCCATGCGTCTGATGAGCAGCGGCATGGCCACGTTCTCCAGCGCGGTGAACTCCGGCAGCAGATGGTGAAACTGGTAGACGAAACCGAGCGCGCGGTTCCGAACGAGACCGCGCTCGATCTCCGTCTGGCGGCCGAGGTCCTTTCCCGCCACATGCACCTCCCCGGCGCTGGGGCCATCGAGCCCTCCCAGAATGTGCAGGAGCGTGCTCTTGCCTGATCCGGAGGCACCAACGATCGCGACCCGCTCGCCCGGGGCGACTTCCAGGTCCACGCCGAGCAGCACGGGGACCGGTTCCTTGCCCTGATGGAAAGTCTTGCAGAGATTGCGGCAGGCAATCACCGGTCCGGACGCGTTCATCGTTAGCCGCTCACTCATATCTGAGCGCTTCCGCCGGATTGACCTTCGAGGCGCGGTAGCTCGGGTAGATCGTCGCCAGCACGGTGAGCACGAACGAGATAACTGCCGTGATCACGACGTCCGGCGCCCGCAGCTCGGATGGCAGCTCGCTGATGTAGTAGACGTCCTTGGACAGGAATTTTATTCCGAACAGGCTCTCGAGGAACGGGACGACGACCTCCACGTTCGACGCCAGGGCGACACCGCCGATCAGGCCGAGCACCGTGCCGAGCGCACCGATCATGATCCCCTGAATGAGAAAGATTTTCGTGATCCCTCCGGGACTGGCCCCGAGCGTGCGCAGAATGGCAATGTCCGAATTCTTATCCTTCACCGCCATCATCAGGCTGGAGACGATGTTGAACGCAGCGACCGCGATGATCAGGAGCACGATGAGGAACATCATGCGCTTCTCGATCTGGACCGCACGGAAGAAGTTGGCGTGCTGCATCGTCCAGTCGGTGGCATAGACATCAGGCCCGAGCTCGCGCACAAGGTCGCGCGCGACGCGGATCGACTGAAACAGATCTTCGAGCTTGAGCCGCACCCCGGACACCGCCGCGCCGAAGCGGAACAGGCGCTGCGCATCCTCAAGCGCGATCAGGGCCAGACCGGAATCGTACTCGTAGTGGTCCACGCCGAAGATGCCCACCACCGTGAACTTTCTCAGGCGCGGGATGACGCCGGCTGGCGTTACCTGCCCCTGCGGCGCGATCATCACAACCTTGTCTCCCGGACCCGCGCGCAGGGCGCGCGCGAGCTCCACCCCCAGCACGATGCCGTAGTCGCCCGGTTTCAGATTCTCCAGACGCCCGTGGCGCATGAACTTGCTGATGTCGGACACGCGCTCCTCATCCGCCGGCACAATGCCCCGGACAAATGCGCCCCGCACCGCCGAGCCGTGCGTGAGCAGCCCCTGTGCCGACACGAACGGCGCGGCGGCGAGGACCTCGGGATTGCGCTTCGCCCCGGCCGCGACCTGCCTCCAGTTGTCGAGCCGCCCGGCCGGGGCGCTCAGCTGGACATGCGAAGCAACGCCCAGAATGCGGGTACGGATCTCGCGTTGAAAGCCGTTCATCACCGACAGCACCGTGATCAGCACCGTCATCCCAAGCGCGATACCAATGACTGATATCGCGGAAATGAACGAAATGACACGCGTGCGCTGCCGGGAGCGCGTGTAGCGCATGCCGATGAAAAATTCGTAACTCACGTTGTCGTGGTGGCCGCGGGTTGAAGCGGGCTATTCTGACACAATGCGGGAAACCGTCCCAACCGGAGTGAGCGGCATGCTAGAGCATGCTAGACTCCGCGCAACTCGCGCCCGCGATGAATTGCCACCTGCTCGTCTCTCCTCTGCTCTGGCCTGCGATTGCGGGCGCGGCGTCCTACGGCAAACTCGAGTTACCGGCGCTGGAAACGATCATGGCGTGCGGTCAGCGCACCTCAATTGAAGCCGGGTCGATCGAGCGTTGGCTCGCAACGAGCTTCGGCGTGGACCGCGGCGGGGAGTTGGCGCTCGCCCCGTTCGCACTGCGCGGAGAGGGTTGCGAGCCAGGTGAGCACGGCTGGCTGCGCGCCGATCCGGTCCATCTCCGGATTCACGCAGACCGCGTGATCCTGGCCGATGCGTCGCGCCTCGCGATAACGGCTGATGAGGCCCGGCAGCTGGTGGATGCGCTCAACGCCCATTTCGCGGAGAGGGGCATCACGTTTCTCGCTCCCCGGCCGGAACGCTGGTACGCGCGCGTCGCAAAGGCGCCGCAGCTGCGCACCACGCCAACCGAAGAGGTCGCGGGACGGGACATCGAGCCCTACTTACCGACGGGCGAAGAGCAGGCACGCTGGCACAGCGTATTCAATGAAGCGCAAATGTTGCTGCACGAGCATCCCTGCAACGAGCGCCGCGAGGAAAGCGACGAGCTGACGGTGAACAGCCTCTGGTTTTGGGGGGCCGGGAGCGATTCGCCACCTCGCGCAAGCGTGCGCTATCACACCGTCTGGAGCGACGACCCCGTCGCTCGAGGACTCGCCCTCGCCAGCGGCATTCCATCGCGGCCGCTGCCCGGCTCGGGTGCTGACTTCATCCGGAGCGCCGGAAGTGCTGAGTTGCCGCGTGATTCGCTGCATCTGCTCGTTCTGCCCCCGCTTCCGGGAGCCGCCTATGGCGACGCAGATGCCTGGCGCGAAGCAGTCCTGCGCATCGAGCGGGACTGGTTCGCCCCGCTGCTGGCAGGCACGCTCGATGGCGCGTTCTCGGCAGTCACGTTGCACACACTCGGTCCAGCCGGGGGATTGAGCACAATTTTCACCCGCGCGCATCGCCTGAAGTTCTGGCGCCGGCGCAGACGCTTGATCGACTACTGTGCCTGACGCCATGCCTGCTGTCGTCGTCCGCCATGCGCCGCCCACCTTAACCGCCGGCCTCATCGGCGAAGGCCTGCACCCCGTGCTCGCCCGGGCCTACGCGGCGCGTGGCGTCACCTGCGCCCGCGACCTCTCCGGCGACTTCAAGGAGCTTGCAGCGCCCGAGGCCATGCTCAATCTGGGCCTGATGGCGCGATTGTTGGCCGATGCGGTCGGCGCGCAGCAGCGAATGCTCATCGTGGCCGATTACGACGCCGACGGGGCGACTGCCTGCGCTGTTGGTGTACGGGCGCTTCGTGCCTTTGGCGCGCGCGTGGACTATCTCGTGCCGAACCGTTTCGAGTATGGCTACGGGTTGAGCCCCGAGATTGCACGCCTCGCGCATGAGCGGTTCAAGCCGGATCTGCTCATCACCGTCGACAACGGCATCTCCAGCATAGAGGGCGTCGCGGAGTCCAATCGCCTCGGGATGAAGGTGCTGATCACGGACCACCATCTGCCGGGCCCGCGCCTTCCTGCTGCGGCATCCATCATCAATCCCAACCAGGCGGGCTGCGCGTTCCCGAGCAAGCACTTGGCCGGTGTCGGCGTGATGTTCTACCTCATGCTGGCGCTGCGTGCCGAGCTGCGCGAACGCGGCGCCTTCAATCCCCCCAACCCCCCTTTGTCAAAGGGGGGCGATACCAATCCCCCCAACCCCCCTTTGTCAAAGGGGGGCGATACCAATCCCCCCAACCCCCCTTTGTCAAAGGGGGGCGATACCAATCCCCCCAACGTTCCTTTAGCAAAGGGGAGCGACACCAATCCCCCCATCCCCCCTTTTTTAGAGGGGGGCGGCACCAGTCCCCCCATCCCTCCTTTGGAAAAGGGGGGTGGTGCGCATGCACCGGGGGGATTTGAGCCGAATCTGGCTGAGCTGCTGCCGCTGGTCGCGCTGGGCACGGTCGCCGACGTGGTCGCACTGGACCATAACAACCGCGTCCTCGTACACCAGGGCTTGCAGCGAATCCGCCGCGGCCGGATGCAACCCGGCCTCGCCGCTCTATTTCAGGCAACCAGCCGCGATCCGCGCCGTGCAACCACGCGCGATCTCGGCTTTGTGGTTGCACCACGGCTCAATGCCGCCGGCCGTCTGGCCGATATGGCATTGGGCATCGAGTGCCTGAGCACCGAAGATCCAGTACGCTCATTTCAAATTGCGGGGGAGCTCGATCAGCTCAACCACGAGCGCCGCGCGATCGAGTCGGGAATGCAGGAGGAAGCGCTCGCCGCGCTCGAAGCAGCAGAATTCGACGAGAGCTACACGTTGAGCCTGTTCGATCCCGCCTGGCACCAGGGTGTCATCGGCATCCTGGCCGGACGGTTGAAGGATCGCTTCCACCGCCCCACCATCGCGTTCGCGCGCAGCAACGGCGGCGAGCTGCGCGGTTCGGGGCGTTCGATTCCGGGACTGCACCTGCGCGATGCGCTCGATCGCGTGGCCGTCCAGCACCCTGGGCTGATCGTCAAGTTTGGCGGGCATGCAGCAGCGGCCGGGCTCACGTTGCGAGAAGCGGAGCTCGAGCGATTTCGCACCGCCTTCGAGGAGGCGGCGCAGGGTTTGATTTCGCCAGCTGATCTCGAGCGCGTGATCGAAACGGACGGAGAACTCGACGACGACGATTATTCGCTTGACCTGGCACTGCTGCTTGAAGAAGGGGTATGGGGCCAGGGCTTTCCGCGCCCGTCGTTTCACGGCCGGTTCGACGTCGTCTCCCAGCGTGTCGTCGGCGACCGCCACCTGAAGCTCAGGCTTGCCCGATCCGGCCGCCCTCTCGATGCCATGTTGTTCGGCACGACCGGACCACTGCCCGCGCGCATCGAGGCCGTGCACCGGCTCGACGTCAACGAGTACCGGAGCCTGCGCAGCCTGCAGTTGACCATCGAGCACTGGCAGCCGGCGTTGGGATGACGGTCCACCATGTATAATTCGGGCATGGAAGCAGAGCACATCAACGCCATTGCCAAGCGCCTTCAGGACGTCGGGTCCCGCGCCGCAGATCTGCGGAGGTATCTTTGACTTCGACGGCAAAAAAAACCGGCTCGAAGCGCTGAACAAGGAACTGGAGGATCCCGGCGTCTGGTCGGACGGCCGGCGCGCGCAGGAACTCGGCAGGGAAAAAAAGGCGCTCGAAGCCGTCCTCGGGCAGCTGGAGACGACAGCGAGCGGGCTGCGCGACGCGTCCGAGCTGTTCCAGATGGCACGCAGCGAGCAGGATGAAGCGACGCTGCGCGCGATCGACACCGATGCACGCGATCTGGAAAAATCGGTGGCGGAACTGGAATTCCGCCGGATGTTTTCCAACCCCCTCGACTCGAACAACTGCTTCGCCGATATCCAGGCGGGCTCAGGCGGGACGGAAGCGCAGGACTGGGCCCAGATGCTGGTACGCATGTACACACGTTACTGCGAGCGCAAGGGTTTCCGCGTCGAGCTGCTCGAGGAGTCACCGGGCGAAGTCGCAGGCGTTAAGAGTGCGGCCCTCAAGGTGACCGGTGACTACGCTTACGGCCACCTGAGAACGGAGACCGGGATCCACCGGCTGGTGCGCAAATCACCCTTTGACGCGAACAACCGCCGCCACACCTCTTTCGCCAGCGTGTTCATCTACCCCGAAGTCGACGAGACCATCGAGATCGCGGTCAACCCTGCGGACCTTCGGGTGGACACCTTCCGCGCGTCGGGAGCCGGCGGCCAGCACATAAACAAGACCGATTCGGCGGTGCGAATCACGCATATGCCCACAGGCATCGTCGTGCAATGCCAGAGCGACCGCTCGCAGCACCGCAACCGGGCCGAGGCCATGGCGATGCTCAAATCCCGGCTCTACGAGCTCGAGCTGCGTAAACGCGAGGAAGAGCAGCAGGCCCTCGAGGACACCAAGACCGATATCGGATGGGGCCATCAGATCCGCTCCTACGTGCTCGACCACTCGCGCATCAAGGACCTGCGCACCAACGTGGAGATCGGCAATACGCAGGCCGTTCTCGACGGTGATCTCGACGATTTCATCGACGCCAGCCTCAAGCGGGGGCTCTAGACTTTCACAGCACGACGCCAGACCCATGTCGAACACACCGCAGCAACCCTCATCACCGCCCGCGCCGCAGACCGCGCAAGATCGCGAGAAGCTCGTCGCAGAGCGCCGCGTCAAGCTTCAAGCCCTGCGCGCGAAGGGCTTTGCCTACCAGAACGGATTCCAGCGCGAGCATTTGGGCGCCGAGCTGTCGAGAA
>JAOTTL010000033.1:0-25768 GCA_029864385.1 Betaproteobacteria bacterium | reverse complement strand
TCGGAGGGAACCTGCACCTGCACCATGAACCCGCCTGCTTCGCGCAAGATCGGCACCGTCGGCACTGCGCTCTACGGGCAGCGTGTTGCCATTTTCGCTCCCGAGACCGACGAGCCGGTAGCGACAAACGCCGACGGCGAAATCTGCATTGCGGGACCCTCCGTGATGAAAGGCTACGTTCCGGCCGACACCCATGCCGATGGGCCCAGCATACGCAACGGGTGGCTGCGCACCGGCGACCTTGGGCGGCTCGACGCCGAAGGATACCTGACCGTGACGGGAAGACTGAAAGACATCATCATCCGCGGCGGCGAGAATCTTTCGCCAGGACGGATCGAGGAGGCGCTCACTGGACATCACGCGGTACGCGCCTGCTGCGTGGTGGGGGCGCCGGATCCGGACCTGGGCGAGGTGCCCGTGGCGTTTGTCGTAACCAACAAAGGGCAGAGCGCGGGAGAGAGGGAGTTGAAGGATCAGGTCGCAGCCCGGTTGCCGCACTCCTGGGTGCCGGCACGCGTCACGGTGCTCGATGCATTGCCGGAAAACCGTGTGGGCAAGATCGACCGCCAGGCCCTCAAGAAAATTGCTGCAGGCGCCTAAGAGCTGTGCGGCACTGAGAACCGCTGAGCCTTCTCCGGATCTCTTCCGTGCGTGCTAGCATAAGTCACGATGAGCAATAGCCTGCCCACAACGATGAAGGTCGTCGCAACCGCGGCCCCCGGCGGCCCCGAGGCACTGCAGCCCGGAGAACGCCCCCTGCCAAAGGTCGAGCCCGGCGAGGTCCTGGTTAAAGTCGCCGCCGCCGGCATCAATGGTCCGGATCTGTGGCAACGCAAGGGCCTCTACCCGCCCCCCGCGGGGGCTCCCGATCTTCTGGGGCTCGAAATCTCAGGCGAGGTTGTGGCGCTGGGCGGTCCGGCCGAGCGCTGGAAAATCGGAGACAAGGTTGCCGCCCTCACGAACGGCGGTGGCTACGCGGAATATTGCGCGGTTGATGCCACGCACTGCCTGCCGATTCCGGGCGAGGTCAGCCTGCAGGACGCCGGCGGCCTGCCGGAGACTCTCTTTACGGTGTGGAGCAATATTTTCATGGGAGTCGGCCTCACCGCTGGCGAAACTCTGCTGGTGCACGGCGGCGCCGGCGGCATCGGCACGACCGCCATCCAGCTGGGCAAGGCCTTCGGCGCGAAAGTGATCGCCACCGACAGCCCGGACGAGCGCTGCGGAATCTGCCGCGAACTCGGCGCTGACCGAGTGGTCGACTACCGGCGCGAGGACTTTGTGGAAGTCGTGCGCAATGAAGGTGGCGCCAACGTCATTCTCGACATCGTGGGCGGCCCGAACATCGAGCGCAACTTCAAGGCAGCCAGCCATGATGCGCGCATCGTTCAGCTTGCGTTCGCCCTGGGCTCGAAGGTGGAGATCAACCTGATGCCGGTGATGCTGAAGCGGCTCACCTACACCGGCTCGACGCTGCGCACCCGGCCGGCCGCGTTCAAGGCAAGAATCGCCCGGGAGCTGGAGGCGAAAGTGTGGCCGCACATTGCGAGTGGCCGTATCCGCGCAGTGACCCGCCAGACATTTCCGCTCGCCGAGGCGGCGAAGGCACACGCGCTGATGGAATCGAGCCAGCACACCGGCAAGATCCTGCTGACGGTGGCATGAAAAATCAAAACAATCATTAGCCGCAGATAAACGCAAATGAACGCGGACAGAAAACCGACACAAATAAATTTACTTCTTTCTTATCCGCGTCTATTGGCGTGCATCGGCGGCTGCAGTGTGGTTTTTTCGCGATCGCGTCTAGTGACCCATCACCGGTCACGCCCTTCTAGTTAGATGAGCCGGAGCTGCGGATCGGTGTTCTCTTCGTCCTCGCCCTGCGCGGGCGGCCGCCGCCGCAGCATTGAAATGTCGCCTTCTACCGCGATCGCGCGCGCGTGGTCGATGTTCTTCTCGAGCTCGTCGAAGTAGAGATTCTGCCCGCCGAAGTGCTTCTCAATGTAGTTGTAGCAGCCGCCGAGGTCCTGCCGCAGGCGCTTGTTGGCGCCCTGGTAAAAGTGCGGCGTTTTGCAGATCAGATCGGCAGCAGAAGCGAACATGACCTGCTCGGAGCCGTCCGCGCGCCGCTTGCGCGCAATACCGCCCAGCACGAACTCGGGGTATAGCCGGTCGTAGCACTTCTCCAGATAGCACCGATCGGCCATCTGGGCCAGGATGTCGGCGCTGCCCAACAAGTTGCCAATCAGACGGAACTCGGGGGCCGGCACCCGGATCTTGTCCACCGGAACCTCGTAGCCGGTGAAATGGAGGGTGCGCGCCGCAGCCTGCGCAAGGTCTGCCATGCCGATCCTGGGCATGTATTCCCCCAGGAAACTCGCACCGCGTGAAACGTGGATCGTGGTGTATTCAGCGCCGTTCGAGTGCTTCGTATCCTTGCGATGCCGAATGTAGCCGCAATCGTGATAGAGCGCGGTGATAATGCCGAACCGAAACAGCCGTTCGCCGACGGTATCCGTGCCGGTGCTGCGCACGCAGCCGTTCAGCAGTCGGGCCATGGCCAGCGTCACATCCAGAACGTGCTGGACATCGTGGTAATCCGTCTCACACTCATGAAACCCGGGATACTTGCCCTCATAGAGCAGGCCCAGGTCGGCGAAGGCCTGGCCGAGATTCTTGGGTGCGTCCTTCTGGTAGAGGTCCTGGTAGATATTACGGACCGTGTCGGAGACGTCCGCAGGACGGGTCGTGTCGACGATGTTGGTAACGTCGTATTCGTTTCGCCGGTCACGCATCGACGACCCTCGGGATCCAAAAAACCATGTACGATAGGGCTTTAGCGCACTATTAAACTATAATGAAGCGATTATAGCAGTGACAGATATCACGCAGGATTCGAATGAGATCGCGCGGGGCGTTGCTCCGTTGATCCGATGGGCTGCAGTTTGCACAATAGGTGTCCCGATGTGTAATTGTGCTCCCTGACATTGCGCGGACTTAGAGTAAGCGAAACAATCGCGAACTATGCATCCACAAACCGTATTCACCAAGACGTCCAAGGGCGTCCTGGAAGTCAAGAACAAGACGATCAAGCTGGCGCGCGAACTTGGCGTCGTGTTTCTCGCCATTGACGGTAAGTCGACCGTTTCCAATCTGGTCAGCAAGTCGGGAATTCCGGCGAAAAAGCTCGAGGAAGCGCTCGACAAGCTCGTCGCCGACGGCTACATCAGGGTCTTTTCCTCCCCGGCTCCCACTCGAGATGAACGGACCCAACCCAGAATGGCCGTTGCCAGCGGCGCCCTTTCCCCGCCTGCCGCGACGCACGAGGTCGAGGACCTGGACTTTACCTCGCCGACTGCGATGGTAAAGCTCAATGCCGAAGCCGAGCAGCGATCGAAGACGGAAGCGCAGGCGAAAGCCAGGGCCCAGGCGGCCGCGCGGGCCGCCGCGGAAGCGAAGGTCCGGCAGGAAGCGGAAGCGCGTGCCCGGGCGATGGCAGAAGCCAAGGCCAAGGCCGAAACCGAGGCGAAGCTGAAGGCGCAAGCAGCGGCGAAAGCAGCGACTGAAGCGAAGGCCAGGGCGGAATCCGAGGCAAAAGCGGCGGCGGATGCGCAGGCCCGCACGGAAGCCGAGGCCAGGGTAAAAGCCGCGATGGAAGAGCAGGCGCGCGCCGACGCGGAGGCCACAGCGCGCGCCGAATCCGAGGCGCGAGCGAAAGCCGAGGCCGAGCAAAAAGCCTTGTCTGAGGCCAAGGCCAGGGAAGAAGCTGAGGCGGGGGCCAAGGCCGAGGAGGAAGCGCAGGCGGTGGCTGACGCCGAAACGAAGGCGAAGACGGCGGTCGAGGCTCAGCTGAAGGCACTCCAGGAGGCGCTCGCCAAGGCGGAGGCGCGCGCCAAACAGGAAGCCGAGCGGCGCATAAAGGTCGAAGGCGAAATCAGGGCCCGGGAGGAGCGCGAGCGCAAGGCGCGTGAAGAAGCCGAGGCACGCGCAAAGAATGCTGAAGACGCGGTCGCGGAAGCGCGCGCGATGGCGGAAGCCGCTGCACGCGCGAAGGCCGACGCCGAGATGCGGGTGGCAATGCAATCCGTGGAGGGGGACGCCGAAGCCCGGGCGCGCATGGATACGGCCTTGAAAGCGCTCGAGGAGGCAAAAGCCAAGGCACGGACGGAAGGCGAGGCGCGTGTAGAGGCCGAGCGTCGGGCGCGGGAGGAAGCCGAGGCGCGTCAGCGCGAAGAGGAAGAGTACAAGGCGCGCGAGGAACGCGAACACCAGGAACGCGAGGAAGCCGACCGGCGCGCGAAAGCTCAGCTGAAGGATCTGCAGGAGCAGGCACAGAGAGCCCGTGCGGAAGCCTTGTCGAGATCCGAAACGGAACGGCGCGGGCGTGAAGAGGCGGAAACCAAGCTCGCAGCCGAACGCCGCGCGCGCGAAGAAGCGGAAGCCAAAGCCGAGGCCGAGCGCCAGACGCGCGAAGCGGCGCTCGCCAAAGCCAGGGAAGAAGCAGAAGTACGCGCCCGCGCCGAAGTCCAAGGGATAATTGAAAAGGAACGCCAGGCGCGCGAGGAAGCCGAGGCCAATGCCGCAGCGGAGCGCAGGGCACGTGACGAAGCCGAACGCAATGCACAAGCCGAGCTCGCCGCCAAGGTTGCCGCCGAAAAGAATGCGCTGGAGGAAGCGTTACGACAGGCGGAAGTTGCGCACAAAGCGCGCGACGACGCCGACCGCAAGAAGCGCGAGACCGACGAATCGAACCGTGGTCGCCAGCAGCGCATGGAAGCCGAAGCCGTCGCGCGCAGGGCGGAGCAGGCGATGGCCGAGGCGCGGGCGATTGCCGACGCGGCAGCACAGGCCAAGGCTGAAGCGGAGGCGAAAGCAGAGATGGAGCGCCGGGCCCGCGCCGATGCCGAGGACCGCGCCAAGGCAGAAGCCGTCTCGCGCGTCATGCACGAACGCGAACTGCGCGAGATGGCAGAAGAGGATATTTCGGCGCGGGTCACGGCCGAGATCAAGGCACGTGAGGTCGCGGAGATGGAAGCGGACGCACGTTACCGCCAGCAAGCGGCCGAGCGCGCCAAGACTTCAGCCAAAGTGCGCAGGAAGCGGGTAGACGCGGAACGCGAGTCTGCAACCACCTACGTGCGCGCGCCCGGGGCAAAGATCAACTGGCTCAAAATGGGGGGCATCGGGCTTGTCGCCCTGATTGTCGCCATCATTGGGGCAGTGCACGTCCTGCCGCTCTCCATCTATGTTCCAGCCGCCGAACAGGCCCTTTCGCAGCGCCTGCAGGCGCCGGTCAAGGTCGGCAATGTGCGCTACACGTTCATCCCTTCACCGCGCCTGACGCTGGAACGGGTCGCCATCGGCAGGCTGGAAGAAATCAAGATCAGCACCATCGAGGTTAGCGCCTTGCCAACGCAACTGCTCGGTGGGCCCACCACGCTCGACGAAGTCGAGGTGATCGGGGTGTCGGCTGACCAAAAGGCCTTCGCCTTGGTGCCAGGCTGGCTCAAGCCCGCGGTCGAAGGGCAGGCTTTCAACGTGCGCCGTCTGAAATTCCGCGCCGTTAATATCGCGTTCCTTGGAATCGATATTCCCAGTTTCAATGGCGATGTGGTCGTGGGAGCGGACGGTACACTGCAGCGCGGGTCGCTGTCCGACGGCAGGTTGAGCATGGAGTTGGTGTCCAAGGGCCAGACGCTGGAAGCCGATTTCAGGGCTGGCAGTTGGGAGCCCCCGTTCGGACCGGCGCTGCCTCTCGACGACCTGACAGCGACAGCGGTAATCGAGGGTCGGCAGGCCCGCGTCAGCAAGATCGAAGCGAAATTGGGACGCGGCACCTTGAGAGGCTCAGCTACCGCATCTTGGGACCGCGGCTTCCAGCTCGCCGGCAACTTTAACCTGTCAAATGGCGAAGTAAAAGAATTGCTCGCGGTCTTTACCAACGCCTTTACGGCGGGCGGCACACTAAACCTAAACGGGACGTACTCGCTGCGGAGCGACACCATTGAGGGCCTGTTCGACGATCCACGCGTGCGGGTAACCTTCAGCGTCGAGAAAGGCATGCTGAACAACGTGGACATCGTGCGTGCTATCCAGTCCCCGGCCGCCGATGGCATCCGGGGAGGCAAGACCCTGTTCAACGATCTCTCCGGCACGCTGCAGGTGTCGGGGCGCCGCTACGCCTACCAGCACTTGCGGCTGGGCTCCGGTCCCATGCGCGCAAACGGCGAGATCACGATCAACCCGGGCGGCAATTTGTCCGGACGCATCAGAGCCGAGGTAGGTACCGGATCGATTGTCGTCGGACGCCGCAATCTCTCCGTGCGCGGTAATCTCACGACACCGGTGCTGCTACCCTAGAGCGCGCAAGAAAATAAGAAACATTAGCGGCAGATACACGCGGATGAGATCCGTGAGGCTTGCGCCGAATGCAGGGACAAGAAAAGCCCGCGCGACCGGGCTTTTTCATGGCGCCGGGGCTATCGGGCCTGGGCTCTTAATGCCGCGATGCGCTCGTCAAGCGGCGGATGGGACATGAAGAGATGCTTGATGCCCTTCGCGACACCGCCCGAGACGCCAAAGGCGGCAATTTGATCAGGTAGCTGCGCCGGCCGCCCGTGGTTCAGCTTCAGGCGCTCGAGCGCGGCGATCATCTTCTCACGGCCGGCGAGCGTCGCACCGCCCGCATCCGCGCGAAACTCACGCTGGCGGGAGAACCACATCACGATCGTCGAGGCAAGAATACCCAGGATGAACTGCGCGAGGATCGCGGTAATCCAGAACGCGGGGCCATGCCCGCGCTCGACCTTGAACACGACCCGGTCGACCAGATGGCCGATGATGCGCGACAGGAAGATGACGAAGGTGTTGACGACGCCCTGGATCAATGCCAGCGTCACCATGTCACCGTTCGCGACGTGGCTCACCTCGTGGCCGATGACGGCTTCGGCCTCGTCCTGCGTCATGTTCTGCAGCAATCCCGTGCTCACTGCGACCAGGGAGCTGTTGCGGTTCCAACCCGTTGCGAAGGCGTTGATCTCGGGCGCCTCGTAGATCGCCACCTCGGGCATGCCGATGCCCGCCTGGCTGGCGTGGCGCTTGACCGTGTCGAAGAGCCAGCGCTCCGCGGCGTTCGAGGGCGCCTCGATCACGTGCGCCCCGGTCATCCTCTTCGCCGACCACTTCGAGATCAGGAGCGAAATGAACGAGCCGCCGAAGCCGATCACCGCAGCCATCACCAGCAGCGCGTTCAGGTTGAGATCCACTCCCTCCCGGTCGAGGATGCCCTCTATTCCCAGCAGCCGCATCGTGATGGACAGCACCAACAACACGGCAATGTTGGTTCCCAGGAACAGAAAGATTCTTTTCATGCCTGCACAGTCTTTATGAAATGGAACGGTGTTTAGATGGGGGCGCGACGGCCGAGTTCAATGGACCGCGCTCGTTTTCATCCTATTGAATAACAAAGATATTATTCCAAAAACCCCCATCAGGCGGCGCTGCCGCCGGGACGGACCCGCAGCCAGAACGTATGGCGGCCATCATCGTGAATCTCCTCGCCTATCATAAGCGGGCCCCTGCAGATCCGCATACGACGCCGCGAGTTGATCCTCGCGGCCGGTGGCGCGACCGTGCTGGGCGCCGTGGCGCTTGTCTTGCGCTACTCGCCGCAGCACGGACGGAAAGCCGCTGCCAGAGCAGACCGCGTTTGCTGTCTGCGATCCGCGAGCACAATCCTCTCCTGTTTGACTTCGTGCTGAAGCGCCACCTGCGCTCGGCGGGCAAGCGCTTTGCACCCGGCGTATTCGAAACACGATCATTCTTCACATCGTGAATTGCGTCATCTTTTTCGGCAACCTGCTTCGGGATCTGCGTCGCCGCAGCCGTAACTCGACGCGGTGTGACCGCCGATCCTCCCACCTCGCTGGTTTTTTCGAATAACATAGCCGCAACTCCCGACTGCGGCATTCAGGGGAAATCGGACAAGGAAAAGGGTCGTGCTCCGACGCTATGGGCGCCCGCTGGATCGGCCACGCGCTTGTGACCCTCGTAGCCGTGGTGATGCGGCGGGTCAGCGACGACACAGACCGCAACCGACGTTACGCACCTAACGGCGCGATTCTGACGTGCTCGTTACCTCACCGCTGATCGGCACCGCAATGAAAACCAATGAGGTGTTCCAACCGGTTCTCACAGCAGAGGAGCTGCGTGGCTTCGCGCGCACGGTGGCGGAGATCGAATGGCTCCTGCTGATCCTGGTCCTGCTCTACCAACTGGTGCTGTCGCCCGACGAGGTCACCGCAGCGTCGCTGGCCATGGCGATGTTTTTCTTTGCTGCGTTCGTTCTGTCTTTCCACTACGCGAACTTCTACAGCAAAGAAAGCCACTGGAAGCTCGTCGCCGAGACCCTGGTCATGATCGTCTTCATTACCTGGGTGCTGTTCTATACCGGAGGTGCGGCCAGCCCCCTCAACGATCTCTACCTCTTGGTGGTCATCGTCAGCGCGCTCACGCTGGGCAAGGCTATCACGCTGCTGGAGCTGGGCCTGATCGCGGCCTGCTACGTCTGGCTCGGCTATCCCCAACGCAACACCCTGTCGCTGCCGTTCGGCACTACCCTGGTCGCGCAGATTGCCCCCATGCTGCTCGTCGCCTACATAACCACAATGCTCTCCGCCGACATCCGACGCGCCTTCGGCCATATGAAACTCCTGTCGGAGACAGATGAACTGACCGGTGTGCTCAACATGCGCGCCTTCGGCGCGGTAGCGGAGCGCGTTTTCCGTCAGGCTGAGCGTTACGCCAGGCCGTTCAGCGTGCTGATAGTCGATTCCGATCACCTAAAGACCGTGAACGATACGCTCGGCCACGAGGCGGGTGATCGCCTGCTCAAGCTCACCGTGCAGTGTATTCAGAGCCAGCTGCGCCAGACCGACGTCGTCGCGCGCTATGGCGGCGATGAATTCGTCGTGCTGCTGCCTGACACGTCGAGCAACGGCGCGGTCGGCGTAGCCGAGCGCATCCGCAAGTCAATCGAATCAAGCCCCCTCACCACCCGCGACAAGAAGGTGACAGCAACCGTCAGTATCGGCATCGCTGGCTACCCCAACCAGGGGCACGACCTCGAAACCGTGCAGGAACGGGCCGACCACGCGACGTACGCGAGCAAGAACGGCGGCAAGAATCGAATCACGCTTTTCTCCACCTAAGAGAAGTGATGAATATTGGTGATGGTAAGTAGTGATGCGAAATCAGTAGTGTCCGGTTAAACACGATTTAGGCGTTCGTAAGTGATTGACGTTACGTACAGATATCGCCATTTACGGATGTCCACGACTTCGATTGCGGATCAAGAGTCACCGATTGAAGTTTCAATCACTTACGAACGCTAAATTGACGTTTTTCGGTTTAACCGGACAGCACTGATGCGAAATGGTGATGAAGAACGCCCGTAAAATCGTATATCACCATTAATCATCACCTTTTCTCATCACCAGTTTCCATCACTATTTCCTGGCCAGTGGTCACCGTTCACGGCTTTTAGGGCGGGGACGGAAATAATTAGTATCGTCGTAGTAGGACTCGACCGTGTTCTCGGCGCACCAGCCAGGCACGCCAAGGATCGGAACCGGCGCCAGATCCCGCGTGGCCGTCAGCCGGTCCGTGGCGCCGATATGGTCCGCAACCCGAGCATCCATCTCCGCCAGCTGTACTGCCGGGGGCGCCCGCAGAAATCCCGGATCAATGTCGAAACAGAGGCCACGGCCGGTAATCCCGGCGAACGGGCGCAGCGCTTTCTCGTAGAGCGCGTGTCCGAACAGGAAGAAGCGCATATTCGCCACGACCGCTTCCCGGTTACGCCAGAACAGCTCTTTCCACGCGAATGTGCGCAACTGGTCGAGCAGCTCCCGCGAGGTAGCCGCAACAATCACGCCGCCCTCGTCGAACAGGGTCAACGCATCCTCGACCGGCCCGCGGTCGGTGACGCCGGTCGATGCCCGGCTTTCGAAGGCTGCATGATGCCTCGCATTTAAGGCCGCCTTCGCCCGTGGGAACGTGAGCCAGACCAGGAGGTTGAAGAGATCGTGCCAGTCGTTCGCCCGGACCTGCAGCTCGCCCCTGCGGTAGATTCGCTCCTCGTAACGGACCTCGGAGCGGCCGGCCTTGCTAACTTGCGGCACGACACGTAGCAGCGCGCCACCGGCTACGCGCACGGGCGGGTCTTGCCGATCGAGTAGGGATTGTAGCGCCGGCAGTCCGGGCCATTGTGCGTTGAATGAATCCGGCGCACGTGTGCGCAGCGGCTCGAACAAGGGTGAGTGCGCGAGAAAATCGGGGTCCCATTGCATACATTAGAAAGGCGTGACTGGTGATTGGTGATTGATGAGTGGTGAGTGGTGAGTGGTGAATGGATTAAACCGTGATCGCCGCCAATCCAATCCCGTTTGTCTACTCACTATTCACCATTCACCGGTTCCATCCATTGTAAACTGATGCGCTTTCATTCTCGCTCCCTGAGTTATGGCAGAACGTATTGAATGCGCGGTGATCGGCGCGGGCGTCGTGGGTCTGGCGATCGCGCGCAAGCTCGCGCTGGAAGGCCGCGAGGTCGTCGTGCTCGAGGCCGAGACCGCCTTCGGCACGCATACCAGCGCGCGCAACTCCGAAGTCATCCATGCCGGTATCTATTACGCGACGGGCTCGCTCAAGGCCCGGTTGTGCGTCGCCGGGAGGCACCTCCTCTATCGCTACTGCGAGGAGCATGACATCGGGCACCGCCGTATCGGCAAGGTGATCGTCGCCTCCGACGAGACTCAGATCCCAGGGCTGCAGAAATACCAGGCGCAGGCGGAGATAAACGGCGTTTCGGATCTGAATTGGCTCGATGCGCCAGCGTTGCGCGAGCTCGAGCCCGAAGTACGCAGCGTCGCCGGTGTGCTCTCGCCCTCGACCGGGATCATCGACAGCCATGGATTGATGCTTGCCTATCTGGGAGACGCGGAGCAGCACGGCGTCTCATTGGCGCTGGAAAGCCCTGTCGTGGGGGGAGCCATCGAGGACGACGGCATCCGTCTCGACATCGGCGGCGCGGAGCCCATGTCCATCAAATGCCGGAGCGTGATCAACAGTGCCGGCCTGAACGCGCAGGCGGTGGCGCGCTCGATTGCCGGCGTGCCCTCGCACACGATACCGCCCTCTTTTTACGCGATCGGTCATTACTACACGCTTACCGGCAGGGCACCATTCCGGCGGCTGATTTATCCCGTGGCACGGCAGGACTGGCTGGGCGTGCATGTCACGATCGATCTCGGCGGGCAGGTCAAGTTCGGCCCGGATTTCTCCTGGATCCAACGTGTCGATTACCGTTTTGACGACAGCCGCGAAGCGGCCTTTTACGAAGCCATTCGCTTTTATTACCCAGGGCTTCGTGACGGCGCGCTGCAACCGGGCTATACGGGCATCCGCCCCCGGATCACGGGACCTGGTGAACCCGCCCAGGATTTCGTAATCCAGGGCAAGGACGAGCATGGTTTAGAGGGCCTGGTCAACCTCTACGGCATCGAGTCACCCGGCTTGACCTCGTCGCTCGCCATAGCCGACCATGTGGCAAGCCTCCTGTGACCCTGATTCGTGGATTACCGCCAGGCGCGGAGCGCGCGATCATGCGATAATTCTTGCTGGTGATGGTGACAGCGTAACCCATGTCGGAAAAGGTCGTTTACACGCAGACGGCAAAGGGCCGGGACGAGATTTCTGCAACACCTGGCACCCTCGGCCCCAACCTGAAGGTCCTGCTTGGGATGTTCGACGGTCAGTCAACCGTCGAAGAACTACAGAAGAAGCTCAACAAGGTCCCGCTCGATAGGTTGCTCGCCGCGCTCGATACGCTTGTCAAGGAGGGTTACATCGAGCGGTCGGGTAGCGCGACCGCAAGTGATGACCTAGATTTCGCGGCGTACATGAACCGGCCGCCACCGACGCCCACAGCCAAACAAAGGCAGGACGCGGAGCAGACGACGCTCACCAGCATGCGCGCGCTCAAGAAGTCTGGCTTCTTCGTCAACATCATCGCCCAGTCTAGCAAGCGCATTCTGCCCCGTTCGGGTGACACGTACTCTATCCTGATCATCGATGCGGACCAGGCCAACACACTCGTGCTGGCCCGCGCGCTGATGCTCGCGAAGTACAATGTGCGGAGCGCCTGCCGAGAGGCCGAGATCTTGGCTGAGCTTAGCAAGCCGCCGCCGGACCTCATCCTGATGGACGTGGCGCTACCCGATTTGGTCGGGATTGAAATCCTGGCCAAGCTGCGCGAGCATCCGGTGTTTAAGTCCGTGCCGGTGATCGTCGTCACAACGCAGGCCCAGCACGATGACGTCGTCGCCGCGCTGGTCTACGGCGCGAACGGCTTCATGACCAAGCCCGTCGAACCCGACACCCTGCTCGACAGCGTGAAGTCCGTCCTCGGGGTGAAGTAGAAGCGGCTCCAGAAACGCTTTTTCCGCCCCAAGACCGGTGAATGGTGATTCGCGAGTCGTGAGTCGTGATTCGAATTGCCGATAAATCATTAACCACGGAATCACACGGAATTACACGGACGAAGACCTGAACGGAGACGTATGCTTAGTGAAACAAAACTTTCCGTGTGGTTCCGTGGCTATGTTTTTTTGGGATAGCCTCTAGTCGGCCACTGCGATCGCCTCAATTTCGATCAGGAAGCCGTCGCGCGGGCACGCGAAGGGCGAAGCAGGGGCCCCGTATTCGGGGATGCGACCCCGGAGCGCGTCATTGGCGCTGTGCGATGTCCCTTCTTAATCAACTCAGTCCGCCACCGCGATGGCCTCGATTTCTATCAGGAAGCCGTCGCGCGCCAACCCCTGCACACCCACCAGCGTGCTTGCCGGCGGGTTTTCCTTCGAGACGTAGCGCAACCGCACCTGGTGCAGATAATCGCGGTACTCGGGCTTGTAGTTCACCACATACACGTTGATCTTTACGAGGTCGTTGAAGGTCGCACCCGCCCCCTTGAGCGCGAGGCCGACATTGCGCCACACCTGCTCCGCCTGCGCCATCAGGTCCCCTCGCCCGATCAGCTCGCCCTTCTCGTTCAGCGACACCTGCCCCGAAATGTAGAGGGTCCTCCCACCCTGCGCGGTGACGACGGGCGTGTACGCGCCTGGCCGGGCCATGCCTTCGGGATTGATAAATTTCTTTTGTGCCATGACTCTCCTCCTTTGCAAAGCGTGATAGGTGATGGGTGACGGGTGATGGGTAATGAGTGATGAGTGATGAGTGATGAGTGATGAGTGATGAGTGATGAGTAAAGAGTGACCGAGCGCTCGGGTCTTGTCCACTCACCACTCACGCGGTTCGGGATGTCCGATTTCTGATCTGTGTCTATTTGCGGCTAAACACGTTTCACGATTTACGATTCACGAATCTGATCGGCGTGTATCGGCGTTCATCGGCGGCTAAGATACATGTTCAGTGTTCAGTGTTCGGGGTTCGAGATCCTAGGTAAGCACATCTGCGGGTATCTGCGGCTGATGATCTTGATTTTCAGCGGCTGCGAGCGCTTTCGAGGAACTCGCCAAGCTGCGCAACCCACTCCTGCCGCATGAAAATGAAGCCGTCGTTGTGCCCGCCACGCATCTCGAGAAACTGCTTGGGCTCGCGGGCCGCTTCGTAGAGCGCCTTGCCATGCGCAAAGGGGACGATATCATCGTCCCGGCTGTGCGCGATCAAGATCGGCGCCTTGACCGCCTTGACCGCCTCGCGGCTGTCGTAGGAAAAACGGCTGATCAGCCGCACGGGGAGGAAGGGATAGACCTGTGCGCCGAGGTCTGGCACCGAGGTGAAAGTCGAGGCGAGGACGAGAGCGCGCGATTTGACGCGGCTGCCGAGCCACGCGGCAACCGCGCCGCCGAGAGACTCGCCGAAAACGACGATGTCGCTGGGAGCCACGCTACGTTCATTCGTAAGCCAGCGCCACGCTGCCTCGGCATCCCGATAGGTGCCTTTCTCCGAAGGCGAGCCGGTACTATGGCCGTAGCCGCGGTAGTCGACGATGAGGCTCGAGTATCCGAGACGGTAGAACATCGTGAGGTAATCGAGGCGGTGAGAAATGTTTCCGGCGTTGCCGTGAAAGATCAGCACCGTGCCGGCGGCACGTTCGTGAGGTACCCACCACGCCGCGAGCTTTTCGCCATCGCCCGTCGCGAGCGTCACCGGCTCGAATGCCAGCCCGTACGCCTGCGGCGTTGCCGCCATTTCTCGGCCGATTTGCGGGAAATAGACCAGCTGCGTCTGAAAGAAGTACGCCAGCGCGACCAACGCGGCGTAGGCCAGCGCCAGTAGGATCAGAAAGTTCCACAGCATGCGCAGCATCGCAACCGGTGTGTGGGAAGACGACGGGTCGCCTATCACCATAGCACACCCGCTCCGCGCCCCTACCAGCGGAACGTTACGCCGAAGGGAAACGCTCTGTCGGCCTCGCCGCTGTTGGTGCTCTTTCGGAACCCGATAGCGATATCAATCTTCTCGGTAGGGGAGTAAATCGCTCCGAGCGTCGCGAAGTGGCCATTGCGCCCCGGCAGGAATGGGTCGTCCCTGGCAGGGTTGGTGCGGATCCCCGCCTCGGCGGCCAGCAACAGCTCTTTGTGCAAGCGATAGCCGAATCCGCCCGAAAGCCGCCAAAGATGCCGGTGGTCTGCGTAGTGAATCGTGAGTTACCTATCGATTTTTCTTCTTTGCCTCTTTCGAACCCGCTGTGACCTTCGTTGCTCAGGCCTCTCTACCGACGTTCACCACCCGAGGACATACGCCGGGCGACGCGGGTCCGCGCCGCCGTGCAGCACGCCGTTCTTGTGATCGGCGACGATGGTGCACACCGACCCGGCGAGCCAGGTTGCATCATCCCACCAGTAGACCTTGTGCCCGCGGCTCGCCAGCTCATCGCCCGTGTCACGATCGATGCGCGATTCGAGGTAGAGACGCCCCGGATAGTACGGGTGCGGCTCGAACGAGCCGGGATAGCTGTAATTGGAGAACCGGGGCGCCTCCACCGCGCTCTGCGGGTCCATGCCGAACACGTTGATGTTGAGAAACACCTGCAGCATCGCCTGGCATTGCACGTCTCCGCCGGGCGTCCCGAACGGCATGTAGGCGCGCCCGCCGCGCAGCGCAAGTGCCGGGTTGGGCGTGAGGCGCGGGCGCTTTCCCGGCGCGACCGAGGACGGATGCTCGGGATCGGCCCACGACTGGGTCCCGCGTCCTGAGCAGAGAATTCCAACGCCGGGAATGAGCGGTGTCTTGTCCGAGCCGTCGCTCGGTGTGCACGAGAACGCGTTGCCATGCCGGTCGATCACGCACACGTACGACGTGTCGCCGGGCCCCGGCGCGTCCTCCGGCTGCGGCGCCGGCACGCAACGATGCTTGAGCGAGGCAAGCGTGGCGGGATCGCCGGCCGGCGGCATGCCGGGCCACGCCTTCTCCACACTAATCAGCGATCGGCGATACTCCGCATAGGGCTCCGACATGAGACCCTTGATCTGGACCTCCACGAAGCGCGGATCGCCGAAATGATGATGGCGGTCGGCGAAGGCGAGCTTCAGCGCTTCCGTCACGACGTGAACGTAGTCGGGCGAGTTATGCCCCATGGACTTCAAGTCGTAGCCCTTCAGGACGTTGAGCGCCATTGGCAGCACTGGCCCCTGCGACCACGGCCCGCAGGCGTGCAGCTCAATGCCATCGAAGCGCGCACGCACTGTCGGCTCGAAGCGCACGCGGAAATCCGCGAAATCCTCGAAGCGCATCGACCCGCCCTGCTTCTCGATGAAGCGCGTGACGGTGCGTGCGATATCACCGCGGTAGAACGCCTCGCGCGCCGCCTTGAGGCCGGCCCTGCGCCCTTTCCGCCGCGCGGCCTTTTTCTCCTGGTCCGCCAGGTACTGAAGCGTCCCGCCAAGATCCGACTGGACGAAAATCTCGCCGGCCTCAGGCGGCCGGCCTTTCGGCAGGAACACCTTGGCACTGGAGGGCCAGCGCTCATACTCGCTGCGGTTTTCTTTTATGAACTCGGACATCAGCGGATACATCGGGAAGCCTTCGCGCGCAAAGCGGATGGCGGCGCCGGCTACTTCTCCGAAACTCATCGTGCCGAAATGCTCGAGCGCGGTCAGCCAGGCGTCGGGTGCGGCCGGTACTACGCAGCGCTCGACGCCCTTCGGAATCTTCCCGCCGTGCTTCTTCACGAAGTAGTCGGCAGTGACCGCCTTCGGCCACACGCCGAGCCCATCAATACAGTGCACCTTCCGGTTGCGGGCGGCATAGATGATCTGGGGCGCGACGCCGCCGAAATTGACCTTGTCCGTCTGCAGAACGCCGATCGCAATGCCGGCCGCCACTCCAGCATCAATAGCGTTGCCGCCCGCCTCCAGAATCTCGAATCCCGCGTGCGCCGCAAGATAATGCCCGGCCGAAATCACGTGCCGGGTGCCCATGATGGTCATGCGACTGGATGACATGCGCCCTCTCCTGAAAGCGGCGCGGTTACTTGTAAGCGCCGCGACGTCCTTGGTTTTTGAATTCTACTCGCCCTTCCGCCCGGGCGGCTCATTCGATGCCGCATGTGACCTTGAGCGCACGCAGTGCAGCGTGGTCTGGGCCGTGGCGAATGGTGTATTATTCCGCTCAATGGTGAATGGAGATCTTGGCTGGGATTTCCCGTACCCGTCGCAACGCATGCCGGTGTTGGCACGCAACGCGGTCGCAACCTCGCAACCGCTCGCCGCGCAAGCAGGGCTGCGCATGATGTTGAAGGGCGGCAACGCGGTCGACGCCGCACTTGCCACCGCGATCGCGCTGACAGTGCTCGAGCCCACGAGTAACGGCATCGGCAGCGACACCTTCTGCATCCTGTGGGACGGAAAACGGCTTCACGGCCTGAACGCCAACGGGCGCTCCCCCGCTGCCTGGCACCTCGACCGTTTCAAGGGGAGAACGGCGATGCCCTCGCGCGGCTGGGACGCAGTCACGGTTCCGGGTGCCGTGTCGGCCTGGGTCGCGCTCTCGGAGCGTTTCGGGAAGCTGCCGTTCACCAATTTGTTCGAGCCGGCGATCGACTACGCGGCCGGCGGCTTCCTGGTGTCGCCGACCATCGCGCGGCTGTGGGCGAAACAGGTGCCCGATCTGCGCGATGTGCCTGGGTTCGCGGAACACTTCATGCCGCGCGGGCGTGCGCCCGAGGCCGGTGAGAAATTCGTTGCGCCTGCCCACGCGAAAACGTTGAAGCGCATCGCCGAGACGAAAGGCGAAGCTTTCTACAAGGGTGATCTCGCTGAGCAGATCGCTGCGCATTCGAAGGAGCATGGCGGTGCGATGACAGTCGCGGACCTCGCGGCACACACCATCGACTGGGTGGAACCGATCGCCTATCCGTATCGCGGCTACACGCTGCACGAAATCCCGCCCGCGACACAAGGTATCGGCGCGCTGATGAGCCTCGGCATGCTCGAGGGCTTTGACCTGGCCTCGCTCCCGGCGGATTCTGCGGATAGCCTGCACTTGCAGATCGAGGCGATGAAACTCGCCTTCGCCGATCTGCACGAGCATGTCTCGGACCCGGCGACGATGCGGTTGAAAAGCGCCGATCTCCTTGACAAGGAATACCTGCGCACGCGTGCACGATTGATTGACATGAAGAAAGCTCAGGCGCCACAACACGGCGTCCCCGGCCGCGGCGGCACCGTGTATCTGACGGCCGCCGATGCGTCGGGCATGATGGTCTCCTACATCCAGTCGAACTTCATGGGCTTCGGCTCCGGCATCGTGACATCGGGCGTCAGCATGCAAAATCGGGGCTACGGCTTCGTCCTGCGGCCGGACCATGTCAACGTCGTGGCGCCGCGCAAGCGGCCTTTCCACACCATCATTCCCGCCTTCGTCACCCACAACGGCAAGCCCGTAATGAGCTTCGGGGTGATGGGCGGCTCGATGCAGGCGCAGGGCCACTCCCAGGTCATGGTCCGGTTCGCGGACTACCAGCAGAACCCGCAGGCGGCCTCCGACGCGCCGCGCTGGCGCGTCGACGAGGGTCTTGGCGTCAATATCGAGCCCGGATTTTCCGCCGCGGTGCTTGAAGACCTGCGCCGCCGGGGCCATCGCCTCGCCGAGGCCGACCGCTGGAGCACCGACTTCGGGCGCGCGCAACTCATCTACCGCATGGAGGATGGTTATCTGGCGGCATCGGAGCGTCGCACGGATGGCCAAGCCGTGGGTTATTGATACGTGAGGGCGTGAGAGCGGGAGATGGAAATTCCCCTCACGACCTCCCGATCTGACGATCTCAAAGACTTTCGATCGCCCGATCTCACGATTTCACGGCTTTTCGACCTCCCGACCTCTCGACCTCCCGATCTCACGGAATTTATGTCAGAACACAAAGCCACCATCCACTGGGCCCGCGACGGCAAGAACTTCGGTATCAAGACTTACAGCCGTGACCACGTCTGGCGCTTCGATAACGGTGTCGAGGTGCCCGCATCAGCCACGCCCGCCTACCTGGGTAATCCGGAGCGCGTAGACCCCGAGGGTGCGCTTGTCGCTGCACTCTCGAGCTGCCACATGCTGACCTTCCTCGCACTGGCTGCCAACAAAGGGTTCGTCGTCGACAGCTACGAAGACCGGGCGGTGGGAACGCTCGAGAAGAACCCCCAGGGCAAGCTTGCCGTGACCCGCGTCGAGCTGCATCCGAAAATAGTTTTCAGCGGAACCAAGACGCCCACTTCGGCCGACATGGAGTGGCTCCACGACAAGGCGCATCGCGAGTGCTTTATCGCAAATTCTGTGACGACCGAAGTTCGTGTCGTCACAGAATAGAGAAGATTAGCCGCCGATGGACGCCGATTAACGCCGATAAATTCCAAAACTAAACCGCCACGGCGCCAAGAGAAGCAGGAACAATCTTTGAACCGCGGAGGCGCGGAGAATTGCGATATTGAACCGCCAAGACGCCAAGACCGCCAAGAAGAGCAAATCTCCATTCACGATTCACGGCAGTCAGGGAGACGCGGATATGACTCGAGTCGCTTTCTTGTCGCCATTCAGGCTATGAATCCGCCCAAAACCCTTCTGGCATTGGCCATTCGGATCTAACAAGAATGGCGCCAGCGCACCGATTCGGTTGAGTCCTGTTTCCTTAGCGCGTAATATGAAAATCCGGTCTGCCTGAGGGTTTCTCGTTATGGGGGCGTTTCAGGCCACCGATAATAGTCATCCCTTTGATCACCCCTTTGGAGGATAGTTACCATGAGTACCTCGCGTATTTTGCGGCGAGCGGTTCTGCTTCTTGCGGTCGCGCCCGCTCTCTTAGGCCTGCCGACCCAAGGTCAGGCGGCAGAGGACAAGGTCATTGTCGTGACGTCGTTCCCCAAGGACCTGACCGGGAAGTTCAAGTCTGAATTCGAGAAGCGCAATCCCGGTGTGAAAGTGGAGATCTTGAGCAAGAACACCAGCTCCGGCATCAAGTATGTCCAGGAAACAGCCGCTAACAACACCTCCGATATCTTCTGGGCCTCGGCCCCGGATGCCTTCGAAGTGTTGAAGGGAGACGGTCTGCTGCAAAAGTACACGCCGAAGGTCGCGGGGATCCCGGAAAAGGTCGGCGCCTATCCGATCAATGATCCCGATGGCTATTACACCGGCTTTGCCGCCGCCGGATACGGCATCATGTGGAACACGCGCTACCTGAAAGCGAAAAAACTGAAACCGGCGAAGGAATGGGCGGACCTGGCTAAACCCGTGTATCACGGGCACGTCGGCATGTCGGCACCGTCGCGTTCGGGCACGACGCATCTGACGGTGGAGACCGTTCTGCAAGGCGAAGGCTGGGAGAAAGGCTGGGCATCGTGGAAGGAGATGGCCGGCAACTTCAAGACGGTCACCGAGCGCAGCTTCGGTGTTCCGGACGGCGTCAACAGCGGTGATTTCGGTTTCGGGATCGTGATCGATTTCTTCGGTCTGTCGTCGCAGGCTTCCGGATTCCCGGTGGAGTTCGTGTACCCGACCGTGACCACGCTGGTGCCGGCCAACGTCGCAATTCTGAAGAATTCGCCGCATCCACAGGCGGCCGCCGCCTTCATCGAGTTTTTGCTCTCCCCGGAAGGTCAGACAACGCTGCTGGATCCGAAGATTCGCCGCCTTCCGGTCAATCCCGCCACGTATGCCAAGGCGCCGCCCGGGTTTCCAAATCCGTTCAAGGACAAGTCGATCGGCGCGGTTGTGAAGTTTGACGTGGATTTGTCAAAGCGTCGTTACAATGTCGTCAACTCTTTGTTCGACGTGATGGTTACGTACCGGCTCGATGACTTGAAGGCGGCAACCCGCGCGATTCAGAAGGCGCAGGCGGCAGCAGCGAAGAGACCGAACGACGAGAAGGTTGCTGGACTGATCAAGGAGGCGCGCGCATTGGTGGCGGCAGTGCCGGTGACCGAGGCACAGGCCTCCGATCCGGGGTTTTCCAAAGTCTTCAAGAAGAAGCGCAGGAAAAAGACCGATAAACTACCGCAGCGGCAGGCCGAGGTAGAAGAACAGTGGGATGCGTTCGTCACGAAGAACTATGCAGAAGCGCTGGCGAAGGCTGAACAGGCTTTGTCGATGGCTCGGTAGTTCTCCTCCTGAACGGGTCCGGGCAATCCGGACCCGTTTATTGTTTCTGCATCACAGAACATCTCGATGAACGCGCATTGGGGACAGAGGGGTGTTGCGCTGCTGATCGCGGCCTTCCTGTTCCTGTTTCTCGTCGTCCCTGTCGCGAAGGTCATTATCGTCGCTTTTCAGGCGCCGGGCACGGGTGCGTTCACGCTCGTCAATTTCCAGGATTTCTTCAACACCTCGCTGTTCCGCGAGGCCTTCTGGAACTCGCTCTATGTGGCCGCGATATCCGTGCTGGTCGCTACGGCGTTCGCGATGCCGCTCGCCTACTTTACGACCCGCTTCGAGTTCCGCGGCGCCGTCATCGTGCAGACGCTGGGGATCATCCCGTTGATCATGCCGCCCTTCGTCGGCGCGGTAGCGATGCAACTCCTGTTCGGGACCAATGGCAGCGTAAACCTGATGCTGGAAGAGTGGGTCGGAATCAACATACCGTTCATGGACGGGCTCAACGGCGTCATATTCGTCGAGAGCATTCATTACTTTCCATTCATCCTGATCAATCTCTCAGCGAGCCTGAACAACATCGACCGCGCCATGGAGGAGTCGGCGCAAAACCTCGGCGCCTCCGGATTTCGACTGTTCCGCCGCATTGTTTTTCCGCTGGCGATGCCTGGCTACGTCGCCGGCGCTTCGCTCGTCTTCATCAAGGTCTTCGACGATCTCGGCACGCCGTTACTGCTGAATGTGAATACGCTGCTGGCGCCGCAGGCCTATCTGCGAATCTCCTCGATCGGCATCACTGACCCGATGGGCTACGTGATCTCGGTGATTCTCGTGGGGTTCTCCCTGTTTGCCATGTGGGTGGCAGCGCTGGCGCTGCGCGGCAAGGACTATGGGACCGAGCAACGTGGCGGCGGCGGTCTGGCCAAACGACGGATGCGGCCGTGGGAGGGAGTATTGTCTTATGGTGTGATTGGTTTGATTCTGTTGCTCGTGCTCTCACCTCACATCGGTCTGACGCTGCTTTCTTTTGGGACCATCTGGTCATTTAGTGTGCTCCCCGACGGGTACACGATCAATCATTACCGGGAGGTATTCGAGCAATCGCCACAGTTCGTCACCAATACCATGCTCTACGCTTCCCTGGCGGCGCTTGTCGATGTGACCATAGGCACAGCTATCGCCTATCTCGTGCTGCGCACGAAGATTGCCGCACGCAAATGGCTGGACTACACAGCGATGGCGGCGCTGGCGGTGCCCGGGGTCGTGCTCGGCATCGGCTACTTGCGGACGTTCTTCGGCGTGCAGTTGCCCTGGAGCGGGCAGCCGCTCGCCAGCTGGTGGGTGGTGCTGGTGATCGCGCTGTCGGTACGCCGGTTGCCCTATGCGTTGCGCGCATGCACGGCGGCGCTGCAACAACTCAGCGTGGCGCTGGAGGAGGCGGCCGAGAACCTGGGTGCAGGAAAACTAACGACTGTGCGCCGAATCGTGGTGCCGCTCATGGTGGGCGGCATCCTGGCGGGCTTTGTCACCAGCTTCGCGACCGCTGCGGTTGAGCTGTCGGCCACCATCATGCTGGTTTCGAGGGAATCGGATGCGCCGCTGGCGTACGGGCTCTATGTGTTCATGCAGACCGCCGCTGGCAGAGGCCCGGGGGCGGCGCTTGGCATCATCGCTGTCCTGATCGTCGGCATTGCAACCTATCTCTCACATCGGGTAATCGAACGCGGCCAGAAAGCGCGCGGTCTGGCGGATGAATATTAGAGGACAGGCATGACGGAGCACGCGATCAAGGCACGTAAGCACGCTGCAGGCGTCAGCATAGAAGACGTCAATCTCTATTACGGCAACAACCATGTGCTGAAGGAGGTGTCGCTGGCGATCGAGCCGGGAGAGTTCTTTACCTTCCTCGGGCCGTCAGGGTGCGGCAAGACCACGCTGCTGCGCCTGATTGCCGGTTTCGGCAACGCTCAGACGGGGCGTGTACGGATCGGCGGCAAGGATATCACCGCGCTGCCGCCATGGCAGCGAGACGTCGGTATGGTATTCCAAAGCTACGCGCTGTGGCCGCACATGACCGTGCGCAGGAATGTTGCGTTTGGGTTGGAGGAGCGCCGTCTGCCGAAGCCTGAGATCTGGCGTCGCGTTGATGCAGTGCTTGAGCTCGTAGGCCTGTCGGAGCTGGCGGAACGCCGCCCCTCGCAGCTGTCTGGTGGCCAGCAGCAACGTGTCGCGCTCGCCCGCACGATCGTTGTCGAGCCCCAAGTACTGCTGCTCGATGAGCCGCTGTCGAACCTGGATGCCAAACTGCGTGTCCAAATGCGCCAGGAGTTGCTGGAGCTGCAGCGCAAGCTGGCACTGACAACGATCTTTGTTACCCACGACCAGGAGGAGGCAAACACGACGGCCGACCGGATTGCCGTAATGAGCGAGGGTGTCGTCCAGCAAGTGGGTACTCCCACTGAGCTTTACGACAACCCCGCCAATCGATTCGTGGCGAGCTTTCTCGGGATGGCGAACGTTCTCGATGGACGATTGGCCAGCGACGTTGGTACGACCGTATTTCACTCCGCGAGCGGCATTACGGTGCCCTTAAGCTCGTCACAGGTCGCGAATCGCGGGACCGGTGACTCCCACAGCATCATGTTTCGACCCCAGAGTGTCGCGATTCGACCGGCCGGAGCCCCCGAGCCACGAGCGGGTGTTTCGATGCAGGGTGTGATTCAACACCAAGAGTTTCTCGGGAACCTGACCCGCTATGCTGTGGCCGTCGGTGAGAGCGTGATCCTGGTCGATGACGCCCACCAGCCCAATCAACGTTCGTTTTCCGTGTGCACAAGAGTCGGGCTTAGTCTGGCCAGCGAGCAGGTCGTTATACTCACCGACTGAAAGTCTCTCTTCTGACGGCTATAAATGAGATAGGCCTCCCCGGGCCACTCATATGGAGATGGAAAATGTACCTCCCAAAGCAATTCGAAGAAACGGATGTGGAAGTTCTTCACCAACTTGTTCGTGCACATCCTTTTGGGGCACTGGTGACGCTGAATCGGAACGGTCTCGAAGCGAACCACATCCCCTTCCTGGTGCAATCTGATCCGGCACCTTACGGCACCCTGCACGGCCACATCGCTCGCGCCAACCCGCTGCGGCGCGATGTCTCGCCTAACGTTCAAGCACTCGTGATATTTCAAGGCCCCCACACCTTTATTTCACCTTCCTGGTATCCCAGCAAGAATGAAACCGCTAAAGTGGTGCCGACCTGGAACTACGTAGTCGTCCATGCGCGCGGACACATACGCGTCATCGACGATCCGGTATGGGTGCGAGCACACGTTCAAGAACTGACCAACCGGCATGAGGCGGAACGCCCTGCTCCCTGGAAAGTGACAGACGCGCCTGCTGACTACGTTGAAAAAATGGTTGGAGCCATTGTCGGCCTCGAAATCCCCGTCGCGCAACTTGTGGGCAAGTGGAAGGTGAGTCAGAATCGCTCGCCCAGAGACCGCGAGGGCGTAATTGAAGGATTGAGGCGGGAGGGTACCGATGCGGCTGCAGCAATGGCGAATTTGGTGCATCAAGCCCTCCTTTCGGCTCGAGGGGACACATGACGGCTAACCGCACGATCGACGCGGACCGCCTGCCGGCGATATTGCCGCCGGCATACGGCCGGTCATCGTGAACATTAGCCTCTTGGGAAAACGGAGAAATGGCGATGTTTGAAAAAGAGCGCTTCATTGAGGAATGCCGCGCCGCGCTTAAGGAAAAGAACGCGCAGGCCGCGATACGCGAATTGGTGGAGAAAGCCGTAAGCGACCCCGCGCAGATAGTGCGAGCACTCGGGGAACCGCAGCGCGCAGGGGTCGAGACGATCTACAAGGCAGACGATCTAACAATCCTCAACCTATGCTGGGGACCCCGGATGGTATTCCATCCCCACGATCATCGCATGTGGGCTGTCATCGGCATCTATGGCGGTCGGGAGCAGAACATCTTCTACCGCCGCAACGAGAAGGGTCTGACGCGGCACGGCACCAAGGAGCTGAACACGAAGGACACGGTCCCGCTCGGCGCGACGATCATCCACGCAGTCACGAATCCCCTGGATCAGATTACCGGGGCGATTCATGTTTACCCCGGAGATTTTTTCTCAACACCTCGCAGCGAATGGGACCCCAAAACGTTCGAGGAGCACCCCTATGACGTGGAGCACACGATGCGAGCTTTTGAGGAGTCGAACGAACGGCTCCCTAAACGCTAAAACGGGCCAGGCTCGATATATCATGATACAAGCCGGGCCCGTTTGACGTTAGATGTCCGCCGTGTGTCGAGACGGGCCACTCCGTCAATGTCCGCTTTCGCCCAGTTCCGGACGGTCGGCTGGCCGAAGTCGATCGCGGGAACCATCGAGCGCGACTGGGATGTGTACCGCTTTGATTGGATCGCCGGAATCTCGCATGTGCCGTGCACTCTTGGCGGCCGCGCCGGACTTGGCATTTCTTATTTGATTTCTCTGTTCATGACAACCCAGGCGGATCTCTCTTGAATACCGATACCCCCGAGTCCAGCCGCAAGGCGCAGATCGAAGCTATGCTTCTCAAACTTCCCGGCGTCAGCGCAAGAAAAATTAACGGCCTTGACGCCTTCTTCGTCAGCGACAAGATGTTCGCCTGCATCAGCGGCGATGGCGTTGGCCTGCGCCTGCCCGCCGCCACCGCCACCGAACTGCGGTTCTCAAGGGACAATGTCGTCCCGTTTCAGCCCGGCGGTATGGCAAGTTCGAGGGAATGGATACAGATCGACCGCGCCGAGGCGGCCGAGTACGAGAAGGATCTCCAGCTGTTTCGGGACTCGCTCGAGTTCGTGAAAGCCGCCCGGACCCGCTAGGCCGGCGCAGGAAACTACAGGCAGCTTAGCGCGAGTCAGCAGCACTCAAACAGACCTTGCTGCGGCGGGGTTTCTTTCGATTAGTGGCTCGTTATCCAGCAGTGCGTTTAAATGACCGCAGTGGGCCGAAAGCGGACATCGGCTACATTGTCGCGCACGTTTTGTGAGCCATCAGGCCTCTCGCGCAAACCACTAAGTTTTATGCAACACTATTCGGCAATGCTTTGAC